>NZ_JBXWNR010000003.1:0-315396 GCF_059610465.1 Ruegeria sp. CDSC085 | reverse complement strand
AATAATCGGTAGGCCGGGCTTCAGCCCGGCACATCGTTGAAACAAAGAAGGCCGCCCAAAATCGGGGCGGCCTTTTTTGATCTACCGCTTAGCGGGACGAAGCGGCAACTGGCTAAGACTGCTTTCGTTGCACTGCGTTGCATGTGTCGGCATGATTGCCGTGCTGTCTGAGAGATGAGTCCGCAAATAGGGATGAAACAAATGAATTCAATCGTGAAGGTTGCCCCCATTGTAGTCACGACCTTGACTGCAATATTTGCACTTTTCGCTACAGGGACAAGCATCAGAGCAGGTGAAATACGATTCTGGGAGATGCCCAAGGGATGTAGTTGGACTGAGAAATACTCTAATGGAAACGAATGGGTGAGCACTTTCGTTGGTAAGCGGAATGGCGCTTTTAGGGTCGTTACTCGCAATAAAGTCGGTTCGCGCGAAAGAATAAGCACCACTGACTATAACGAAAGTGGGCTGATGACGCGTAGAGTTTGGGCCGGGAATAAATGGGAGAGCTTTGAGCCTCACAGTTGTTTCGGTGTTGTAGGAAAATGCACCTATACATCTCGAAACGCTGATGGCGAAGAGTTCGAGATTTCATCCAAAACGTCAGCGTTGGGCAACTCCGTTTTTCGAGTGGACACAAGTTCGTCTAAGACAGGAAAGTTCCCGGTCGATACTGTTCGGACTACTCACTTTGGACTGCAATTGTCTTCTGAAAACGCTAACTTTTCATCTACAATGACCGAACTTCGTAGCTGTAATCTTCCTATATCGTGACTGCATTTCGGTGGTTTGGTTAGACGTTTCGTCCCGCAATCGACTCAGCTCTAAACGGCTCCTTCGGGCTCAAAGCCGCCATTGCGACAGTATACTGTTCCTTCTTGGCCAAACCTCTCACATCCGTGCAAGTCGCTTGAGCTCTCACCTGGAACACCAGAGTAGGGTGTTCCCTCCTTGTCGGTTTCGAACGTGAATGGCCATGTACGCTTGTTTGTTCAGACCGGATAGGCTTGCGCGTTTTGTCCTACAAGCTTCACTGCTGAGCAGATTCAGCCGCAGCCCGTACCGCATTAATATTCTCGCCATAGACTTCGGGATTGGTCACCGACCCACCCTTGAACACCGCTGATCCTGCCACCAGAACATCAGCACCTGCCGCGGCAACCAGAGGGGCGGTCAGTGGGTCGACCCCGCCATCGATCTCGATATGGATCGGGCGGTCTCCGATCATTTGACGCAGCTTGCGGACTTTGTCGGTCATGTCGATGAACTTCTGGCCGCCAAAGCCCGGGTTCACTGTCATGACGCAAACCAGGTCTGCCAGTTCCAATAGGTGTTCAACTGTCTCGGCGGGCGTGCCGGGGTTCAGTGCGACGCCTGCTTTCATACCGGCGGCGCGAATGGCTTGCAGAGTGCGGTGTGTATGCGGGCCGGCCTCAACATGGGCGGTCAGGATATCCGCGCCCGCGTCCGCGTAGGCCTGAATGTACGGATCAACCGGGGTGATCATCAGGTGAACGTCCATCACCGTTTTGACATGTGGCCGAAAAGCTTTTACCGCCGGGGGGCCAAAGGTCAGGTTTGGAACGAAATGGCCGTCCATCACGTCCACATGAACCCAGTCTGCGCCCTGTGCTTCGATGGCCTGAATTTCCTGTCCGAAATTGGCGAAGTCGGCGGACAGGATAGACGGCGCGATCTTGATGGTACGGTCAAAGCTCATGGTGGCCTCGTATCAGCTGAAGAGTCGCGGATGCGTATACCCGTGGGGCGGTGGGATGGATAGCCCCCGCGAACGCTGTGTCGGCACAAAACTTTCACCTCGGTGCAACGCATCCGTTGAACGGCACCTGTAGCAGCCGGTTGGCAAGGATTGCGGGCGCTAGTTGTCGTGGTCTCGAACGTCCTGCGCGGGGCGCTCAATCGTTCTTCGCCGCATGCGGCCAGGTTCAAGCTTTTCCCAATGGACGAAATCCATCGCGCTATCGGTTTTCCGGATCGCCTTGACATTGTGGACAGCACCCGGGCGTATCCGGAAAGAGACGCGTAATATCCGCATCTGCGCGTCGCCGAACTGCGATTTCTTCATCAGAATCTCCTCTTTCATCATTCGAGAAAACTCTACTTTCAGACACCCCTAATTTTCGGGGGGATTACCGTCCCAGATTGCGTTTCGGCAACCTGGTGGTCAAAATTTGTCTAGTTGTGTGTTTCTGGTAGACACCTTGGCCAAGAGGCTTTGATGACAAACCAGACGGAAATCGAGATCAAGGCACGGAAGGAATGGGTGGGCCTGCTGGCGCGCGCGCCAGACGCCACCCTGATGACACTATGGGGCGGCATTCAGGACTGCCCGATTTTCGAATTGCTGCGCGGACCCGAGGTGGGGGGTGTCATGGTGCGTGGCCGCATCGGAGGCTCCGGCGCTCTGTTCAGCCTGGGTGAAATGACCGTTACGCGCTGCTCAGTCGTGTTGCAGGATGGTACGGTCTATCACGGATATGTTCAGGGCAGGTCGAAATCCAAGGCAGAAGCTGCGGCGTTGATTGACGCGACGGTGCAGACAGCAACTGCTGGAGACTTGCAGGCACGGTTGCGCGACCCGTTGCGACAGCAAATGCAGGCGTACAAAACCGCGCGCGCCGCAGAGGCAGCGGCCACCAAGGTTGAGTTTTTTACGCAGGTTCGGGGGGAAGACTGATGTCTGTTCAAATGCGGTTTTCAGGGGGCTCTCGAAACGCTCCTGTCGATGTGGCACATGCAATCCGCGCTCTGGCTGGCTGTGAACCACCTGCGCCCTTGTCCGTCGCGGCTGGCACGCTGATCCTGACGCTTTGCGACGCTGAGACAAACGTTCATCTGGCGGGCGAAGCCGACACCGACGCGGTGCGCGAATGGCTGACCTTTCACACGGGTGCACGGATGGTGGCAGCGGAAGAGGCTGATTTTGCCCTTGGCACGTGGGATGTATTGGGGCCGCTCGATACCTACCGTATCGGAACGCTGGAGTGTTCGGATCATTCCGCGACGCTTATTGTGGAACGCAAGCGGCTGGAGCAGAACGGTGCGGTTCTGAGCGGCCCGGGGATTCGGGACACTGCGCAGCTTTCTCTGCCGGATGCTGCGACGCTTCAGGGTAATGCGCTGCTCTATCCGTTGAGGTGTGATTTCTTTTTAACCTGCGGTGAGGCGGTCGCGGCCCTACCGCGTAGCACGCAGATCAGGTCGGAGGGTTAAGCCATGTATGTTGCTGTAAAAGGGCGTGAAGAAACCATCGAGAATGCCCATGCGTGGTTGTCCGAAGAACGCCGTGGCGCGACGGATCTGGCGGAACTGAGCCTGGCACAGATCCGTGAACAGTTGAGCCTTGCGGTGAATCGGGCGATGGCAGAAGGGTCCTTGTACGATCCCAACCTTGCTGCGCTGGAGATCAAACAGGCACGTGGCGATCTGACCGAGGCGATCTTCCTCGTCCGCGCTTACCGCGCAACATTGCCACGTTTGGTGTATTCCAAGAACAAACCAAGCTACAGCATTACGTCGTTTTCCAGTCCGAGCTGGAACTGGTCCACAAACTGCGCCGAAAGGCCGATGAGCGCACCTCGAAGGAGGCCCTAGAATGAAAACCGTCGTTTTTGATATCGGAAACGTGCTGGTCAAATGGGATCCGCATTTGGCATGGCTGGACGAGATGGGTAGCCGCGAGGCGGTGGCAGAGTTCCTGACGCGCATCGATTTCCCCGAACGCAACCTGCGGGCCGACGGGGGCGAGATCTTCGCTGATCTGGCCGCTGAACTGGAGAATGAGGAAGATCGGCAGCGCCTCAGTGTTTATGTTGAGCGTTATGCCAGAACCGTTCCACACAAGATCAAGGGAAGCTGGCGCCTGCTTTACCGCCTGAAAGAGAAAGGCCTGCCGGTTCACGCGATCACCAATTGGTCAGCGGAAACCTGGCCTGTCGGCGTGGGGGCACACCCCGAATTGGGCGACGTGTTTGGCGTTACTGTCGTGTCGGGGCAGGAGAAGCTGTTGAAGCCCCAGCCAGAGATTTTCCATTTGTTGTGCAAGCGGGCCGGGCTTTCACCTGAGAACTGCATTTTCATCGATGACGGGTTGCACAATGTCGAAGGAGCGTGTGCGGTTGGCATGGATGGGATCCACTTCACCTCGCCGCACGCGTTGGAACATGCCCTCATCGAAAGAGGCTGCTTATGAGCGCATACAATTTCGCCTATCTCGACGAACAAACCAAGCGGATGATCCGGCGGGCGATCCTCAAAGGCCTGGCCATGCCGGGGTGTCAGGTACCGTTTGCCAGTCGCGAGATGCCGATGCCCTATGGCTGGGGTGCCGGGGGCATGCAGGTTTCAGCCGCGACACTCACGCCCGAGGATACGCTCAAGGTGATCGATCAGGGCGCAGACGGCAGGACCAACGCCGTGTCCATCCGCAAGTTCTTTGAGAACACGGCGGGGGCCGCCGCCACCGAAGAAACGGAAAAGGCAACCGTCATCCAGACCCGCCATCGCATCCCCGAGGCAAAGCTGCGCCAGACCCTTTCTCTGCGTCGTGACACGTTGGACTATGTCAGCCAGTTCCTGCGGGTCGTGCCTCGGGTGCCGTTGCTGGACGATGTGGCAGAACCCCTGCGGACCGCTGGCTGTGACAGACAAGTTGCACTGGGCAAAGTATCCGGGTTGTTGAAACGGCTGAATATTCCCGAACGCCTGTGGATCCTCAGCGCGACGACCTTCTCGGGAGGCGAAAAGCAGCGGGTGAGCATTGCACGAGGCTTTGCGCACGAGTATCCGGCGATGCTGTTGGATGAACCAACGGCGAGTCTGGATGCGCAGAACCGTGAAACCGTTTTGTCCCTGATCAAAGAGGCAGGAAACAAGGGTATGACGATTGTCGGGATTTTTCAGGATTTCGACGCACGTGAGCGGGTTTGTGACCGAGAGGTCGATGTCTCGGAATTCACGCCGGGGATAGCGGCATGACGCTTGCCCCCGTCATAGCGATCGTCGGTCCTTCGGGTGTCGGAAAAGACAGCGTAATGAACGCGCTGGTGGCGCGAGCGTCGGGGTTTCTGCGTGTGCGGCGGGTGATTACCCGCCCCGAGGGCGAAGAGGGCGAAGACTTCGACCGGGTCTCGGTCGAGACATTTCAGCGGATGGAATGGGATGGTGCTTTTGCTTTGAACTGGCGTGCGCATGGGCTGTATTACGGCGTGCCGAAGACGATCACACAGCAGCGGCAGGTAGCCGAGGCCGTTCTGGTCAACCTGTCACGAACGGTGTTGATTCAGGCGCAGGAGGTGTTCGGTGATCTGATCGTGATTTCCCTGACAGCGGAGGCCGAGGTTCTGGCCAAACGCCTGTCCGCACGGGGGCGGGAAGGCAAGGCAGAACAGACGCGGCGCCTGGACCGGGCCCAAACGTCTTTGCCCAACGGTCTGAACCGGGTGATGGACATCGACAATTCCGGTGCGATGGAAGATACGCTTGCTGAAATCCTGTCGCACCTTCAACCGGAGAGCGCGTAGCGATGGGTCAGGTGAAACCGCCCGTCCTCAGCCTCGCCCGTCAGGGCCAGATCCGTGATCTGGAAGGGCCGCGGCAGCAATGGGGCCAGATGGGTTTGCAACACGTCCTGAGTTGTTCTCAGGGTTGGTTTGTCCAGCTTGCCGCTCAGCGTGATGTGAAAGCGGAACGCGTCCAGTACGAAAGGATAGCCCCACTGAACCAGGTTGGCGTCTTGCTCTGGGGTCAACCCGGCGGCGCGGCGGCGGGTCAATTCGGCCTCGGAGGTGGGCGCACGAAATTTGTCCAGTTCCCGAACACAGGCAGCAGCAAGCGCATTCAGCGCCTGGGTCTCACCCAGCGGACGCAGTGCGAGAAAGCGCCCAAACCGGGCGATCTCAAGGCCATCCAGCGACACAGGCGGTTGGCGGGAGGCGAGCGAACCGCAAGCCTCGTACAGGGCTTCGAACGTTTTGTCGTTGCGCAGTCTGAAGGGCGGTTTCAGGGTCGCGTGCAACCCGTACTTGCGCGGTACTTCCGTGACAGCGTCAACATCGATGCCTTCAACAATAGGATGCGTAACCTGCTTTCCCGCTTCCATGTCCCAACCCAGCCAGCTGGTTGCAAATTTCGTCCATTCCGCGCCCGCCGGTGGCGCAAAATAGATCGCGTATCGCGTAAATTTCATATCGGCCTCCTTTTGCGTGGCCTGCCTCGACCTCAAAATGCGTGAAGTTCAGATGACAGAAGACTTGATCCTTGCCAATGCCACGCTTGTATTGCCGCATGAAACCGTAACCGGAAGTGTCCGGATTGTGGGTGAGACCATCGCTGAAATCGACACTGGAAACAGGGTTCCTGCAGGCGCGATCGATTGCGAAGGCGATTATGTCAGCCCCGGGCTTGTCGAGTTGCACACGGACAACCTTGAGCGTCACATTCAACCGCGTCCACAGGTGAACTGGCCCCATGCCGCTGCAATTCTTGCGCATGATGCGGAATTGGCCAGCACCGGGATCACGACAGTGTTTGACGCCATGCGGGTTGGATCGATCCCGTCGGGCGCGCGGCGGTACGGGAAATACGCCCGCGGCCTGTCGCAGGAGTTGTGGGATCTGCGCGAACAGGATGCGCTTAAGATCAGCCACTTTCTGCACTTGCGGGCCGAGGTGTGTTCGGAAACTCTGGTTGAAGAGCTGAACGAATTTGGACCAGAAGACAGGGTTGGCATTGTGTCCATAATGGATCACACACCCGGACAGCGTCAGTTTCGAGATATGAACAAGCTGGAAACCTATCTGAAAGCCAAATATGCCATGGACGATGACATGTACTTTCAGCATGTGACGCAACTGAAAGGGCTTCGAAATCGCAATGGCGATCTGCACGAGGTCGAAGCTGTCAAGGCTGCCTGCCGTTTCGGAGCAGTATTGGCCAGCCATGACGACACGACGGAAGATCAGGTGAAGGTGTCCGCAGGTCACGGCATCCGTCTGGCCGAGTTCCCCACGACCGTCGAAGCGGCACGCGCCTGCCACGAAAACGACATTCAGATCATGATGGGTGCGCCGAACATTATCCGTGGGGGATCGCATTCTGGCAATGTTGCGGCCTGCGAGCTGGCCCGGCTTGGGTATCTGGACATCCTGTCTTCGGATTATGTGCCGTCGGCCTTGTTGTTGTCGGCGGTTAGGCTGGGCGAGATCTGGGGCGACATGGCACGCGGGATGAAGACGGTAACGCTGGCCCCGGCTCAGGCGGCAGGGTTGGAGGAACGGGGTGAACTGCGCACCGACGCCCGCGCCGATGTCATCCGCTTCCGGATGCGCGCGGATGTACCCGTCCCGAGTTCGGTCTGGGTGCGCGGTCGACGCGTGGCGTAATCAGGCCGTGTAGAACAGGTAACGGTCCGGGGCGATTGTCTTGGGCCCCTGGATCTGGGCAAAGCCGACCAGGGGTTGACCTGAAATCAACAACCCTCCGGGCTGCATGACTTTCTCGATCAGCGGGCTGAGCCGCTCTGCTTCGGCTACGTCCTGGTGCTTGATGCCGCGTCCGAAGTCGTAATGCGCCAGCGCGATCCTATGCCCGCCGGCTGCCAGCCTGTGCAGCATTGGTTCGGCTTCACCCTGCAGGAAATCCTCGGCCGGGGGGGTGCTGTTCGGATGGCATTGCAGGACACGGTCCATCACCCAGATTCGGCGCTCTGGCAGGATTTCACGCAGGTGGTCATAGGTGCGGCCATTGCCCAACCCCATGTCCAGCACGTCGCCCGGCTGACCGCTGATCCGCTCGGCTGCCCAGTTCAGTCCGTCGCGTTGGGCCGTCAGTCGGCGCAGCATGGAATCCAATCGGCTCATGGTGATGTCCTCATTCGTTCTTTGGCGCGACCCAGGCTGTGGCGGGCCCGCTCAGCAATTTACTCAGCAGGGCCTCGGTAAAGGCCCAGATGCCCTGATCATGAACCAGATGATGGGTCAATATACCAAAGGGTTCGGTGTTGTCTGAATGGCCTTCGCGTCGGTCTCGCAGAAATCCAACAATCTGTGCGATCAGGGCGTCGGGTGAGATCAAGCCACGCGACCCGCGCCAGTTGATCGGATCAAGATGGGTGTTGATCTGTTCAAGCCCCGGTGCGGCCAGACGTGATTTGCGGGGCGTTGCGGTGGACAGGATGCGGTATCCCAGCTTTGGCAACTGTTTGGCCATCTCGGGCGCAATGCGATTCCAGGGGGGCACGAACATCTGTCGCATATTGTCACCAAACAGGGACCGAAGACGCGCCATCCCGGCCTGTGCATCCGTCACCATCACCTCCAGCGGACGGTCGAGCCGAAACTCGGCCTTCTTCTCACCGCTGGGCGAATGGTTTGTATGTGCCCACCCGTGTACGACCGGAATAAGAGACGCGCGCCCGGCAACATATTCCGCCAGCGCAGGCGTCGCGTCACGTGGGATAACGGCCAGATGCACGGGCAGGCCCAGTTTTTCAGCCAGCTCGGAAAGGCGGTCCAATTGCGATGTTGGCGCAATGGCATCATCATCGCGCCACCACAGAGGCAAGGGCAAGCTTTCGGCACGCCAAAGGTTTAACTCGACATCAAGTGGGCGCCAGTCGGGGTTCATGTACGCTGCTCCAGCAGGCGCTTGGCGATGTGAACGGATTGGATGGCTCCGTCAAAACCGAAATCCTGTTGTACACGGGGACCGTCGGCCACGACACGCTCCACCGCCTGAGCCAATGTCGCCCCGCTCAACGCTCTGCTTTCCAGAACTTCGATTGCAGGAAGATCGGACAGGCTCTGCCCGCGCAGCCCTTGTTCTACCTCTTTGCCGTCGTCGAAAGGTACAAACACGGCGGCGGTACCACTTTGAAGGATATCCATAGCAGTGTTGTAGCCGCACATGCTGACCGACGCCGCTGCAAGGGGCAGCATCTGGCGAAAATCCGGCCGCACAGGTTCCAGAACAACTGAAGCACCTGCAGCCAGCCGGGACAATTCAGCGATCCGCGCCCGTGCATCCGTTCCACCGACCAGCAGGCGCCAGCGCCTGTTGGGCATCTTTCGGGCGGCCTCGATGGCCGCGCGAAAGATCGGTTGCCCAACAGATCCGCCGCCAGTGCTGACCAGGATTTCATTCTGACCCGCCGCGTCGGGGTGAGTTTGGGGCAATGCGGGCGCCACAAAGCCAGTGTAGTGAAGTCGCTTGGCCAGTCGGTCCGACACCGGCCAACTGACCGACAGGGGCGTAACGCTTTCGGTCGAATGAACCAGAATGCCGTCATAATACCGAGACACGATTTCATCCGCGCGCTCCGCCTTGGCGGGTTTGGAGGGCGGAGCCAGAATGTCTCGGATCGACCCGAGAATGACGGGACGCTCAGGCAAGGTGCTCGCCGCATTCAGGGCCGCATCGAACTCGGCCGAGAGTGATCGGCGGCCAAAGGGGTAAAGCTCGGTGATCAGGATATGCGGCTGGAAGCTTTTCACCGCCTGCACCAAGGCTGACTCACGCGCGGCGTAATAGGCCGCGTCAGCCTCTTCACCGCTTTCGGTCAGCAAACGGGTGAAGTTGGTTCCTTCTGACCTGAGAGGCGGCAAGCCGAACAGGGTCATGCCGGTGCTATCCAATTGCGGCGCGGGCATGCCACCCGTCACGACCATGACGTCTTGGCCATCATCCCGAAATGCCCGCCCCAATGTCAGCGCCCGGCTGAGATGCCCGGTGCCCAACAGGTGCGTGACGATGATCATCACCTTCATTGCGGGGCCTCGCGTTTGATCAGGCGAACGGGGTCGGCGTCGGCGGTCATGGTATTCATGTCGACGATATACAGCCGATTGCGTTTGATCTTAAAGGGGGCAGGGCCTTCAAAATTCCACCCCCAAGCCTGAGCCAGAATGACCCGCATGATTCCGATATGGCAGACCGCGACGGTATCCCGCTGCAACTCGGACAGCCACGGGTGAAGCCTGTCGCGAACCTCGGCCGGGCTTTCCCCGTTTGGTGGGCGGAAATCCCAGCTCCAACTCTCGATATGACGATACCCGCTGGATGTGTCCGCGATCAGGTCAACCCCGCGCAGACCTTCCCAATCGCCCCAGTTCATCTCGGTCAACGCGTCCGAGGTGTTCGGGTCGCGACCAGTCACGATTTGCGCCGTCTCACTGGCGCGGTGCAGGGGGCTGGACCAGATGTCAGCTTTGGCCCAGTCCTGCGGCAATCCATAGCCTGTAAGTTCGGCTCGGGCGTCATCGTCCAGCGGTATGTCGCTGCGCCCCTGGATCCGTCCCGCGCGGTTCCAATGGGTGTGCCCATGGCGGAGCAGTGCAAGCCGGGTCATGATACGTCCTTCAGTAGAGGTCGGAGGGTTGCCCACAAGCGCTCGGTCGCCTGTGGCATCAGGTGGCGCTCTGTCACGTAGTCGCGCGCTGCAGCGGCGAGAGAGTGGCGCAGCATGGAATCCGAAAGAAGAGCTTGCATGCCATCCGCAAATCCCTTGGCACCACTTGCGACAGACGGATAGGCCGCGGGGGACAGAACATCGCGTACGCCGGGCCGATCCTGAGCGACTACAGGCAATCCCGCGGCCTGCGCCTCAAGGTAAATCATCCCGTAAGCCTCATTTACTCCGGGCCAGGCAAGCAGAGACGACTGTTGATAGACGCGTTGCAATTCTTCCCGGTCAAGCTGACCAAGAAAACTCACCCGATGTCCGAATGGTGCCATCAGGGTCTCAACCTGCCTGCGCGCCGGGCCGTCTCCCGCGATATTTAGGTGCCAGTCTCCTGTCAAATGCGCCAGGGCCTCGGACAATATCTGATAGGACGCCAGCTTGTCCCCGTACCGCATCATGCCGACGGTCAGCATGGGTTCACCGCCGATGGCGGCGGGGGGCAATTCGGCCATTGGCAGGAACGGAGGCAATTCGACCAAAGCCTGATCGCCAAAACGATCCCGCTCCAAAGTGATCAGGTCGTTGGCCGTGTGATAAAAGATCACATCCGCTGCATCGCAGGCCTGATGCGCCGCCTCGGCAAATTCAGCCCACGGCCCGCTTAACCGGCTGGATGCGCGGGTGCTTTCCAGTTGCACATAGGGAATGCCGTGCGCCTTGCAAACCCGAGGGCCCAGCAGGTCAGGTGCCTTGTAATAATTGTGGTAGGTCACCCAAAGACTAGTATCTGAAGGCATGTCAGAGATAAGTCGTTTCGCTTCATCCTCTGCCGCGCGTCTCAGGGCATGTTGCAAGTCTTCGTCGCCGCTTTTGTCATAAATGCGCAAGTCGGTCGCCAGATCGACCGTATCACCCTCTGCGGTCAGCGCCTGCATCAGGTTCCTGGCCATTTCACGGTCGCCCGAAGGTTTCGGGCTGTCAGGAGATTTCATCGGGGCATAAAACGCGACCCGCGCCATTACGCGTTTTCCATGCACATGGAATTGAGGCGTTCAGACAGCCGTGCGATGCCGGGGGCCATCCGAAACTCGGCTTGCAGGCGATCATAGGCTGCACGTGCCATCCTTGCGGCCTGCTGCGGATCGGTTGCCAAACCTTCAATGGCTTCTGCCAGCGCCGATGGGTCGTCATCGGACAAAACCCCATGCGTTCCGGTTTCAATAAACTCGGGGATCGCCGAGACCGGAGTCGACAGGATTGGCAACAGCTGAGACGCGGCCTCCATCAACACATTCGGCAACCCGTCGCGGTCTCCGTCCTTCGCGATGCGGCTGGGCAGAACGAACAGGTCGGCATCACGCATCGCTTCGATGACCTCCGGCTGGTCGCAGGCCCCTTTCCAGGTGATCCGGTTCGCGATGCCGGCTGTGTTCGCCAGCGCCCGCAAAGCATCACCCAATGCGCCACCACCGATATGGGTCCAGTGCCAATCCAGGTCATCGGGCAGCAATGCAAAAGCCGCGACCAGACGATCGAAGCCTTTTTTCTCGACCAGCCGCCCGACGGAAATCATGTGAAAAGGACCGCCCGCAGCACGCAGCCTTTGCGTTGGCGGTTCAGGAAAGCGAGACAGGTCCAACCCGTGATAGATCAGATCCACGCGCTTGGGGTCATCGGCCAGGCTGCGCAGATGATCCGCTCCGATGGCTGTACAGGTGGCGCCAAACGTGGCCCCGTAGGATGCGGCTTTCAGCTTTTCACGTTTTTCCCAATCCGGCGACGTCCAGATATCCTTGGCATGAGCCGAAAAACTCCACGGCAATTCGCGCATGATGGCGGCGTAACGGGTAACGGACGACGGCGTGTGCATGAAATGAGCGTACAACCCTTGCGTCTGGGCAGGCAATTCAGCGGCCAGAACACAGGCTTGCCCAAACCGGCGGATGCGATTTGGTGTCGGGTCGCGCTTCAAGTCCTGACGCCAGATCCGATAGGCCCTGTCGTAACCGGGAAGCGTTTGGGCCAGGGTCCGTGCCGCCCAGACCCGTTTGGGTTCGTCATGAAGATACTCGGGCAGGTATCGGACCTGCCCTGTGAAACGGTCATGCAGAGGGTGGCGTTTCGTGTCGGTCGGGTGCCGCAAAGACCAGATGTCAAAATGATGTCCGGCATCCTGCAACGCGACAAGTTCCTGCGCGATGAACGTTTCAGACAGTCGTGGCCAGCCTTTGACCACAACCGCCAGAGTAGGGGAATCTGAGGTCATCCGGTGGCTCGTTCCTGTTCCCAGGTCAGCATGCTCTCGATGCGGTCCGTGACATAGTCCAGCCCGTCCAGCAATCCGCTCTGGATGGTTTGGGACGGCAGGGATTGATGCGGCAGTTCCCGAATGGCACGGATCATCGAATCCGGTGTCAGGCCATCCCGGTTTTCATCCAGCATCCGCACGAGGCCCAACCCTTCTGCACGCGAAGCCCGAATCCACTGTTCCAGCCGGGGCGTGGTGCGCGGGACGATGACCGCGCGTTTGTCGAAGGACAGAACCTCGCAGAACGTGTTGTAGCCACCCATGCAGACGACGCCTTTGGCGCCTGCAAAAAGTGTTTCGATTTGGGATTCGAAGCCAACAGCAGTGACACGACCGTTCAGAGCCGCGACGCGCGTTTCGAAATCCTCTCGCAACTCGCCAGACAGGAAGGGACCGTAGACCAGAACCGCGCGCGGTGACAGATCCGGATCTTTTTCGTATGCAGACAGAACGAGGTTGACCATCGCCTTGCCATCGCCGCCACCGCCGGGCGTGATCAGGATATAGGGTTGTTCCGGTGGTCCGCCGACTGGGCCTAGATCACGGCGCAGATACCCCGTCCAGTGAATGCGGGACTGCGCCGCCGGGCTCAGGGGCAGCCCCTGTGTCGGGTCATAAATCGACTGCAAGCCGTAAACCCAGATTTCGTGATAAAACCGCTCGGTCGCATCAATGGCTTCCTTGCGCGCCCATTCAGCGGCCAACACTTCGGGTTCATCCAGAACATCGCGCAACCCAAGCACCAGTTTCGTTCCGCAGTTGTGTTGCAGGTATTTCAGGGTCGGAAGCAATTCCCCCCGAAACCCTGTCGGTTCCTTGTCGACGATCAGAATATCGGGGTCGAATTGCTGAACTGCTGTTTGAATCAGACCCGACCGCAATTCGGTCACTTCTTCGATGCCCATCCCGATTGTGCGCGCAGCATAGGATCCGTCAGCACGTTTGGTCACACCGGGCAGGCGCACGTGATCGACGCGGCGGGGAAACGTAAACCGACCGGCCACAGGCGAGCCGGTCAGAATCAGTGCCGACGCGCTTTGATCCGCCTGCGTGATCGCAGCCGCCAAAGCCCGCGACCGGCGAAGATGGCCCAGCCCGAACGTGTCGTGGCTGTAAAACAGGATACGCGGCGCGCGGTCCGGTTTGGATTTGGTTTTGCTAAGGCTCATAGTGTTGCCCGTCTTCTTGATCCCGGTTCGAAATCCGCGCGTTTGCAAGCGTTACTGTATATTTCCCAGCCACGCTTGCCAAAGGAGGAAATGCTCTTCCGCAAATGTTCCAAACATTGCGATTTGGCAACAGCATATCGGCGATTTCGCGACATATCGCACCAAGGCTTGAGAGGGATCACAAAAGAGCAGGTGAACTGGCAAAGGGGCAGGGCCTTAAACTTCTGTTCGTTCATATTCAATTTTCACCAGATTGAAAACATCCGTGATCAAACAGTGCGTCAAGAACACGCCGGATCACGATGTTGAGCAGGTCACACCCGAGTGTTTGAACTGCCTGAAACCCTTCTGTAGTCTGGCCGCTATCGGAAAAGCTGGATGCAAAACCCTATGAAACACACCTTTCTGGCCGCAATAACTCTGGCTTTGTGGGCTTTTGTTCTGGCACTTCCGGTCAGCGTCTCAGCGCAGTCGTCGTTGATTCCGGGGTATAGCTCGGGCAGTTCGTCTGAAACCACGCAAGAAAGTGATTTGGCGGAGGCAATTCGCGCGGCCAGTGAAGCCGGGGCAAGTGTGATCGTCATCGACAGCGCTGGGCAGGTTGTGACAACAGCCGGCAGCGCGGATGCGGGCCCGGATGATGCGGCCAGCGATTCGAACAATCCCATGGGTGGCGGATCGCAGCTGATGAAGGCGCAGGAGCGGTTCTCGAAATTCCGTGAGTCGATGCAATCACGGCTTGAGGCGCTGCCGTATTCGGTGTTCGAAGTGAAGTATGTCCTGCGTCAGACCAGCCCGGACGGTCGTATTCAGACCTATGTCGAAGTTCTGGGCTGGAACATCCTGTTCCTGTTGTTGGGGCGCTGGCTGTCTATCGAGATATATGGAAAACGCATCGCGCGCCGCTGGGTTGTTGCGCGGATCAAGGATGAACCGCAAGGCTACCGCGAAAAGATGCCCTTCCTGCTGTTCCGGTTCCTGATGGGGATCGGAGCGACGATTTTTGCGATGCTTATGGCGCTGATCGTCGGGTATCTGTTTTTTGGCGAAGCAGACGATATCTCGATCCAATTCACGGTCACGGCGATCTTCACGGCGTTCTTCCTGTCGCGCACGGTGTCCGATCTGTGGCGGATGGTTTTGTCACCCTACCTGAGCCAATATCGACTGCCACCGTTCTCGGACCGGGATGCCAAGCGGCTGTATCTCTGGGCTTCTGCACTCGCGACCTATGACATCACGGTTGTTCTGTTTTCGACCTGGGTTGCGGATTTCGGGCTGAATTATAACGTCTACGCCATGGTCTATGGCTGCCTGACAATGTTGGGTGCTTTGGGCAATATTCTGATGATCCTTTTCAATGCCCGGGCCATTTCAAATGCAATCCGTGGCGGACGAGCGCCGGATCAGGTGTCCTGGTTGTTACGGTTCGTATCCTTCGGCTGGGCGCCTGCACTGATCGTCTATGTCGTGTTCAGCTGGTTCCGTCTGGCTGTTGATCTTGCACTGGAGAACCCAACGCCGCTGCCGCTGATCGCAAGCAGCTATATGATCTTCATGTCCGTTGTTATCGCCTATGGTGCGATGAACTACGTGCTGGAGCGGTATTTTGACCGTTCACGCAAGATCAACGAGATAAACGAAGAAACCGTCATCGCCGCCGCTGATGCGGATTTCGAGCCCGTGGAAACGCCCGAGGCAGAACAGCGCAGACAGTATCTTCTGACCTATGAAGATCTGGCGCGTCGGGTAGCTGGAATTCTGGCATTTGTGATCGGTGCCTATGCCCTTGTGGTGATTTGGTATCCCGAGGCGGACTGGAGCCAGGACCTGCCGGTTGCACGCGTGCTGGATGTGATGGTCATCATCTTCATCGGCTACGTTCTGTTTCATTTCTTTCGCATCTGGATCGACAGCAAGATAGCGGAGGAAGTCGATGATGGCACCGAGGCCGAACTGGGCGATGAGGGCGGAGAAGGCGGCCAAAGCCGGCTGGCGACACTGCTGCCATTGTTCCGCGGCGCTATTCTGGCCGTTGTCGTCGTGACGATCATGCTGATCGTTCTCATGGAACTTGGTATCAATGTCAGCCCGTTGTTTGCAGGTGCTGGTGTGGTTGGTCTGGCCGTTGGCTTCGGGTCTCAAACACTGGTGCGAGATATTTTTTCAGGGGCGTTTTTCCTGATGGATGATGCCTTTCGGAAGGGTGAGTACATCGATATCGGAGACGTCAAGGGAACGGTCGAGAAAATCTCGGTCCGGTCCTTCCAGCTGCGTCACCATCTTGGCGCGCTGAACACGATTCCTTTTGGTGAAATCAAAGTCCTGACCAACTATTCCCGTGACTGGGTGATCATGAAACTGCCGCTGCGCGTGACGTATGACACTGACGTGGAAAAGGTTCGCAAGCTGATCAAGAAGCTGGGTCAGGAGTTGCTGAGCGATCCTGTGATCGGAGAAAATTTCATACAGCCGCTGAAGTCCCAGGGTGTGATCGAAATGCAGGATTCAGCGATGATCATCCGGGTCAAGTTTATGACCAAACCGGGCGATCAATGGCTGATACGCAAGAGGGTCTATCAGGAAATTCGCGAGCTGTTCGCGCGGGAAGGCATCAAATTTGCGCATCGCGAAGTCACCGTGAGGTTGGCGGATGGCAAAGAGGCCGAAGAGCTGACACCTAAACAACGTGAGGCCGTGACAGGTGCGGCGCAGGCGGCGATTGATGAGGATTATCTGGACGATATCGGGCCAGGCGGCGATGATCGTTAGGGGCGCTCTCGTCGCTTTGGACTACGTCTCTGACGAGACGCCACCCAAAGCGTTGGGCCCGGCCGCGCGTCCCGCGCGGCGGACGGTCAGTTGGCGGTGAAGGGCCAGACAGGTTTTGAATTGCCTAGTTTCGACGCTGGCAAATCCCAACGCATCGTCGCTTCGCCGACCCTCAGCGCAGGTTTGAGGCGATGGCCGGGACCCCAGCCGGAAGTCTCTGTTGCCGTGCTGTAATCTGTTGTTGCCGGGCTGATGGGCGCGGATTCTGCTTCGTCTTTTCCGAGCACGGCCAGAAGTTCGGCGGTACGCGCCAGAGAGAGATGCGCGTGCATGATGGAATTGCCCGATGCGGCCTCGGCCAGTGCGGAGAGTACAGCAGCAGCCATCAGGTAGCCCGTTGCGTGGTCCAGAGCCTGAACCGGCAACGGGGTCGGTTTGTCCGCGTCCGCCCAACCCATCCCGGCATGAGCAATACCCGCGCTCATCTGGACAAGGCTGTCAAACCCGCGTCGGGTCGACCATGGACCTTGCCAACCATAGGCATCCAGCGTGACTTCGATCCGGTTCGGAGCCAGGTCGTCACGTTTGGCCCGCGTCAATCCCAGAGCATCCAGCGCGCCGGGGCGATACCCGTGTACGAACACATCGGCCTGAGACAACAGCCCGTGCAGACGTTCGAGACCAGCTTCCGATTTCAGGTCAAGATAGGCGCAGTGTTTCCCCAGCGAGATGTCCGGGATCACCCCCGGTTCATCCCAGTCAGGTGGGTCGATGCGCAAAACCTCGGCCCCGAAACCGGCCAGTGTTCGCGTTGAAACCGGACCGGCCAGAACACGAGTCAGATCAAGCACCCGCAACCCTGCCAGAGGCCGATCAGCGGTGGCCTGAGGTCTGTCGCGCAGCTTGACATAACGTGGCCCTTGCCAGCCAATCAAGGGGTCACGCGACACGGCGCGGCCCTGCGGGTGGTCAAGCCACTCGGTCCGGCTGCGCATGGCAGCCGCCACGCCACCTTCGGCGACAACTGCTGTTTCCAGTTCCGAAATTGCCCAGGACCTGACAGCTTTTGCTACCGCTTCGCGCTCGGGCTGGGTGCCCAGGACCCTCAAAGCAGCAGAGCGATGACGGGGCAGGTTTGTGTGCAACCGGATCCAGCCATCCGCGGCTTTGTAATCGCCCGCGACCGCGTCCCACAAACTGGGCACGTCCCAACCGTCTGGTTTGAAGGAATAGCCGAACCACATAGATGCCAGCCGGTGATCAATTGTGACCTCAGGTGTCTTCGGAGATAGGTTGAGAGCCTGGATCAACCGGGCCATTTCCCGTCCCACAGCTGCAAAGCCGGCGGTGGCCAGTTCGGAAACGGCGAAGACGCTTGGCAAAGCGCCTCCTCCAAGCCTGTGATAGCTGTCAACAGCGGGAAGAGTGGCCAGAAGGCTCATTGCTGATAGGGGTCGAGACTGTCGCGCAGCCCGTCGCCGAGGAAGTTGAACGCCAGCACAATGACGATGATCGGCAACATCGGGATAGCCGTCCACGGGTAGATCTCGATCGAAGCGAGGTTCTGCGCGTCATTCAGCATCACTCCCCAACTGACGGCAGGTGCACGCAAGCCGAGGCCCAGAAAACTGAGCGCGGTTTCACCCAGGATCATAGCCGGGATCGACAATGTGGCCGATGCGATCAGATGCGACATGAAGTTTGGCAGAAGGTGTTTGCGGATCACCCGGCCAGAGCTTGCCCCCATCATTTCAGCCGCACGCACATACTCTTCCTCGCGCAACGACAGGAATTTCGCGCGAACCGAGCGCGCCAGACCTGGCCAGTCGAGGATGCCAAGGATGATCGAAATGATAAAGAACACTGCGACCGGGCTCCAGTTCGAGGGCACGGCGGCTGAAAGGGCCAGCCACAACGGCAGTTCCGGCAGCGAACGCAGGATTTCAATAACCCGGTTGATGGTCCAGTCGATACGACCGCCGAAATAACCGGCCATCGAACCGAAAAGGATGCCAAGAAAGAACGACACCGAGATACCAATCAGACCTACCGTGAGAGACAGCTGCGCGCCGTAAAGAATACGGCTGAATATATCTCGGCCCAACCGGTCGGATCCCCACAGGAACAGCGTAGCCCCCTGTGGGGCACAGAACAGGTGTGTGTCTGACGGGATCAATCCGGCCAGCTTGTACTCCGAGCTTTCGCAGAAGAACCTGATCGGGCGCGGATCTTCTGTGTCCGGGACAAACTTCCATTGGAAGGTCTCAAGGTCCGCTTCGGCTACGATCGGGTAAACGTGGGGGCCGATAAATTCGCCCTCATGGAACCAGTTTACCGATTGTGGCGGCGCGTACAGGTGCTCTCCGTTGCGGTCGTTCGGGCCATAGGGCGCGATGAAACCCGCAAAGGGCAGCATAAGGTAGCATAGCAGCAGGAAGATACCCGAGATCAGGCCCAGCTTATGGGTTCTGAACTTGCGCCAGACCAGCACCCAGTTGGGGGCATCCAGATCGGCGCGTTCCAGTTGCTGAACCGAGGCCTGCGGATCAAACGGCGCGTCATCGACGTAGCGGTTGTCAGGACGATCAGTCATGCTTCACGCCCCTCGTACCGAATGCGCGGATCCAGCATCACCAGCAGGATATCCGAGATCATCGTGCCGATCAGGGTCAGCAGGGCGACGAACATCAGGATGAATGCTGACAGAAACTGATCCTGCGTCTTCAGGGCTGTCAGGAGGGTCGGGCCAATGGTCTGAAGGCCCAGAACGACCGAGACCAGAACAGAGCCGGAAACCATCGACGGCAGCAGGTTGCCGATATCTGCGACAAAGGGGTTGAAGGCCACTCGCAGCGGATATTTGGTGAGCATCCGAGACGGGGCCATGCCTTTCGCGATGGCGGTTTCCACATAGGGCTTGCCCAATTCGTCCAGCATATTCGCGCGCAGACGCTGCATCATCGCCGATGCGCCTGAAGTGCCGATGACAAAGGTCGGTACGATCAGGTGGATGAGGATGGATTTCAATTTCTCCCAAGTCATCGGCTGGCCTTCGAAACTTGGATCCATCAACCCCCCGATTGGCAGGTTGAAATATTGGTGGCCGTAGTAGAACAGGATCAGCGCCAGCAAAAAGTTCGGCGTTGCCAGGCCCAGATACCCCACGAAGGCCGAGGTGTAATCGATCCATGTTCGGGACCGCGCAGCGGCGATAACGCCCAGTGGTAGTGCCACGGCATAGACAAACAGGATCGCAGCCAGATTGACCACAACCGTCAACCAAAGCGTGTCACCGACGATTTCAGAAACGGGGCGGTCGAATTCAAAAGACCAGCCATAATTGCCCTGGATCAAACCGGAAAACCCGTGCGGTCCGGGCCAGAAACCTATCCAGATCAGGTATTGTTCCCACATGGGGCGATCCAGCGCGTATTCAGCGCGCAGGAACTCTGCCTTTGCGACACCTGCCGACTGGCCCGAGGCCTGAAGTTCCGCGATCTGGTTGCTGAGATAGTCGCCGGGCGGAAGGTTGATGATTACGAAAACCAGAACCGAGACCACCAACAAAGTCAGCAGCATCGTGAAAAAGCGATACACCACGTAGCGCAGCATGATCATTTAGCTGCTCCTGCTCAGTCGGCGAAAAAGAACTCGTCCGGGCGGTGAATGCCGAAATGTGCACCGGGTTCCCAAGCCCACATAGCCTGTTCCGGCACGTTGCGCAGGCGGTTTGACACGACAATAGGCTGAGGGGCTCCGTTCAGGATGCCAATGGCATAGAGTTGACCCGCGTGGATGCTAAGCATCTCGGTCCAGACGGCTTCACGTGCTTCATCGGTCGTGGAAATTTGCCATTCATGTGCCAACTCCATCAGGCGTTCGGCCTCTGGCATGTCGGGGGCCTCACCCGCTTCGCCACCGGTCTGATAGTACTGCCCCCATTTTGGCCAGGCCAGGAATACCTGATCTGTCGGGGCCAGATACGCTGGCGATGTATGTGCCTGCGGGATGCCGTCATCCCAGCCGAACCAGACTGATGCCATCGAGTTTCCTGCGAAAACCCGGTTGCGCAGGATGTCCCGGTCCAGCGGGCGCATGACCAGTTTGACCCCAATTTCGCGCCAGGTGTCGGTTACGATCTGAAGGGCGTTTTCAACCTCTTGCCGCTCACCTGCGGTTTCGATCACCAGCTCCATCGGGCGGCCGTCCGGCAACAGGCGGACGCCGTTCTTGTCGCGCTGATCCAGACCGGCCTCATCCAAAAGCGCATTGGCCTGATCGATATCGTATTGCGCCCATGCCGCGGCATTCTCTTCATTGTAAAATGGCGAGGCGGGAAGAACTGACATCGCAGCAGGATGTGCGAGTTTAAAGTAGAGGGCCTGATTGATAGATTGCCGGTCGATGGCCAGCGACAAGGCCCGCCGCACGCGAACGTCCCGCAATACATTGCGCCAGACGTCATCGGCGAAGTTGAGGTTCGGATAGATCGCGATCTGCGAGGCTACGCCAGTTTTCCACAACAGCGTTTTATATCCGCCCTGTGCTTCGCCTTTCTTCAGGATCGACGCGTCTCGGAAGGCAAGACCACGGCCTTGCAGATCGCTTTCACCGGCGTTGGTCTTGGCGGCAACAAGACCGGACGCGACAATTTCCATTTCGACCACGTCAATATAGGGAAGTTGCACCCCTTTGCTGTCGATGCGGTGATAATATGGGTTGCGCACGAAGTTGTGGCGGATCTTCTTGCCCGAACTGGCGTTCAACCAAGGTTGCAACGTGGGAAGCTCATGGTTGTCGAACTTGTAAAGGTTATCCAGCTTATTGTGCAGCGCTGCCCAGCTTTTGACCCGGGCATCTTCAACCTGAAAGGCAAGCTCTTCTGCGTCCGCGTATTTCTCATGATACTGTTTCAGAAAGGCGGACGGTCGATAAATAAAGGGCGGGCGCGCCTGTGCCAAAGACTGCAGGAAGTCCGGATTGGGGTCGTTCCATTCGAAGATCACAGTGGTTTCATCAGGAAACGTGACCGTGGGGGCTTTGCCTTCGACGATCAGAAAATCGGGTGGGCCTGACGGGCTGAGCAACTCGTTATTGGCGACGTCTTCCCACCAATAGCGGAAGTCTTCCGAGGTAAAA
This sequence comes from Ruegeria sp. CDSC085, assembly GCF_059610465.1. Taxonomy (NCBI): domain Bacteria; kingdom Pseudomonadati; phylum Pseudomonadota; class Alphaproteobacteria; order Rhodobacterales; family Roseobacteraceae; genus Ruegeria; species Ruegeria sp. CDSC085. The sequence continues at coordinate 293,588 of NZ_JBXWNR010000003.1, read as the reverse complement.
GGTGAGCCGTCCGACCACTTGTGCCCTTCGCGGAGTTTCAGGGTGAACTTGCGATTGCCCTCGTTTTCAAACGAGGCCAGCAGGTCGGGTACGATTTCATAGTCTTGGTTGTACCCGGCCAACCTTGCATACCCATAGACAACCATCTGTCTTATATCTTTGGATCGCGTGACCATGGTACGCAGAGTGCCGCCCGGCGTTCCGAATTCTCTTCCTTTTGCGGTCAGATCCACAATCAAGGGGTCCTTGGGTAAACGTTCCTGCACCGGCGGAAGATTGCCGCTTTCAACCTCGGCGCTCCAGAAGGCGCTTTCCTGAGGTGTCGGGATGGCTTCTGCTGCGGCGGGCAGCGTCCCTGAAAAAGCCAGCATAACAGCCAGCATCAGAGGGCGAGTGGTCTTAAACATGGCAACGTACCTTATGGCCCGGTTCCAATTCCACCAGTGAAGGTATCACGGTGTCCGAGAAACGAAAGGCTTCATCCCAACTGTCCGGCGCGCCGGCGCCCAGAGAGACCAATTGAAGGTCAATCGGTCGATTGATGTCGGGTTCGGGTTGAGCGGCAATCAGCGCCTTGGTGTATGGATGGCGCGGATTGTAGAAAAGAGTTTCAGGCGGTGCCTGTTCGACGATCAGACCCCGTCGCATGACAGCAACTTCGTCAGCGATCCGTGCGACAACGGCCAGATCATGTGAGATGAACAGGTAGGACAGGTTCAGGCTGTCTTGCAGGTTTTCCAGCAAGGTCAGGATTTGTTCCTGAACAGATACATCCAATGCCGAGGTGGGCTCGTCGCACACGATCAATTGTGGGTCCAGCATCATGGCGCGGGCCACGGAAAGGCGCTGTCGCTGCCCGCCGGAAAACGCGTGTGGGTAGCGTTTGAGCATATCACCCGTCAGGCCGACGCGCTGCAACATCTCGGCGGCTTTGTCGCGCTGTTCGGCTGTTGTGCCGATGCGGTGGATTTCCAGCGGTTCGGTCATGGCGTCCTGTATACGCATCCGGGGGCTGAGCGAACTGTAAGGGTCCTGAAATACCATCTGTGCCTTGCGCTGAAACGCTGTGCGCTGGGCTCGGGTCATATTGTGCACCGTGATCGGGTCGGCATCGGGGGCACTACGAAACAGGACTTCACCACCAGGGTCGGGCAATTCAGCCCCCAACGCGATGCGGGCCGCCGTTGTCTTTCCCGATCCGCTTTCACCGACAATTGCCAAAGTCTTGCCGCGCGCCAGATTCAGGTCGACACCGCGGCAGGCATAGATTGCCTTATCGGACTGCCATCCTTTGCTAGACCGCATGGTGTAGGTCTTGGACACATCCTTCATCTGAAGGATCAGATCCGTGTCGGGCATCGGTATACCCACCGCATCCTGATCCGGTATTTCCGGGGCCGCATCAAAAAGCTGCTTTGTATATGGGTGTGCGGGCGCAGTCAGGATCGGTGCGGCGGGGCCAGCCTCCATGACGCGACCTTTGTGCATCACGACGACCTGCTCGGCCATATTGGCAACTACGCCCAGATCGTGAGTCACCAGAATGAGCGCCATGCCGGTTTCGCGCTGCAATTCCTTGATCAGGCCAAGAACCTGCGCCTGGGTGGTCACGTCCAGAGCAGTGGTTGGCTCATCCGCGATCAGCAATTCCGGTTTGGACACCATGGCCATGGCGATCATGGCACGTTGGCGCATGCCACCTGACAACTCGAAAGGGTACGAGTCATAGGCCCGTTGCGGATCTGGGAAACCGACGCGTTCGAACTGCGTCAGGACCTTCTTGCGTGCCGCGGACTCGGACAGCCCGCGATGCAACCACAAAACCTCGCTGACCTGATTGCCGATCTTGTGTAGCGGGGACAGTGATCGCATGGGCTCTTGAAAGATCATCGAAACCCGATTGCCGCGGATGTTGCGCAACTCACGCTCAGACACTGTCGTGAGTTCGCACATGCCCTTGGAATCGTTCAGTGTAATCGTGCCGTTTCGGATCTGCGCCGAACGGGGCAGAATGCGTAAGGCTGCGCGGCACGTGATCGTTTTCCCCGATCCCGATTCACCGACCAAGGCCAGGGTTTGTCCGGCTTCGACATCGAAGTTCACATTCGTGACCACGGAATTGCCCGTCCCAAAGCCGATGCTAAGGTCTCTTACGGACAACAACGCGCTCATGCGGGTTTTCCACCCGTTTGACCGTTCGATGACATCGGTTACTTCAACTCCCCGTGATTTTTCGTTCAGTGTCGCGCGGTTCCGCCCGTCTAGTCAAACCCGTTCTTGGGCCGAAATGTCGCGAAATCGTGAAACTAAGGGCTTCAACGCTACACAAAGTCTTGAGATTTTGTCATCAAGGGCGGTGTTGGGCGCATTTATGCTCTCGAGTTGTATCAAGGAGATATTTTCCGGTGTCCGAGAATCAAAGCCGTCTGGATCTGTTCATCGATCGCATGGTGTCACAGCGTGCTTGTCTGGATCACGCAATCAAACACACTGAAGGCATGACAGGTCCGGTGTTCGAATTGGGTTTGGGCAACGGGCGTACATATCACCATCTTGTGCAGCACATGGATGGCCGCCCGGTCTATGTGTTCGAACGCATGGTGGCCTCGCACCCTGACTCTACCCCGCCCGAAGATCGCGTGATTCTGGGCGATGTGCGGGACACCCTGCCTGCATCGGTTGAACGGTTCGGCGCTTCAGCCAGCCTGATCCACGCGGATCTTGGCGGGCACAATCGCGAAAAGAACGACAAGTTTGCGCGGTTTGTATCTCCTCTCATCGAGCCTTTGCTTGCTCCGGGCGGGTTGATGGTCTCAAGTGATCGGATGTATTTCGAAGGGCTGACCGAGATGCCATTGCCCGAAGGTGCCGTTGAAGGACGCTGTTTCATCTATCGCCGCTGACCGAAAAGGGGTAATGCCATGATTTTTTACGACTGCTCTACTGCTCCGAGCCCTCGCCGCGCGCGCATGTTCATTGCCGAAAAAGGGTTGGATATCGAAACACGTGATATATCGATTGCGAATGGCGAACAATTGAGCGCAACTTTTCGCGCTGTGAACCCACGGGCCACGATCCCAGTTCTGGTAACGGATGACCGAACCGCTCTGACAGAAAACCTGGGCATTGCGGCTTTTCTGGAAGCACAGTTTCCCGAACCGCCTTTGATGGGCCGAACCCCCGAGGAAAAAGGTCTGGTCCTGATGTGGAACGCGATTGTCGAACAGCAGGGAGGGGCGCCGATTGCCGAGGCTTTGCGCAACGGTCATCCGGCCTTCAAGGATCGCGCCATTCCGGGCCCCTACAACCAAGCGCAGATACCCGAACTTGCGCAGCGCGGGCGCGAGCGTGTGTCATCATTCTTTGAAATGCTGGAGTCACGTCTGAAGGAAAGCCCGTTTGTGGCCGGTGACGTATTTTCTTTAGCGGATATCTCGGCTTTCGTTTTTGTCGATTTCGCCCGTGTCATCAAGATGCGTATCCCGGAAGACAACGCTGCCACCCTGGCGTGGTTTCAGGCTATCCAATCTCGTCCAAGCGCAAGCCTGTAAACTTGCCAAGCCGTGCCGGGTTTCGCCGTGATCAGCACTGTACAGAAATGTCTAGACAGAAGTGAACAGTGCCACTAGCGTCTCCTTAGGTTTTGTTCAGGGAGGTCGGGATGAAGTCCCAATATCGCGTAGTGGTCATCGGAGGAGGCGTTGTAGGGGCGTCGGTTCTGTATCATCTGGCCAAGTTCGGCTGGTCGGATGTCGTCATGCTGGAGCGGCGGCGGTTGGCGTCTGGTTCGTCGTGGCACGCGGCGGGTGGCATCCATGCTTTGAACGCTGATCCGAACATGGCGTCTTTGCAGGCCTATACCATTGATCTGCTCAGCGAGATCGAAAAGGAATCGGGCCAGAATATCGGCCTGCACATGACCGGTGGTCTCACGCTCGCCGGAACCCCCGAACGGTGGGAGTGGTTACAGGCCAACTACCGCATCTTCCAGTCCATCGGCATCGACGATTGCGAATTGTTGAGCCCGGAAGAGGCGCAGAAGCGTTGCCCGATCATGTCCACGGATGGTGTTCTGGGTGCGATGTGGGCAGATCGTGAGGGCTATATCGATACAACCGGCACCGTTCAGGCTTACGCGACCGCGGCCAGAAAAAGAGGTGCGGAATACTACGAGGAAACCAAGGTTGAGGAACTGATCCAGACGGCGGATGGCTGGCAGGTGGTGACCGACAGGGGCACGATCACCTGCGAACATGTGGTCAACGCCGCCGGTCTGTGGGCCAAACAGGTGGGACGCATGGCGGGGGTCGAGCTGCCGGTTTCTCCGCTGAAACACCACTATCTGATCACCGACACGGTGCCCGAGGTTGCGGCGGCCGATTTCGAGATGCCGATGACCGTGGATCTGGAGGGCTTCACCTATATGCGGCAGGATCAAAAGGGTGTTCTGGTCGGCATCTACGAGGTCGATCACGAGCACTGGGCCATGGACGGTGCACCCTGGAATTATGGCGAAGAACTGTTTCAGGAGCAGCTGGACCGTATCGAAAACGAGCTGATGCTGGGGTTCGAACGCTATCCAGCGATCCAGAAGGTCGGTATCAAGACATGGGTGAACGGCGCGTTTACCTTCTCGCCAGACGGAAACCCGCTGGTCGGCCCGGTGCCAGGCAAGCGCGGCTATTGGACCGCCTGTGCGGTGATGGCCGGGTTCCTACAAGGCGGCGGTGTCGGTAAGACGCTGGCCGAATGGATGATCCATGGCGAGCCTGAGGCAGATGCCTGGCCAATGGATGTGGCACGGTACGGCGATTTTGCACAGAACAAGCGCTATATCCGCGAAACTACCGGCCAGTTCTATTCCCGCCGCTTCGTGATGACCTATCCGAACGAGCAACTGCCCGCAGGGCGGCCGCTGAAAATGGCCCCGGCGCATGACGCGATGACCGAGGCAGGGTGCAAATGGGGCGTGAGCTGGGATCTTGAAGTGCCGCTTTATTTCGCGCCGAAAGGGTTCGAGGAAACGCCAACTCTCAAGCGTTCGAACGCGCATGACATTGTGGCCGAGGAATGCAAAGTGATCCGCGAAGGTGCGGGCTTGCTGGATATTTCGGGCTTTTCGCGGTTCGAGGTTTCCGGTCCGAACGCGGAAGCCTGGCTCGACAATGTCATGGCGTCGAAACTGCCCGGCCCGGGCCGCGCCAAGCTTGCCCCGATGCTGGGTGAAGACGGGCGCCTGAAGGGCGATCTGACCGTGCTCAACTGGGGCGACGGGACCTTGTGGATCATGGGCAGTTACTATCTGCGGGCCTGGCATATGCGCTGGTTCGACGATCACGTGACGGATTGGGTCAATATCCGTGATTTGGGCGAGGAATACTGTGGCTTTGCCGTGGTCGGGCCGAAGTCACAGGCGGTTGTCGAAAAACTGGCGGAACAGGATATCTCGGGCTTGAAATTCATGGGCTGCGGCGATTTCGATATCGGCCTCGTGCGCGCCCGGGTGGCCCGCATGTCGGTGACCGGAGAAAAAGGGTACGAGATCAACTGTCGCTATGGCGACCACATCAAGCTGCGCCGCATCTTGCTGGAAGCGGGGGCCGAGGAAGGTATCCGCGAATGCGGCTTCAACGCGATGCTGTCAACACGGCTTGAGAAGAGCTTTGGCATCTGGTCGGCGGAATTCACGCAAGCCTATACACCGGGTATGACCGGAATGGATCGCTGGATCGACTGGGACAAAGACTTTGTTGGAAAGGCGGGCGCGCTTGCCGAACGCGACGGCAACGGCCCCGCGCAAGTTCAAGCGACACTGGAAATTGATGCTCTGGACGCAGATGCCAGTGGATACGAACCGGTCTGGGCTAATGGAGAGCGCGTTGGTTTCGTAACCTCGGGCGGTTACGGGCATTATGTTGGCAAGTCCTTGGCGATGGCGTTGATCGATCGGGACAAAGCCGAACCGGGCACGGAACTGTCCGTCCACGTGGTGGGGGTTGAACGTCCGGCGCGCGTGATTGCGCCGTCGCCTTATGATCCTCAGGGCAAAGCGATGCGAGGCTGATCATGACTGCTCCGGAGCGAGGACGCCGACGGCGTGGGCGGGGGACTGAAGCCGCCCCGCAGCCCAGCCGCGATGTGAACTATCGCCACCTCAGGAATCCTTTTCCATTGATGGAAGTGTTCCCGGTCGACCAAATCGCAGACATGCATGACACCGCGTTGCGGACACTGGAGGAGTTGGGGGTAAAGACCCTGCTTCCCGAGGCGCGGAAACTGTTCAAACAGGGCGGCGCGCGGGTGGATGAAGACAGTGAGATGGTTTTTATCGGACGCGAGATCGTCGAGACCGCTGCCGCCTCAGCGCCCAAATCCATTGCCTGTCGCGCCGGTGCCCGGCGTCGCGATTTCACTCTGGAATTGGGCTCGTTGGTATTCCAGCCCGGAGCCGGTGCCCCGAATGCCACCGATCTTGAACGCGGTCGGCGCCCTGCGACGGGTCAGGATTATCTGGAATTTCTGAAGCTCACGCATCATTTCGACGTGTTTCAGATGATCTCGCCTCAGGTTGAGCCTCAGGATGTGCCGACCCATCTGCGTCACTACTTCACGACCCGGGCGCAGATGGAACTGACGGACAAGTTTCCGTTCTTCTTTTCGCGTGGAACCCCGCAGGTGATGGACTGCTTTGAGATGCTGACTACAGCACGCGGTCTTTCGGATGATGCGTTCCGGGGCCATGCGCATTGCTATACGATCATCAACACCAACAGCCCGCGCACGTTGGATATCCCCATGGCGCAAGGTCTGATCGACTTCGCCCGCCACGGCCAGATGTCGATCATCACACCCTTTACCCTGATGGGCGCGATGGCACCGATCACTGTGGCCGGGGCGATCACCTTGTCTCATGCCGAGGCCCTTGCCGCGCTGACTTTGACCCAACTTGCCAATCCTGGTGCTCCGGTCTGTTATGGCACGTTCACCAGTAATGTTGACATGAAGTCCGGTGCGCCCGCCTTTGGGACGCCGTCGCACTTTCAGGCATCGCTGGCTGCGGGCCAACTGGCGCGGCATCTTGGATTGCCCTGGCGGTCGGCTGCCGGATCGGCGTCAAACATCAACGATGTACAGGCCGCAAACGAGAACCAGTTTGGGCTTTGGGGATGCCTTATGGCCGGCGCAACGGTGATCATCCACGCCGCAGGCTGGTTGGAAGGCGGGTTGACGGTTTCCTTCGAAAAGCTGGTCTGCGATGCGGAAGTGCTGAACATGGTCGCCGAACTCTGTGCGGGCGCGCAGGCGGGGCCGTCCGAGATTGGTTTTGAAACTGCATTGAACGAGGTTGAACCCAGTGGTCACTTCTTTGCATCAAGCCAGACGATGGAGCGCTACAACACTGAATTTTATCAACCGCATGTCCATGACTACGCCAATTTCGGCACTTGGGCCGAGCGTGGTTCGGTGGACGCAAGTCATCGGGCGACGGACGTTTGGAAGGGCATTCTGAATGACTTCCAGGCGCCCGCTGTCGACAATGATCGGATAGGCGATTTACATGACTTCATTGCCCGTCGTACCGCCGAGGGCGGTGCACCTCCGGAGAGTTGAATGAATACGAAACCTATCCTTCATCGTGATGACCCTGAGGCCGAACCCTTGGTCGGCAACATCAAGGTCACGCGTGACGACTGGCTGAACGTGGCGATGGATGTGCTGGTTTCGGACGGGGTGGACCAGATCAAGGTTCTGAACCTGGCCGAACGGATGGCGGTATCCCGATCGTCTTTCTATTGGTACTTCAAATCCCGACAGGAGTTGCTGGATGCATTGCTGGCCCGCTGGCAGGCGACCAACACGGCCGCTTTGATCGCGCAGGCCGAAGCCCCGGCCAAGACGATCACGGCGGCCGTCTGCAACGTGCATCGTTGCGTGGTTAATACCCAGTTGTTCGACACCGCGCTGGATTTTGCCGTACGTGATTGGGCGCGCAAGTCGGGCAAGGTACGACGTACGCTGGACCAGTCGGACGCCCGCAGGCTGGAAGCGCTGCACGCCATGTTCGCCCGCTACGGATATTCCGAGATCGAAGCCGAAACCCGGGCACGCGTGCTGTATTACATGCAGATTGGTTATGATCTGGCGCAATTGAACGAACCCATCGAGATGCGGCTTTCGATGGTGCCGCATTACCTCTACGCCTTTACCGGTGTCGAGCCGAAGCCTGAAGAAGTTGAAGAATTCAGCGCATACTCCCTGCGCTTTTGGAAAGGAAACCAGACATGAGCCAACCAGACGCAATCATCATCGGTACTGGCGTGATCGGCGCGGCCATTGCGTTCGAGATGTCCAAAGCGGGATGGAAAACCCTGTCATTGGATCGGAATTCTCAGGTCGGGCACGGTTCTACGGCCGGGTCCTGTGCGATTGTCCGGATGCATTATTCCACTTTCGATGGAACCGCGTTTGCCTGGGAAGGATACCACTACTGGCGCGACTGGGCTGAGTATCTTGGCTTGCCGGAGGACGCGAACCTTGCGCAGTTCCGCGAAACCGGTTGCCTGGTCATGAAGACCGAAGCGAACGGGATGCTGGAAAAGCACATACGCAATTCGTCCGATTTGGATTGCCCGTTTGAGGAATGGTCAGGTGAGAAAGTGGTTGAACGCTTGCCGGTTTATTCGCTGGACAGCTTTGCGCCGGCGCGGCGCATGGATGATCCGGAATTCGGCCAGCCCAACGGGCGCAAGATGTCGGGCGGTGTGTACTGGCCTCAGGCGGGATATGTCACAGACCCTGCCTTGTCGGCGCAGAACCTGATGGATGCTGCGAAACAGCACGGGGCCGAGCTGCGTACCGGTGCTGAAGTCACGGAAATCCTGACCGAGGACGGGCGTGTTTCCGGTGTCAAGCTGGCTTCGGGCGAGGAAATCCACGCCAAAGTCGTTGTCAACGTTGCGGGACCGGGTTCGGCCTTCATCAACGGGATGGCCGGTGTTCTGGACGATATGACCATCAAAACCCGGCCCTTGCGGCAGGAAGTCGTGCATGTTCCCGCCCCGGAAGGGTTCGACTTTGAAAATGACGGAACCATCGTCTCGGACAGCGACATTGCCTGTTATTGCCGCCCGGAACACGGCAATCACATCCTTGTTGGATCGGAAGACCCGGAGTGTGATCCGCATCAGTGGTGCGAGGACGATGTGAACTACAATCGGGAATTCACCGACCAATGGACCACACAGGCGATGCGGTACGCGCAGCGTGTGCCCAGCCTTGGCATTCCTTCAAAGACGCGCGGTGTGGTTGACCTATATGATGCTTCGACCGACTGGATTCCGATCTATGACAAATCCAGCCTGCCGGGGTTTTACATGGCCTGTGGTTCCAGCGGAAACCAGTACAAGAACGCGCCGATTGCGGGCAAGATGATGGCAGCGCTGATCGACTACTGCGAAAGTGGCGCGGATCACGACGCGAACCCGTTGCAGTTCGAATTGCCATACATCAAGCGGACAATCGACGTGGGTTTCTACTCACGCAAACGCCCGATCAATGAAGAAAGCAGTTTCTCGGTTCTGGGCTAGCCGCGTTACGCAAAAGGTCTATGTCGTGTGGGGCTGTCAACAAGCGTGGCCCCACTATGACCGACCCAAAGACCACCGTATTGATCCTTGGTAGTGCCCCTTCGGCGCTGGCGGCGCGGACATGGTCGCGCGTGCCATTCACATATGTCGTTGCCATCAACAACGCGTGGCGCATCCGAGACGACTGGGATTACCTGATCCATCCTGAAGATTTTCCGGCAGAGCGCCGCCCTGCGGTCGTCCTCGGTACTCAACACATAGTCACTGCCGACGAATACGTCCCCAGACAGAATCACTATGGTGGGTTCGTCTACGCTGGCGGAACGATGGCTTTCACGGCTGGATATTGGGCTTTGTCAGCTCTGGAACCGGATGTACTGGCGTTTTTTGGCTGCGACATGATGTATTCAGGTTCGGGGCGAACGCATTTTTATGGAAACGGCACTGCAGACCCGTTGCGAAAGGATGTGACACTGCGCTCGCTTGAAGCGAAATCCGCACGGCTGGGGCTTTTCGCGGGCGCTCAGGGGTGCAGAACCGTGCGGTTGTCCAATGGGCCGAGTCGGCTGGTTTTCCCGTCAGCCAGGATATCCGACCTGACTGCAGCACCGCTTCCCGCTGTTAGTGCCATGCAAAAAGCAAGGCGTTTTGAAAACGACCTTGGATACTATGTTGCCTCGGGTCGGTATTGGGAAGTTGAGCACCGGTTCGACCCTGATGAGATTGATGTGCTGGATCGGATGTGGCTGTCGGCCTATCGGCTTGGTGTATTGGACCATGCAGCCTAGCACGGATCAGGCGGCGGCGAAGGTGACCCACGCCCAAACCATCGCCAAATAAGTCAGGTTGTGCATCAACTGATCTAAACCTGCCGCTCGCCAAAAAGCGGCTTGCGTTGGCTCAAGCCGCTTTTTGTCTGAATAGCTGGCTTTGATGTAATCGATATTGAAATGGATGAACCACTCCAGCGCCGCGATGATCAGAATGAAAAGCAGCGGTGCGCCGAATACCAAAAAAACGACGACAGAACCCACAACATGCACAGCGGCATGTTGCGCGCGTCCCAAATGAAAATACTCACCCCGGCCGGAGAGCATCTTCGGTGTCTGGAGGTAGTAGTCAGCGAACATATGCTTGATCAGCAAAAGACAAAGCATAAGAAACACTGCGCCAAAACTGGCTGCCAAAAGAACCCTCCCGATATCGTTCTCAGTCCAACATTAGGCAATAAAACGGGCTCGCGTAAATGAACTAGTTCACATTGCATCAAGAAATTTTCCAAAAGGAAAAAATTTGCTTATCCTATCTGGATGACATTTGATTCATGCTGTTGAAATTGCATGCATTACGTTCAATCCGCGTCGTCGGTCAGCAGCAGGGGCAGGTTCCATAGAACGCACAATATTCCGCTTTATCTGGAAATACTCCAAGCGCGAACAGCTGATCCTGCTGGCTGTGACGGCGACGTTGTTTCCGTTGCTGTACCTCACTCTTGAGTTGCCAAAACGAATAATCAATGACGCGATCGGGTCGTCCACCTCCGAGGTGACAGTCTGGGGCTATTCTATGTCGCAGACCAATTTTCTGATTATTCTGTGCTTTGCCTTTCTGGCGGCAGTGCTGTGCCATGGCCTGATGAAAATGCGCATCAACACCATGAAAGGTGTGCTGAGTGAACGGATGCTGCGGCGCTTTCGCTATCAGTTGATCAATCGGGCGCTGCGCTTTCCTCAACCCTATTTCGAGCGAGTCAGCCAGGGCGAGATGGTGTCAATGATCACCGCCGAAAGCGAGCCGATGGGCGGCTTGATGGGCGATGCGATCAGTCAACCGGTTCTGCAGGCCGGGCAAATGATCACCATACTTTCCTTCCTGTTCCTGCAAAGCGTCTGGTTTGGGCTTGCCGCTGTGGCCCTCATTCCGTTGCAGGCCTGGTTGATCCCCAAACTACAGCGCCAGATCAACCTGCTGAACAAAAAACGCATTCAGGAGGTTCGCGTTCTCGCCGCGCAGATCGGCGAGAACGCGGTGGGCGCGTCCACCCTGCGGACCAATGGCGGTTGGCGTTATCGGCGGTCGATGATCTCTGAGCAATTGGGTCGCCTGTTCGGCATCCGTTTCCAGATCTATCAAAAGAAGTTCTTCATGAAGTTCCTGAATAACTTCATCTCGCAACTTACACCATTCATGTTCTACCTGATTGGCGGTCTGTTGGTGCTTCAGGGTTCGGTTTCGCTGGGGGCGCTGGTTGCCGCATTGGCTGCGTACAAGGATCTTAGCTCACCATGGAAAGAGCTGCTGACCTACTACAACCAGACCCAGGACATGTCGCTGCGCTGGGACGTGGTCATTGACCGGTTTGCTCCGGCCGGAATGCTCGATGAAACCTTGTTTGAAGGTGAACCTGCCGAGTGGCCACACCTGAACGGCAAAATTGTTTTGGATCATGTTTCGGTGCGGGACATGGATGGCAATCAGGTGCTTGATGATTTGGACCTCAGTTTTCCTGCCGGGAAGACAATTGGTATCGCCGCACCCAGTGAAGAAGATCGACGCGCCATTGGCGAATTGCTGACACGGGAAATACGGCCCAGTGCCGGTCAGGTGCGGATCGGGGATATGAAACTGGCTGAGTTGCATCAGGCAGTTGTCGCCGTACGTATCGGGTATGTCACATCGCGCCCAGTCATGTTTCAGGGTACGTTGGGCGACAACGTGATGATGCCGATGCGGTTCAAACCGCTGACTGCCTCCACGGACGATCCGGATTTTCTCGAATCCCTGAGGGCGGGGAACAGTGCCGACCCGTTCAGGGCGGAATGGCTTGATCCATCTCTGGCCGGCTTTCAGGACGCCGCAGAATTGCGTGCCTGGTGGTTGCAGTTGATTGATGGAATGGGGTTTGGCGCAGCGCTGTTCCAACGGGGCGCGGAACAATGTTTTGATGCGGCCGAGCATTGTGAACTGGCAAAGAAACTGATCGAGTTGCGCCCGCTTGTGCAGCAAGCCGTTCGTGAAGCGGGACTGGAACAACAGGCACTTGTCTTTGACCGGAACGCGTATAACGCGGCCCTGCCTGTGGCTGAAAACCTGCTTTTCGCAACGCCACGTGTTCCTGTGACACAAGCTTTGCTTGCGCAACAGAAGGTTTTTCTAGGACAGTTACGCGAATTGGGGCTGGACGAGACATTGATCGCGTTGACCCGCGATGTGATCGAAATGCTGCGCCAGATCTTCGGGATCGATGGAACGGACCACCCGTTGTTCCAAAAGCTCGGTCTTGACGCAAAGACCTATGAAGTCGCGGTGGATCTGGTGGACCAGACCCGCAAAGAAGGTTCGGACGGGCTGGATGACGAACAGTTGGCCAATATGCTGGCCGTCCCTTTTGTGATCTCTGCCGAACAGATCGGGCCTGCGTTCACGGATGAACTGAAGGATCGCATCCTCGAACTGCGGCACAGCCATTCCGAGAAACTGATGGAGCGTTTGAAGGACGTCTTCGTTCCACTGGATCCGGACGTCTTTGCGCCTGGATTGACGGTCATGGAAAATGCGCTGTTCGGGAAAGTCAGCCAAATTGGCGGGGCCCGTTCGGATGAAGCCCGCAAGCTGATTGTCGATGTGTTGGCGGAAAACGGCGCGCGCCCATTGGTTACTGAGTTGATTTATGATGTTCAGGTTGCTCTGGGCGGTCAGAATCTTCCGGCGGTGTTTGCCGAACCCTTGGCCTTTACACGTGCGGCGATCAAGAAACCTGATATTCTGATTCTGGAAAACGCGCTGGCCAGCTATGACATGAAAACGCAGGTGGCCGTCTTTAAACGGCTCCGTGAGCTGCTGCCGGAAACCACCGTTATCTATTTGAATGATCGGTTCGAAAACCCTGGTGCATTCGACATGTACGTGGAGATCATGCAAGGTCGTGTGGTCTCGGACGGAGGACCCGTGGAAGTGGAGGAAGACAGTGCAGCATCGGCAGATTTGACGCGGAAACTACGCGCCTTGGAACAAACCCCCTTGTTTTCGGGTCTGGATCGGCGGCAGCTGCGTCTGCTGGCCTTTGGTGCGCGCTGGTTTGATGCCGAGCCAGGGCAGGTGGTATTCTTGAAAGATGACCAGCCCACCGACGGCGCCTATGTGGTTTTGGAGGGCGAAGCAGGTCTTTACCTGCCACAAGAACAGGGGCCTGACCAATTGATCACCAAAGTCGGGCCCGGCGCTTTGGTCGGAGAGTTGGGCCTGATCAGAAAAGAACCACGTGCGCTAAGCATGGTGGCAGAAACCCCGCTTTCCTGTTTGCGGATCGGTGAAGAAGAATTCCTTGCCGTTGTGGAAAACGATGCAGCAACCGCGTTCAAGCTGTTGCAGGTTATTGCCGGATATGTGTCCAATTAGCGATCAGCAGTCCGCGTCGCAGAACAGATCGTAAAGCAGACGGATCACTTTTTCAGTGTTTCCGTCGCGCAATGAATAGTAGATCGTTTTGCCTTCCCGACGCGTCGAGACCAACTCTTCCTCGCGCAGGCGGGCCAGCATCTGGCTGACTGCGGCCTGCCGCAACTGAAGTAAATCTTCAAGCTGGCCGACGGATTTTTCACCACTACCAAGATGGCACAAGATCATCAGGCGCCCCTCATGCGCCAGTGTTTTAAGAAATGCAGCCGCGCGTGCTGCACTATCTTTCATGTCCGACGGAGCGTCTGTTAGGTGTGCCTGAGGTCCGGTTTCGTTTAGTGCCACTTTCTGACCGTTGTATCGTGATTTGTGATGGCAATATGCATCAAGGCCACTGGTATTGTCACCCCTCGGTTGCCGGAGCACCCCCCTGAAAAGCGTTGCCGTCAACGTAGTCGCATGGGTCCTCCTGCATTTGCAGATGCAACCCTTCTCCGTCATATGCGTGCGCGCGGGCCAGGTCTTCGTCGACATCGATCCCAAGGCCCGGAGCTGTCGGGGCGGCGACGAACCCATTCTCGATCCGGATCGAGCCCTTGATCAGTTGATCGTGGAACGGTGTTTCGATGGTTTCTAAAAGCAGCAGATTGGGAATGGAAGCGGCCAGATGGATGTTGGCGGCCCATTCGACCGGACCGGCATACAGATGCGGTGCCATCTGAGCGTTGAAGACCTCGGCCATGGCTGCGACTTTCTTCATCTCCCAGATTCCGCCTGCACGTCCCAGCGCCGGTTGCAGAATCTCGGCTGCTCCGGCACGCAGGACGGCTCCGAATTCTGCCTTCGTGGTCATCCGCTCTCCGGTAGCAATCGGTATGCGTACGTTGCGGGCGACGCGGGCCATATCTTCGATATTGTCAGGCGGTGTAGGTTCCTCGAACCAAAGGGGCTGATATGGTTCCAACGCCTGTCCCAGCCGAATAGCCCCGGCCGTGTTGAACTGGCCATGTGTGCCGAACAGAAGATCCGCCCTGTCCCCCACGGCCTCGCGGATCGCTTTGCAGAAGGCGACAGACATGGAAATGTCACTCATCGCGGGCATATGGCCGCCGCGGATCGTATAGGGACCGGCCGGGTCGAATTTCACGGCGGTGTAGCCGCGGCGCACCATTTCCGCCGCCGTTTCGCCCGCCTGTTCGGGAGAGGTCCAGAAATCGTTCAGGTTGTGCTGAGGCAGGGGATACAGGTAAGTATAGGCCCGAATCCGGTCATTCATCCTGCCACCCAGAAGCGCGTGGACCGGCCTGTCCCGGTCTTTGCCCAGAATATCCCAGCAGGCAATTTCCAACCCCGAGAACGCACCCATCACCGTCAGGTCCGGGCGCTGCGTAAAGCCGCTGGAGTAGGTGCGACGAAACATGAGCTCGATGTTCTCGGGGTTCTCGCCCAGCATATGTCGTTCGAACACGTCCTGAATGACATGACGCATCGCCTCGGGCCCCACGGACGAGGCATAGCATTCACCCCAGCCGGTGATGCCGGTATCAGTCGTCACTTTGACAAGTATCCAGTAGCGCCCTCCCCAGCCCGGAGCGGGCGGGGCGGTGACGATGATGTCGAGATCCTGCAGTTTCATCCCAAATCCTTTCGGTGGGTCAGGTCCTGTCGAACAGGATCACGTTTCGCTTGGCCGATCCGGTTTTGGTGTCTGCGATGGCCTCGTTGATCTGATCCAGTGACCAGCGGCCCGAGATCAGCTCATCCAGTTTCAGCCGTCCCTGTGCGTACAGGTCCACCATCCAGGGTATGTCACGCTGAATGACAACGTCGCCCATTTTCGACCCGACGACGCCCTGACCCAGGGCTGCCAATACAACGGGTTCATAGCTGGCCATGTCACCGGAATGTGGCATCCCGATCATGATTGCCTTACCGCCGCGCCCAAGATAGCGCGGGGCCTGATCATAAGCGGGAATCGCGCCGACGGTGATCAGAACGGCATCGGCACCGCGTCCACCCAGCGCCCTGTATGCGGCTTTCCATGGTTGATCCAAGCTGGCCAGGACGCCGTGGGTCGCGCCGAACTCTTTGGCGATCTCAAGCTTTTCTTCGGTCATGTCCACGGCCACGATCCGCCGCGCGCCTGCAATTCGCGCGCCTTGAATTGCGTTCAGGCCAACCCCGCCCGCCCCAATGACCACAACGTCCTGACCGGGGCGCACGCCTGCCGCATTCACCGCAGCACCAACCCCGGTGATCACGCCGCAGGATAGCAGGCTGGCCAGTTCCTTGGGCAGGTTTTCGGGGATTTTGACAATCTGGCGGTGGCTCACCAAGACCTTTTCGGCAAAGGCCCCGCATGCCATCGCCTGTTCGAGTGGGCCGCCGTCGCTCGTTTTCAATGGTCCTTTGACAGTATCGTACGGTGTTTCGCAAATTGTCGGTTGCCCGCCTGCACAGGCAGGGCAAGACCCGCAGGCGCGGATCAGAGTCACCACCACAGGGTCGCCGACTTTGAAATCTCCTGCCGCCTCTCCGACCGCGCTGATCACGCCTGCGGCTTCGTGCCCGTAAACGGCTGGCAGGAACCCTCCCCATGCTCCGTCAGCATATGAAATGTCCGAATGACAGATGGCTACAGCCTCCAGTGTCACCTCGAGCTCGCCCGTGCCGGGGGGCGCCAGATAGACTTCTTCGATCACCAATGGCTCGCCAAATGCCCGGCAAACTGCTGCTTTGATTTTTTGCATGTTTTCCCTCACTCCGGTTGGGTTTACGGTGGCGTGGGAAAAGGCGGCTCGCAAGGCAGAAACCGCCATTTGCGTGTCGTTGTTACGCTACGGCAGGCCGGGATCGCCTAAACAGAAGAAATCCTGCCAGCATCAACAAAAGTGCCAACAGAAAAGGGGCGCCGGGCAGGTAGAGCGGGGTGTCGGGTCGAATGAACTGTGCGAATACGCTGGTCATCACCAACGGTGAGATCACCATGGAAAGCGCATGCAACGCAGTCAGGACACCTTGCAATTCGCCTTGCTGCGAATCTGGTGTGGCCCTCGACATCATTGCCTGAAGGGCGGGCGTGATGACCGCCCCAATGGCGGTAATTGGGATGAGAAGCAATGCGATCAGGCCGTTGGTCAGAAAGGCCAGAATGGCAAAGCTTATGATTTCAAAAACCATGCCATAGATGATTGTACCCCGCTCGCCCAAAAGCCGGATGGCCGGGCGGATCAGGCCGCCTTGCACGACGGCCATTCCGATACCATAGACACCAAGAGACAGGCCGATCATTTGTGGTGACCAACCGAACCGCTCGGTTGTGAAGTAAGACCAGATGGCGGGATAGACGTAGATTGAAACCGAATACAGGAAATAGACCCACAGCATCGGCCGGATGCCCGGCAATGCTGCAATGGCGCGAAGCGAATTCACCGGATTTGCGCGCCGCAGGTTGAAATCACGCCGGTTCTCGGCGGTTACCGTTTCAGGCATCACGAAGTATCCGATGCAAAAGGTCAGCGCCGCCAACCCTGCCGCAGCCCAGAATGGCGCCCGGGTTCCGAATTCGCCAAGCAATCCGCCAATCACCGGACCCAGGACGAAACCTACGCCAAAAGCCGCGCCCAGAAGGCCGAAATTTGCGGCCTTGTCTTTTGGGTCGGACACATCCGCCATGAAAGCCGCGGCTGTCGAATGGGTGGCCGCCGTAATGCCTCCGATGATACGACCGGCCAGCAAAAGCCAGATGCTGCCCGCCACGGCCATGACGATGTAGTCCAAGGCCATGACGAACAAAGACACCAGCAATACGGTTCTGCGCCCATAAGCATCGGACAGGTTTCCCAGAATGGGCCCAAAGATGAATTGCATTGCCGCAAACGCTGTACTCAGGACACCGCCCCAGATTGCGGCATTGGCCAGGGTGCCGCCCTGAACCTCGACAATCAGTTGCGGCATGATCGGCATCACAAGACCAATGCCCATGGCATCGATCATGACGATGCTGAGGATGAAGAAAAACGGCAGACGCATGGGACCAGAACAAATGAGTTGTGTGCGGCACCCTATTCATGCTCGACGAATGAGGGAAGAGAGAGTTCGCCCTCACAACCCATGTCGTTAAGACAGGTTACTAGAGTTTGCCTTCCAGTTCGGACAAAAGCTCAGCCAATTCCTGCGGATGTGAAAAAAACGGTGAATGTGAGCTGTCGATTGTGCGCCGAAGATCTTCGGGAACGCAGGAACTCATGTCTGCCTGGTACTCGGTTGGAATCGTGCGGTCATCGGTTGTTCGGATATAGGCCTTGGGGACTTTGGCAAAGCGCGGACCGACTGGCAGCGGTGTTTCTTGTGGATGGATGGCTTGCGGACACAGGCGCGCGTACGCGTAAGGCAGGATGTCGTCCGGGCAGTCGTGATAAAACAGCTTTGGGATGGCATCTACGGACACGGTGTAGGAAAGCCCGTCTGCAGATTTTTCTACCGCGTGAACTATGGTTTGCCGCGGCCCGCGTCTGCGCATTTCTGCCATCGAAAGACCATCCCGAGGGACATAGGCGCACAGGTAAATCAAGGCGCGCATCGCATTTGGACGCGCCTCGGCTGCTGCGCTGATCGGAAAGCCGGCCCAGGAATGGCCGACGACGATCGTATCGGGTGTACAGGCGTTCAAAATGGCATCGCGGCAACTGTCCAGCGTGACGTCGGCCACCGGCGTGGGGTCTGCACCATGGCTGGGCATGTCGATGGCGCGGGCGTAATGGCCCAGGGTTTCCAAAGCGGGGATCAGGTCGCGCCAGCACCAGGCGCCGTGACACGAGCCATGGACCAACAGGAAGGACGCCATGTCATTCTCCTTCAGACATGTCCGATTTCGGTCAGAAATCCGGTCAGGATTTCTGCGTATTCCGCGGGTTTCTCAACGCAAGGCAAATGTCCTGCGCGGCGGATCAGCCGAAATCGGGATCCGGGAACAAGATCAATCGTCTCCCGCACCAGATCGGGCGGGGTAGATCCGTCTTCGCTGCCCGCAATCCCAAGCGTGGGCAGGCGCAGGCCGCTTGTGGGGGTATAAAAGTCGGTGCCGGCAATGGCGGAACAGCAGCCCAGATACCCTTCGACTGGTTGGCTGACCATCATATCGCGCCAGGGCAGGTGGTTTTGCGCGCGGCGGTATTCGCGCGAGAACCAGCGCTCCATCGTGGCATCGGCCAGAGCCTCGATCCCGCCCTTTCGCACCGCCTGAATGCGCTCTTGCCAGACCGAAGGCGTGGCGATCTTGGCAGCGGTGTTCGACAGCACCAGCGCACGAATCTGGTCCATGCGTTTGACGGCCAGCCCTTGCGCGATCATCCCGCCAATCGAGAGGCCGACAAAAACGCAATCGCGAACCTGAAGGTGATCCAGCAGCGCCTCTGCATCCCGCACCAAAGCGCCCATCGAATAGGGTGCAGGCGGCACCGAGGATTGCCCGTGCCCACGCTTGTCATATCGGATGATGCGCAGCCCGTCGGGCATGTATGGCAGCACCGAATCCCATAGATGCAGGTCGGTTCCCAGGGAATTGGCAAACACAATGGGTGCACCGTCCGTGGGGCCGTCGATGCGATAGTTCAGCTTCACGTCGCCCAGATCAGCGATCATCATGACAAAGGTCCTTGTCGTCACGGCGTTCCTGGTGCAATTTGCACGGCTTTGGTACACTTGTCAGGTCAGGAATTCCAACGCCTTAGCGAATATTTCCGGACCGACATTACCGCCCGAGGTGACGACGATCACATCGTCACCCTCGATCTCGTTGCCCCGGAAAAGGGCCGAGGCCAGCGCTACGGCACCACCGGGCTCCAATACGATTTTGAGGCGCAGAAATGCATGTGCCATGGCCTGCAACGCCTCTTCTTCGGTGACAGACATTCCGGGCCCACAAAGACGATGAAGAATCGGAAAGGTGATGTCGCCAGGCTGTGGTGTCAGGATGGCATCGCATATGTTTCCTGAAGCCGCAGTGTTGTTTTGAATTTGACCTGACGCCAATGATCGTTTGACGTCGTCGAACCCTTCCGGCTCACAGGGCCGCGCCCGCAAGTTCGGCGCGTGTTTTTCCAATGCCAGCGCAATGCCAGAGGTCAAACCCCCTCCGCCGCAACAGATCAGAACATCCGCATGCGAAACCCCAAGTTCCGCAGCCTGCTTCGCGATTTCAAGCCCAGTTGTGCCTTGCCCCGCGATGACCTGCGGTTCGTCATAGGGGCGGATCAGGGTCAGACCACGCTCTGCCGCGATGGCTTCGCCAATCTCCTCCCGGCTTTCATTCGCGCGATCGTACAAAACGACTTCTCCGCCCAGCGCGCGGGTATTGTCGATCTTGAGTTGCGGCGCGTCTGACGGCATGACGATGACCGAGGCAATACGATGTTTCGAAGCAGCCATCGCAACGCCCTGCGCGTGGTTGCCCGATGAATATGCGATCACGCCGCGCTTGCGTACGCCCTCATCCAGCGCGGAAATGGCCGACCACGCGCCGCGAAACTTGAAACTGCCGGTATGTTGCAGGCATTCCGGTTTGACCCAGATTCGGCGGCTTGCGAGGTTGTCGAGAAAGGGCGACGACAGGATCGGTGTTTCGCGGACGTGTCCTTTCAGCCGATCTGCGGCGGCTTCGATCATCTCAAGTGTGCTCATGCGGCGTTCTTCAATACCTTCTGTATCAGGTCCAGTGATTGGGGTTCGTTCAGGAACGGAACATGCCCACGATCGGGCACTTCGACCGAAATCAGGCCGGGAAGGCGGCTGTGCATCTCCGTCAGCGTGTTCGAGCCCAGAATATCGGAATTCGCGCCCCGGATCACACCGGTGGGAATGTCGCGCAAGGCTTCAAAGAGTATCCATAGATCAGGTGCTGCCCCGCTTGCAGCTTGCTCAAGAAGCGCTTTGCGCAAGGCTGGATCATATCCAAGTTTCAGCCCATCGTCCCGCATTTCATACTGAATTTCAGCCTGTTTGCGCCAGGTTTCCAACGGAACTCCGGGAAATTGCGCTTCCATGACGTGTTTCAATGCAGCGGCAGCTTCATCATGGGTTTTGGCAGCGGGTTGTGTGCCCACGTAGGCCATGATTTTAGCTATACCCGTCGGCTCGATAACTGGTCCCACGTCATTCAGAATAACAGCGGCAAGACGTTCAGGATGGCTTGCGGCCAGCGTCATGGCGATCAGTCCGCCGCGCGATGTGCCCAGAATGGCGGCTCTCTGGATCCCCAGAACATCCAGCAGCTCAATCGCGTCATGGGATTCGCGAAAGATGTTGTAGTTCATGTAATCGGGATCATATTCCGAACGGCCGCGCCCCCTGTAATCCATAGTGATCATGCGCAGGTCAGAGGCATATGGCGCAAAGAATGAAAAATCGCGGCTGTTTCGGGTCAGGCCGGCCAGACACAAAAGCGGTGTGCCGGTCCCGGTTTCCTCATAGTAGATGCGCCTGCCGTCCGTTGTCATGAATTCTGGCATCAGAGACCGGCCAACTTGGGAACCGAGGTCAAATCGGACAACACATGTGCAGGTGTCCACGGAAGGCGGTCCATAGGTTCAGAAATCCGATTGACCCATGCGGTTACAAAACCGTACCCGCTGGCCCCGGCAGCATCCCAACCGTTTGAGCTGACGAACAAAACCTCATCGCGGGCACAGCCAAACCTTTCTTGCACCAGATCATAGACGCGGGCATGGGGTTTGAAGACGCCGACACTTTCGACCGACAGAATATCATCCAGCACATCGCCAATCCCGGCAGATTGCACTGCGCCTTCCAGCATGGGGGGCGAACCGTTGGACAGGATGGCTGTCCGCAGCCCACCATCCTTGAGGGTTTTCAACATGGCAGGAACCTCGGGGTAAGCCTGCAACTCCCAATAGAGATCAAGCAGACGCTGGCGCAGTTCCGGGTCGCCTTGCAAGCCCGCGGCTTCCAAGGCCCAATCCAGCCCGTCCTGGGTGACATCCCAGAAGTCCGCATGCGCATCCGCTACGGCGCGTAGCCATGTGTACTGCAGTTGCTTCAGGCGCCAATGTCCCGCGACTGTAGGCCACTTGTCTTTCAGCGCTTCAAAGCCCGGCTCGTCTGCCGCCTGTCGGGCAGCCGCAGCAACATCGAATAATGTTCCGTAGGCGTCGAACACACAGGTCGTGATCGCCATATGATCCTCCTCTGATTGCGCGCAGGTTGGCACATCGGGGAATGGGGTGAAAGGGCCGAGGCTTTACAACATTGTGTCAACCTCTAGGGTTGGCCGCTTAACCCTTTAGAACGGCCGGAGGCCACGATGACTGAAATAAAACAGGGCGACACGGTTCGCATTCACTACACCGGGACGTTGCTGGACGGAAAAGTCTTTGACAGCTCGGACGGGCGTGACCCGCTGGAATTCGTGGTTGGGTCGGGCCAGATCATCCCGGGTTTGGACAGTGCCATGCCGGGTCTGTCCACCGGGGACAAGACGCGGGTCGAGATTGCCTGCACGGACGCCTACGGCCCGATCAACCCTGCAATGTGTCAGGAAATTCCCCGCGAAGGTATTCCGGATGACATTCCTCTGGATCCTGGGACACAGTTGCAGATGCAAACACCAGAGGGTCAGGCCGTACCGGTAACGGTCGTGGATTCGAACGAAGCCACTGTTACGCTGGATGCAAATCACCCGCTGGCCGGGCAGGATCTGGTTTTCGAGATCGAAGTCGTTTCAGTCAACTAAGACGAGGTTCGGGCCGGATGTCCGGCCCGTATCTCAGCCCATCAGAGAGTAAATCGCGGCACGCATCTGTGGCTGAGTAAAGAAGACAAACACCAGCAACAGTGAAGTCAATGTTAGCAAAAGCACTCTGGCCCGTTGGCTGAGAAAACCGGGCTTACGCCGATTTTGCGTTGCGCGTGCATTGTTTGCAATGATTTGGTCTAGCTTGCTCATATTGTTTTCCTGCCGCGAAATGATGGTGAAATCTGGGCAGCGGCAGGGAAAGAAATAGTCACATGGCTTCGGGCTGAGGCATGCCCAGTACGTGGAAACCACCATCAACGCGGATGATCTCACCTGAAGTGCAGGCACCTGCATCCGAGGTTAGATACACTGCGGTACCGCCGACCGCTTCAAGTGTTGCGTTAGAACGCAACGGCGCATTCTGATCGCAGAACTTGTAGGTCTTGCGCGCGCCGCCAATGGCTGCCCCGGCGAGAGTCTTCATCGGTCCCGGGGAAATTGCGTTTACGCGGATGCCATCGGGCCCCAGATCGTTGGCCAGATACCGGGTTGCCGATTCCAGCGCAGCCTTTGCAACACCCATCACGTTATAGTTCGGTACAACCCGGTTGGATCCCTGATAAGTCAGGGTCAGCAGGGAACCGCCATTGTCTTTCATCAAAGGATAGGCGCGGCGCGCGACCTCTATGAAGGAATAGGCCGAGACATCCATCGAATGCTTGAAATTCGCGCGTGTGGTATTCAGGAAACGACCTGTCAGCTCGGACTTATCCGAATATGCGATAGCATGGACCAAAAAATCGATGGTGGGCCAACGTTCGGCCAGTTCGCCAAAAGCGCGATCCAGCGACTCGTCGTCGGTGACATCCGCATCGACCATGAAATCGCTGCCCAGGCTCTGAGCCAGCGGCTCCAACCGTTTGCCAAATGCCTCGCCCTGATAGGTGAAAGCCAGTTCGGCACCAGCCTCGTGCATGGCCTTGGCAATGCCCCACGCAATCGAGCGGTCATTGGCCACGCCCATGATCAGGCCGCGTTTACCTTTGAGAAGATCCGACATTACTTTCACCCGTTATACTTTGACAAAACCATGGACCCGTTTGTGCCGCCAAAGCCGAAGCTGTTGGTCATGACACTGTCCAGTCCTGCGTTTTCAACCACTTGAGTTGCAATTTCACCGGGCTGAATGCCTTCGGCAAGCGTATCGACATTGATCGATGGTGTAATGAAATCGTTTTCCAGCATCAGCAGGCAGAAAATCGTCTCAAGCGCGCCCGCCGCGCCCTGAGCGTGGCCTGTCATCGACTTGGTCGACGAGATGGGTGGCACATTGCCTTCGCCAAAGATGCGACGCACGGCCTCGACCTCACCCACATCGCCGACGGGGGTCGAGGTGCCATGGGCATTGATATAGCCAACCTTGCGCCCCTCGGGCACGGTATCCAGAGCTAGACGCATCGCGCGCTCGCCGCCCTCACCTGAAGGGGCAACCATGTCGTGGCCGTCTGAAGTTGCGGCATAACCTGTAACTTCAGCATAAATTTTGGCGCCGCGCGCCAAAGCGTGGCCCAGCTCTTCCAGAACAACGATTCCACCGCCGCCCGAGATCACGAAACCATCGCGGTTTTCGTCGAACGCGCGCGAGGCTTTGTCGGGTGTGTCATTATATTTCGACGACATCGCGCCCATTGCGTCGAACAGGCAGGACAGGGTCCAGTCCAGTTCCTCTCCGCCGCCGGCGAACATCACATCCTGCTTGCCCAGCATGATCTGTTCGGCCGCGTTGCCAATGCAATGCAGCGAAGTCGAGCAAGCGGACGTGATCGAATAATTTATGCCCTTGATCTTGAATGCCGTCGCCAGGTTTGCCGAAATCGTCGAGCACATGCATTTCGGCACGGCAAATGGCCCGATCCGCTTGGTCGCGCCTGTCTTCAGAACGGCCTGATGCGCCGTCAGCATGGCGCTGGTCGATGGTCCGCCAGAACCTGCAACCAGCCCGGTACGGGGGTTGACGATCTGGTCTTCTGTCAGCCCTGAATCGGCAATCGCCTGGCTCATGGCGATATGTGCATAGGCGGCCCCGGGA
This sequence comes from Ruegeria sp. CDSC085, assembly GCF_059610465.1. NCBI lineage: Bacteria > Pseudomonadati > Pseudomonadota > Alphaproteobacteria > Rhodobacterales > Roseobacteraceae > Ruegeria > Ruegeria sp. CDSC085. The sequence goes on along the minus strand of NZ_JBXWNR010000003.1, from coordinate 268,762 downwards.
CCCATGAAGCGCAATGTACGCTTGTCCACATGCTGGGCCACGTCGATCTTGAGCGTACCTGCGATCTGGCTGCGAAAACCATGTTCGGCCATCTGCTCGTTGGCCACGATCCCGGATTTGCCTGCTTTGAGCGAGGCCAGAACCTCTTCAGCATTGTTCCCGATCGAGGACACAACCCCCAGACCGGTGACGACTACTCGACGCATGTGCGCACTCCTTATTTCAGACCGTTCAGGTTCAAGCCTCGGATAGAACGACCTTCATGTCTTTGACATCATAAATCATCTCGCCATCGGCTTCGACGATGCCATCTGCCACACCCATTGTCAGGCGGCGTGTTTGAATCGCTTTTTTGAAATCGATTTTATACGTCAGCATCTTACGGTCCGGGCGGACCATGCCGGTCAGCTTTACTTCACCTACGCCGACAGCCATGCCGCGCCCCTGCCAACCACGCCAGCCAAGGTTGAAGCCGGTCAGTTGCCACAGCCCGTCAAGGCCCAGACAACCAGGCATGATCGGGTTGCCGGGGAAGTGGCAGTCAAAGAACCAAAGGTCAGGTGTGATATCAAATTCTGCCAGCACATGGCCTTTGCCGTGCAGACCACCATCAGCCGAGATGTCGGTGATCCGGTCCATCATCAGCATCGGTGGGGCGGGCAATTGTGCATTGCCGGGGCCAAATAACTCGCCACGAGCGCATTTCAGCAGATCATCTTTGTCAAAACTGCTTGGGAACTGGGCCATTCTGCCGCCTTTCCTGCCGGGGGTCTGTCTTTACATCTGGCCTCGTCTAGCACCCGTTTGCAAGGTCCTGCAAGAGCAGCTCGCCACATCATGTTGTGTTGACACTTATCTTGCGAATGAATTTCATTTGAAATTGCCGGTGATGCGCCCCTATATATAAAGGCAGCAATAATGGGTATCGGATCGATGACACCTCAGAGCCGCGAAATCGCAACGGGTTGGCTGGTGAATGCCGGCTTGCGACCGACGCGTCAGCGCGTGGCGCTGGCCGAGCTTCTGGTGGGCGACGGCCGACATCGCCATGTCACTGCTGAAAGCCTTTTTGAATCGGCGAAGGCGAACGGGGATGCCGTGTCTCTGGCAACGGTCTACAACACTCTGCGTGCGTTTTGCGATGCAGGTGTGCTGCAGGAAATTACGGTGGACGGATCCAAGAGCTACTTCGACACGAACACGCATGATCATCCACATTTCTATTGGGAAGACGACGCGCGGCTAAGTGATGCGCCGTCGGATCAGCTTGTCATTCAGCGTCTTCCCGAGGCGCCGGAAGGTGTCGAAATCGCGTCTGTCGATGTCGTCATCCGCTTGCGCAGGAAATAAGATCTTAAACGCTCGTCAGTCCGGCCAGCAAAACGTGTTCCGCCTTTCCTATGACCGGGTCAGCTGGACCCGTGCCGTGGCGTGCCAGAACAACGGATTCTGCTGCGTCCCGATCGGTGATAGGCACGCTGACCAGACGCTTGGTGTCATAGCTGAAGGTGCTGGGTGGGCTGGCATAGCTGATCCCGATTCCCTCACCATGAGCCGCAAGGCTGCGTTGAATCTCTAGTGAAGCCGCCCGGTGTGCGACGGACGGGCGTAGACCGTTTTGCCGAAACAGGCCAAGAATATGTTGCGCCGACAAGCCTTCCGCAGACAAAATCAGCGGGTAGCTTTCCAGCGCAGCAAGAGTGACTTCGGTGGTTGTCGCCAGTGGGTGATCCGGGGGCATCAGGGCCTTCGGCCTGCTGTCGAACAGTTTTGTACGAGCGAACCCAGCGTCCATGGTCAGGTCGTAGGTAATCGCGATGTCAATCTGACCCTCCATCAATCCATTCAGCAGTCCTTCGAAAGACTCCGCCACGTATGTAAGGTTGATATCGGCGAAGGTGGTGCGAAGATGTTGCAGGGCCGGAGCCAACAGGAAGGGGGCCAGATCCGTAAAGCAGCCTAATCTCAGTTTGGTTGTTTCCGGTACGGAGGTATCGGACGCCTCGATTCGGGCAGCATTTTTCAGCAGGACCTCAGCCCGGTCTATGAAACTACGCCCCTGAGGTGTCAGCGCCATGGCCGCCCCGCGCCGGCGGACGAATAACGGATACCCCAAATGGGCTTCAACGCGCGTCAGAGCAGTAGACAAGGCTGGTTGTGAAACATTGAGATGTTGGGCTGCCGCCGACAAACTGCCGTGGCGCCCGACTGCACAGACATATTCATATTGGCGCAGCGAAATATATAACATGAGGTTAATAATAGCTTCTAAAGATATGATTTGAACAGAATACATTTTTCAGAGCAATAAACAGAAAATCCATAGGAGCCTCTGATGCCACACTCTCTTGTTTCTCAGCAGATGATCGATACTTATCAGGCGGATGGCGTCGTGCTGATCAAAGGATTGTTCGCGAACCACGTGGATCAGCTGCGGGACGGGGTGGCTGCGAATATGACCGATCCCGGCCCGTACGCGTCCGAAAACAAGAAGGCCGGTGAAACAGGTCGTTTCTTTGATGATTATTGCAACTGGACCCGGATTCCACAGTTCCGCGAGGTGATCGAGACCTCTCCCGCGGCCGAGGTTGCAGCTGATCTGATGCAATCGAAAAGCGTTCAGATGTTTCATGATCACGTGTTGGTCAAAGAACCCGGAACGTCGATGGCGACACCGTGGCATCAGGATGGTCCCTATTATTTCGTCGAGGGTCAGCAGACGATCAGCTTCTGGTCTCCGCTTGATCCGGTCAGGCAGGCGACCCTGCGTTGCGTCGCCGGGTCACACCGTTGGGAGAAGGAGGTTCTGCCGACCCGATGGGTTTCCGAAGAAGGCTTTTTCGCGGATGAAGGTCAGTACATCCCAGTGCCGGACCCGGATGCCGAGGGTATGAAGGTTGTCGAATTCGAGATGGAGCCCGGCGATGCCGTTGCATTCAACTATCGCACGCTGCACGGCGCGCGCGGAAACCAGTCAGACAGCCGTCGCCGCGCCTTTTCACTGCGGCTGGTAGGCGACGATGCCCGGTATGTAGAGCGCCCCGGCCGAACTTCGCCCCCGTTTCCCGGTCATGACATGACGCCGGGACAGCGCCTGCGCGAGGATTGGTTTCCGATATTGTTGCAGCGCTAAGCCGGCTCAGAACCACTGACCTGATTCGATCAGCCCGAGATCCAGCAACTGGCGTGACCGCCATTCAAACGGCACCGAATTGCGCCAGCGAAAGCTGCGGATGTCAAATGTTGACCCAGCATTGGATTTCAGAGCTTTCGCGGCCCGGAAGGAACAGATAGCGGCCGTTAAGTTGTGATGCCAGGGACAGGAATAGGTATTGTATTCCGGTTCGTTAAAGGTGTGGTCGGGTCTCAGCACCAAGTTTTTTTGAGCCTTGAACAAAGCGATGCGGTCGATCCTGCGACGTTCGTAAGGAATGTGGTCCTCGAATCGCCACCGCAACCCACCGGAAAGATCTACCTGACGGTCCAGCGGTTGGCCGCTTGGGTCGTGGCGGGTATGGGCGTAATACCCTGCGCTGTCGAACATGGCCTGATCTGGGGCCACGCCGTTGGGATTTGCGGTCAGATCCTCTGCGTAAAGGTCGAGGACATAGCTGAGCATCGCATTGCGACGCTCTTCACTGTGAAAGACCAGCATCTCGCCCACGCTGCGTGTTTCGCAATATGGAAAAAACAGGTATTCGGCGTTGTAGCAATAATACATCCAGATACCGGGTGCGGCCTGAATGATCCTGTTTATTGTTTCAAACACAACCAAACGCGGAACACATTTCAAACGGACCCGATGGACCTTGGCGGACAGGTCATCAGTCAGATGAAACTCGTCCGGCGCAAATACGATGACTGATTTGAAGCCCAGCGTCAGATGATGATGCAGCGTGCTGGCCAACTCCACCTCGTCCTCGGCAAAAATCAAAGCAACCGGGCCCTTGGCCAATGCGGCTTGGCCCGATTTAAGGAACTGGTCGAGGGAATCGTATGTCATCGGGTGCTTTTGGGTCCGGCTTTGCTGGAAAGTCCTGCCAAATTCGGGTAATTGCGCCCGCATTGCAAGCGGCGTTCTAAGCGTATAGACGACGCCGATCCAGCGAATGCAAAGGCCCGTCCCATGTCCGAACCGAAGAAGCTGTTTATCAAGACTTATGGCTGTCAGATGAATGTCTATGACAGCGAACGCATGTCCGAGGCGCTGGGCGGGCAGGGCTATGTCGAAACCAAGACGCCTGACGATGCCGATATGATCCTGCTGAACACCTGTCACATCCGAGAAAAAGCGGCTGAGAAGGTGTATTCGGAACTCGGTCGCTTCAAGGGGCTGAAGGCCGAAAAGCCTGACCTGAAAATCGGTGTGGCGGGATGTGTTGCGCAGGCCGAAGGTGAAGAGATCATGCGCCGCCAGCCGCTGGTTGATCTGGTCGTTGGTCCGCAAAGCTATCATCGTCTGCCCGAGATGGAGGCCAAGACCCGAGCGGGCGAAAAGGCGCTGGACACTGACTTCCCCGAGGAAGACAAGTTCGAAAAGCTGAAAAACCGTCCCAAGGCCAAACGCGGCCCGACGGCGTTTCTGACGGTTCAGGAAGGCTGCGACAAGTTCTGCGCCTTCTGCGTCGTGCCTTATACCCGTGGTGCTGAAGTCAGCCGTCCGGCGGATCGCATCATCCGCGAAGCCCACGATTTGGTCGAACGCGGTGTGCGCGAGATCACCTTGTTGGGGCAGAACGTCAACGCCTATCATGGGGCCGGGGTGAATGGTGACATGACCCTGGCGGGTTTGATCTGGGAACTGAACAAGGTCGACGGACTGGAGCGAATCCGTTTTACCACGTCGCACCCAAATGACATGGCGGATGACCTGATCGAGGCGCATGGCACCTGTGACAAGCTGATGCCGTATCTGCACCTGCCGGTTCAGTCGGGCTCGGACCGTATTCTCAAGCGGATGAATCGCAGTCACACGGCAGAGAGCTATCTGCGCCTGATCGAGCGCATTCGTGCAGCGCGCCCGGATATCGTGATGTCAGGGGATTTCATCGTCGGCTTCCCCGAGGAAGCCGAAGAGGATTTTCAGGCAACGATGGATTTGGTTGAAGAGGTCAAATACGGCTACGCCTATTCATTCAAATACTCCACACGCCCGGGAACACCTGCGGCCGAGCGGGCTCTGGTCGATCCGGCTGCGGCGGATGAACGGTTACAGCGCCTTCAGGCCCTTATCACGCGACACCAAAGGGAAATTCAGGACGGTATGGTTGGCCGTACGGTCCGCGTCTTGTTTGAAAAACCGGGCCGCCTGCCTGGTCAAATGGTCGGAAAATCCGAGTATCTTCATTCGGTTCATGTAAAAGGCCCCGAGATTGCCGTTGGTGATCTGAAAGAGGTCCGGATCATCGAGTCGGGCGCCAACTCTTTGGCCGGTGAATTGCTCTGAGTCGGTGAGATTCCGCCGTTCAAGCACCATAGTTGGTGTTTGTTTCCAAAATTTACCCTTGATTTATTGCTTGGAACTATGCTCCGAGAGGAGCCATGTTTTTTCGGGCGCCAGTTTTTGCGTCTAAAAAATGAATATGCACCGATCCGGAGATCGGAGTGATGGAGGTACGAGTGTCAATCTTGAAGAGCTTCAGGGCCTTGAGCCTGGTGAAAACCTTGCCCGTGGCTTCCGCGGTCACTCTACTTGCCAGTGCGACGATTGCCGGGGATTTGAAGGGCAAAACAGCCGATCCAGTTGTAATTAGTCCTAAGAAATTCAGCAGTGACGTCAGTGCATTTTACCTGGGGGTTTCCGGCGGCTACGGCTCGGGCGGGGATGATCGATTTGGACTGAGAACACCCGCCGGGCTGTTTGATATTGGCGACCTGAACGTATCCGGAGCCTATGGTGGCTTTCGCGGTGGTTGGCGCGGTGTTTTGCCCTCCAAGGGTGGCCGTGATTTTGTCTACGGTTTTGAAGTCGGATATGATTTCGGATCCTTGGACGACAGTGTCAGGGCCCAGATCGGCGGTTCGAACGTTCAGGGTGAGGCAGAGATATCTGACGTTTTGTCCCTCAGATATCGAAGCGGCCTGACAAGCCGAAACGGTCGGGTTCTCTACTTTTTCAGTGTCGGTTATCTGTGGGGCGATGTTGAAACGACCAACAGCATCACATCGGGAACTTCGGTCCAGAGCTTTTCGGCGTCGGACAGGCGGGGCGGATACACCGCAAGCATCGGTGCCGAACACAAGCTGACCGACAATTGGTCAGTCACCGGCGAATACGAATACGTCCAGTTCAAATCCGAAGACATTCAATTCGGTTCCGGCTTTTCCACGAAGTCGACACCGAAATACGGCGGTTTGAGATTCGGGTTGAACTATACTTTCTGATGAGCGTCTGACTGGCATTTTCCTTTTATGTGATCGGCGCTTTTGTCATCTGTGGGTTTATTTTTGAAACTGTGGCTTGCGCCCACCGAGATTTGTTGTCTACGCTCGGGGTGAACTGCCAAGACAGGAGAACGGATTGGCCATCGGTGCCCTGACCCCACCGCAAGATGAAATGCCCCAACGCGAGGCGTTTGTAGAGTTTCCCGACAACCGATTGTTGATTGACCTGTGTGGCGAATACGACCGCAATCTGACCGACATCGAAAGCAAGCTTTCCGTCCAGATCGTACGCCGCGGCAATCAGCTTGTCGTGATGGGCGATGAAGACGCTCAGAAGCAGGCTATTGAGGTGCTGCAATCCCTTTACACGCGGTTGGAAGGCGGGCGCGAGGTTGAGGCCGCGGACGTGGACCGGGAACTGCGGATGGGTGTTTCGGAACAGGGGACCGGCAGCCGCGACGGCGACCAGCTTGAAATGTTCAAGGGCGGTTCAGTCGAGATCAAGACCCGCAAGAAACTGGTCGAACCGCGTACGGACGCTCAGAAGGCTTATGTGCAGTCACTGTTTCAAAACGAGCTTGCCTTCGGCATCGGGCCAGCTGGCACGGGTAAAACCTATCTTGCCGTCGCTGTTGGTGTGTCGATGTTTATTGGCGGACATGTGGATCGAATCATCCTGAGCCGTCCCGCCGTCGAGGCGGGTGAGAAACTGGGTTATCTACCGGGTGACATGAAGGACAAGGTCGATCCCTACATGCAGCCGCTTTACGATGCGCTGAATGATTTCCTGCCCGGCAAGCAGCTGGCTAAGCTGATCGAGGAAAAACGAATCGAAATAGCACCGCTGGCGTTCATGCGTGGACGCACGTTGGCCAATGCTTTTGTGGTGTTGGACGAAGCACAGAACGCCACGACCATGCAGATGAAGATGTTCCTGACTCGTCTGGGCGAGGGCAGCCGCATGGTAATCACCGGCGACAGGTCTCAGGTGGATTTGCCACGCGGAGTTCAGTCTGGGCTCCAGGATGCGGAAAGACTGTTGAAAACGATTCCCAATATCAGTTTCAACTATTTCACGTCGAAGGATGTGGTGCGTCACCCGCTTGTGGCCGCGATCATCGAGGCTTATGAGGCTGATACGGGCCGCGAAACCAGTTGAGTGCAAGGCTCATTCACAGGGCTGTTGTACGATAAGATGAATTTGGAACTCACTGTCGAAGACGACCGGTGGCAAGGGCTTGATTCTTTGTCGCGGCAGGCGATCTCTGCGGTTCTGTCCTATGCGGAACTGGACCCGGGGTGTTGCGAGGTCAGCGTTCTGGGTTGCGATGACGCGCGCATTTCGGAACTGAATGCCGAGTTTCGCGGCAAACCAACCGAAACCAACGTTCTGAGCTGGCCGGCTGAAGATTTGTCCCCGGACCAAGCCGGACAAGTGCCCCAACCGCCCGAGCCGGATTTCACCGGTGAAATCCCTCTGGGTGATATTGCAATTTCCTTCGACACATGTGCACGGGAGGCCGATGAGGCAGGCATGGACTTTGACGATCACGTCGTTCATCTGCTTGTCCACGGAACGTTGCATTTGCTGGGATATGATCACATTCGTGACCCCGATGCCGCTCTGATGGAAGGGATTGAGGTCGAGATACTTGGCAAGTTAGGTATAGATGACCCATATAAGGTATGAAGTGGGTCAGGTGACCCGATTAGTTGGAACAAGGTAATGGGCGAAACAGACGGCAGTTCTAGGGCGGCGCAAAGCGCGCAATCTCAGGACAGCAGCAATAATACTCAAGAGAAAAGCGGGTTTATTTCCCGAATTTTCGATGCGTTCTCGGGTCAAGAGAGTCAACAAAACCCGGTGGTAAACGGGCAGAGTGCAGCGGTGGCTCAGCCCCGCGGGATGATGAACCTGCGCCGGATGCGCGTCGAAGACGTGGCCATTCCCACGGCTGAGATCATCGCGGTCCCTTCTACCATCACCAAGGATGAACTGGCAGATGTGTTCCGGGACAGTGGATTGTCCAGAATCCCGGTCTATGAAGGAACACTGGATACGCCGCTGGGCTTTGTTCACCTCAAGGATTTCGCACTGACCCATGGTTTCAATGGCGGTGCGGACAAGTTTGACCTGAAATCCATGTTGCGCACGCTTCTGTTCGTGCCGCCTTCGATGCCAATTGGTGTCCTGCTGACCAAGATGCAGACCGAACGTCGCCATATGGCGTTGGTGATTGATGAGTATGGCGGCGTGGATGGGCTGCTGACTATCGAAGACCTGATAGAACAGGTCGTAGGTGAGATCGCGGACGAACACGATGCAGCCGAAGATCAGCTCTGGGTGCAGGAAAAGCCGGGCTGCTACCTGGTGCAGGCTCGTGTGCCGCTTGAGGACTTCGAGGCTGAGATCGGCCGGTCCCTGACCAGCCATGAGGACGTGGATGAAGAAGACATCGATACGCTGGGCGGGCTTGTTTTCATGCTGTCCGGGCGTGTTCCGGCGCGCGGCGAGGTCGTGATCCATCCTGAAGGCCCGGAATTCGAAGTGGTTGACGCCGACCCGCGGCGCATCAAACGGTTGCGCGTCATGCTACCGGACGTTGCTGCATGACGCCTGTCCGGGGCTGGCCGTTATCGTTTAGATTGTTCGCCTCCGCCGCTCTGGGCGCGATCGGTGCTTTTGGTCAAGCACCGCATGGGCATTGGGGCGCTGCGGTTCTTGCGCTGATTTTGATCGTTCCGGTTTTCCTTGCCAGTGAAACCCGCGCTCGCGCGGGTTGGGTCGGCTGGTTTTTCGCCACCGGCTATTTTGCGCATGCACTCAGCTGGATCATCGAGCCTTTTCAGGTGGACGCAGAGCGCCATGCCTGGATGGCACCGTTTGCGCTGGTGTTCATGGCCGGCGGGCTTGCCTTGTTCTGGGCTGTCGCCTTTCGACTGTCACGACATTTCGGCGCAACGGCCATGCGACAAAGCATTTTTCTGGTTGTGACGCTGTCTCTGGCCGAACTGGCTCGGGGTTACGTACTGACCGGGTTCCCATGGGCCGGTGTGGCGCAAATCTGGGTGGATACACCTATGGCGCAGTTGCTGTCTCTGGTGGGGCCGTATGGCCTAAATGCGCTGACATATGCCGTGGCGTTTCCAATAGGGGCCACATTGGTTCAGGAAAGACGCTTGCAGGCGCTGGCCTGGCCACTGAGTTTTGCAGCTGTGATGGTAGTCCTGACGATGGGCTATGCGTCGATACGGCCAAGGGTTCAGGACGGCCCGCACACAGTTCGTATTGTTCAGCCCAACGCGCCGCAGCACCAAAAGTGGGACCCGGCGTATGCGCCTTTGTTCTTCGCCCGTCAGATTGAGTATTCCGCCGCTTTGCCCAGACCGGACCTGATCGTCTGGCCCGAGACCGCAGTTCCGGCCTGGCTGGGCGGCGCACAACCGTATTTGGCCTCCATCACGGATGCAGCTCAGGGGACGGCTGTGGTTTTGGGGATCCAGCGCGGAGACGGTCCGAGGATCTTTAACTCGATGGTCTATCTGGATGAAGCCGGGCGGCAGAGCGGTCTATATGACAAACACCATTTGGCCCCGTTTGGAGAATATGTACCTCTTGGCGATTTGATGGGCCGTTTTGGGATTTATGGGCTGGCGGCCACAGCGGGGCATGGATTCAGCGCGGGGCCAGGGCCCGATCTCTTAGATTTTGGCAAAATGGGAAAGGCGTTGCCTCTGATCTGTTACGAAGCCGTGTTCCCGCAGGGTGTAAACGGGGCGCCGGGTCGGGCAGACTTTCTGTTGCAGATCACCAACGACGCATGGTTCGGAACTCGTTCGGGACCGTTTCAACACTTGGCACAAGCCCGGATGAGGGCGATTGAGCAGGGTCTGCCAATGATCCGCTCGGCCAATACCGGAATATCGGCGATGATTGACCCGCTGGGTCAGGTCACGGCCTCATTGGCTTTAGGCAAGGCGGGATACGTGGATGCGATCCTGCCGCAACCACAACAGCCAACAGTTTATTCCCGCATCGGGGACAGCCCTGTTCTTGCGACGCTATTGTTTCTTGCTGCGCTGGTGTGGTTTAGCATCCGTCGCCTGAGCAAATAATTAGAGATTGACCCCATCTTGAAGCGCGCGTATGCGTCTGTGACCTGTCACAACGGCTTCCTGGCGTGACGGAGAAACCCCTAATGGAGCGCATTTATGTCCCGACAGAACTATACATTTACTTCGGAATCCGTTTCCGAAGGGCATCCTGACAAGGTCTGCGACCGTATCTCGGATGCTGTCCTTGATGCATTTCTAAACGAAGAACCAGAAGCCCGTGTGGCCTGCGAAACCTTTGCAACAACCAACCGGGTTGTGATTGGCGGTGAAGTAGGCCTGACTGATCAAGACAAGCTGCACGATTACATGGGGCGCATCGAACAGATCGCTCGTGATTGTGTGAAAGACATCGGTTACGAGCAGGACAAGTTTCACCACGAAACTGTCGAGGTAACCAACCTGCTGCATGAACAATCCGCCCATATCGCTCAGGGCGTTGATGCTGCGGACAACAAGGACGAGGGTGCCGGCGACCAGGGCATCATGTTTGGTTATGCCACGACTGAAACTCCGGAGCTGATGCCTGCACCGATCCAGTATTCGCACGCTATCCTGCGGCGTCTCGCGGAAGTACGCAAGAACGGCACCGAACCCGCTTTGGGCCCCGATGCAAAGTCGCAGCTGTCAGTCGTTTATCGCGACGGCAAGCCGGTCGGCGTTAGCTCGATCGTTCTGTCTACGCAGCACCTGGATGAAGCGTTGTCTTCGGATGATATCCGCGCCATCGTCGAGCCTTATATCCGTGAAACCCTGCCTGACGGCTGGCTGTCGGCTGAAACCGAATGGCACGTCAACCCGACCGGCAAATTCGTTATCGGCGGACCGGATGGTGACGCGGGCCTGACCGGGCGCAAGATCATCGTGGACACCTATGGCGGCGCGGCCCCGCATGGCGGCGGCGCGTTCTCGGGCAAAGACCCGACCAAGGTTGACCGTTCGGCAGCATACGCAGCACGCTATCTGGCCAAAAACGTCGTGGCGGCTGGCATGGCCGAACGCTGCACGATTCAGCTGAGCTATGCGATTGGCGTGTCCAAGCCGCTGTCGATCTATGCCGACACGCATGGTACCGGCCAATTGGCGGATGCGGCAATCGAGAAAGCCGTGGGTGAGGTCATGGATCTCACGCCGCGAGGCATTCGCCAGCATCTTCAGCTGAACAAGCCGATCTACCAACGCACAGCGGCTTATGGCCACTTTGGTCGCCAGCCGAGTGAAGACGGTGGTTTCAGCTGGGAGCGCACCGATCTGGTCGATGCGTTGAAATCCGCAGTCTGATCTGAACAACACAAAGCGCGCCTTTCAGGGCGCGCTTTTACCTTGTGCGTACCGCGCCCCTTGCAACGTTCTCTGGCGCGCAGTATGGCGACCGCCATGAGCACCGAAACCCCACAACGCCCGCGCAGAAATTTCTATGGCCGCTTCAAGGGCAAGACCCTGAAGCCCAGCCAAAAGACCTATCTGAACGAAGATCTGGCTACTTTGTCGCCCGGCGCGGTGGACTGGGACACCAACCCTGAGCGCAGGCCGCTGGACTTGAACAAGTTGTTCGGCGGCAAGCCGGTCTGGCTGGAAATCGGCTTTGGCGGCGGCGAGCATCTGGTTCATCAGGCGCAAAGCAACCCCGACATCGGCATCATCGGGGCCGAGCCCTATATCAACGGCGTTGCCATGCTGCTGGGCAAAATCCGACAGGCCGGGGTTGAGAACCTTGCCGTGCATCCCGGCGATGCCCGCGACCTATTCGACGTGCTGCCAGAGGCCAGTATATCGCGCGCCTTTCTTCTGTATCCCGATCCGTGGCCCAAAATCCGGCATCATCGTCGCCGTTTCGTGACACCGGAACATCTTGAGCCGTTGGCGAAGGTATTGAAACCCGGATCGATCTTCCGGGTCGCTACGGACATCCCCGACTATGTGCGGCAGACACTGGAGGAAGTCCCCCGCGCCGGGTTCGAGTGGTTGGCCGAACGCCCCGCAGATTGGCGCGAGCCGTGGGAGGACTGGATTTCCACGCGCTACGAGCAGAAGGCCTTGCGCGAAGGTCGCACGCCCCATTACCTGACCTTCCGCCGCAAAGACTGATTGCCGCTGGACCAACCGGTGCCAATTCGCTAATCGGCTTGAGCACTGATAGCGCAAAAGGAGCCCCCATGTCCGGACACGGAACGCCCATCCCGATGACCTCGCATCCCTGCGGCCCGCTGACCGGCACGGCAGAGGTGCCCGGGGACAAGTCGATTTCGCACCGGTCGCTGATCCTCGGCGCGATGGCGGTGGGCGAGACCAGGATCTCGGGTTTGCTCGAAGGTGAGGACGTGTTGGACACCGCAAAGGCAATGCGGGCCTTCGGGGCTGAAGTCACAGATCATGGTGGCGGCGAATGGACCGTGCACGGCGTGGGTGTCGGCGGGTTTGCCGAACCGGATCAGGTGATTGACTGCGGCAATTCCGGCACCGGGGTGCGGCTGATCATGGGTGCCATGGCGACCTCGCCGATTGCGGCGACGTTTACCGGGGATGCCAGCCTGAACAAGCGTCCCATGGCGCGGGTGACAGATCCGCTTGAGTTGTTTGGTGCGCAGGCCGTGGGCCGCTCGGGTGGGCGTTTGCCCATGACGATCGTCGGTGCGGCGGACCCGACTCCGGTCCGGTACGAAGTTCCGGTACCCTCAGCTCAGGTGAAATCCGCCGTCCTGCTGGCGGGGCTGAATGCCCCCGGTAAAACCGTGGTTATCGAAAAAGAGGCGACCCGCGATCATTCCGAGCGGATGTTGTCCGGGTTCGGTGCCGAAATTACGGTGGAAGACACTGATGAAGGCCGGGTCATCACTTTGACCGGGCGCCCCGAATTGAAGCCGCAAGTCATCGCCGTTCCCCGTGACCCGTCCAGCGCGGCCTTCCCGGTTTGTGCGGCGCTGATTACGCCTGGCTCCGATGTGCTGGTGCCCGGCATCGGCCTGAACCCCACACGGGCAGGCCTATTCACGACGCTGCGCGAGATGGGCGCGGATCTGACCTATGAAAACGAGCGCGAAGAGGGCGGCGAGCCGGTTGCCGATCTGCGCGCGAAATACTCGCCAAACATGAAGGGCATTGATGTACCGCCAGAACGCGCGGCCTCGATGATCGACGAATATCCGGTTTTGTCCGTGGTTGCCGCAAACGCCACGGGTACGACGATGATGGGCGGAGTGAAGGAACTCCGGGTGAAAGAAAGCGACCGCATCGATGCCATGGCGCGCGGTCTGCGAGCCAACGGCGTCGCGGTCAACGAGGGTGACGACTGGTGGTCGGTCGAAGGGTTGGGTATCGGCAAGGTTCCGGGCGGCGGAACGTGCGAAAGCTTCCTGGATCACCGCATTGCCATGTCGTTCATGGTGATGGGCATGGGCGCGCAGAACCCGGTAAGCGTGGATGATGGTGGCCCGATCGCGACATCCTTCCCGATTTTTGAGCCGTTGATGGCGTCGCTTGGGGCAAAGGTAGAGCGCAGTTGAGCTTCACTGTCGCCATTGACGGACCTGCGGCTGCGGGCAAGGGCACGATCTCCAAGGCCGTGGCGGCGCATTTCGGGTTTTCCCATCTGGACACTGGCTTGCTGTATCGGGCCGTCGGACGGCGTACCCTCGAAGGGGTTGGCGCGCTTGAAGCCGCGCAGTCCCTGACGGCTGAAGAGCTTGAGCAGGGTGATTTGCGCACGGCTGAAATCGCGCAGGCCGCATCCAAAGTGGCGGTGATTCCCGAGGTTCGCGCCGCCTTGGTGGATTTTCAGCGCGCCTTTGCCCGAAGGTCAGGTGGGGCCGTCTTGGATGGGCGCGACATCGGGACGGTGATTTGTCCCAATGCCGAGGTGAAGCTGTTTGTAACGGCCAGCCCAGAAGTGCGAGCCGAACGCCGGTTTTTGGAGCTTAGTGCAAAAGGTGCTGACGTGACGCGCGAACGGGTTCTGGCGGATGTCAAAGAGCGGGATGCGCGGGACGCAGAGCGCAGCGCTGCGCCGATGAAGCCAGCTGAGGATGCGGTGCAACTGGATACAACAGATCTCAGCATCGAGGCTGCATTGGCAAAAGCGCTTGAAATCATCAGCGCAAAACTGCCCGCGACGCGCTGACGTCGCAGGCAGAGGGGGCAGAACTTACAGCTCGCCTACGGCGATGCTCTTGATATTTGCCCACTGTCCGTCCGCCGTTTTTGCGGTGGCGGGAACGTCCTTCAGGAAGGCGGCGCGGGTTTCGGCGTTCAGGAACAGGTACAGTTTTCCATCTACTACCAGGTACTGATCCGGGTCTCCGTCGAACTTCTTGCCGACCGATACGCCGAACGAGCAGAACCCACCATGCTGCGGCAGGTAGGCCGCCGGGTTCGCCTCGAACGCCTCGAGGTTGGCGGCGGTGGTGAAGTAATAGGATGCACCATCGTAGGTCGCCGAGTGGGTGGCGAAGCCTTCGACCGGATTGCCATCATTGACCAATGCAACCAGATCGACCCCATGTGCGGCAAGCGGGGCACCTGCGGCCGAGATGCCGTTTGACACGTTGATTTCGTCGGCGGCAAAGGCCGGGGTGGACAGGGCGATGGCGGCTGCCAGGGCGGTGAAGACGATAGTTTTCATTACACGTTTCCTTTCGGTTCTGGGTTCGGGCCGACTGGATCGTCGACCGGCAAAACATAGATAGGGGATGAAAGCTGGACGTATAATCGCAGATAGACCATCAGATATTGCAGATCGTTCAAGTATCTGAATGATAGTAAGGTGCGTTCACTAAGCTTTGTTTGGTCAGTGCGGGTTTTTGTACATATGCTGAAAGAATGCCCGCAGGAGTGTCATCATGATCCGATTAGCCCTCATTCTTGTCTTCACTGCCGGAAGCCTTGCCGCGCAAGAGACAGTGCAAAGCCCACCCGTAGTCGAACCGCCGATGACCTACGAACGCCTGGGCAACATTCTTTTTGCGCTTGACCCCGAAGCTGAGCCGAGTGGTCCCGGGTTCCAATTGGCGGTCGCAGGCGTACAGGTTTTGATCATCACCGACGTCAATGCGGATCGGATGCGGGCCATGGTCCCGATCCGCAGCGCCGAGGCCCTGTCGGAGGAAAATTTGATCCGAATGATGCAGGCCAATTTCGACAGCACGTTGGATGCACGTTACGCAATCGCCAATGGCACCTTGTGGGCTGCATTTATCCACCCGTTGTCCTTGCTGGAAAAAGACCAATTCATCTCGGGGCTGGCTCAGACTGTGAACATCGCCAAGACGTATGGCACCCTGTATTCCGGTGGTGCAGCAGAGTTCGGAGGCGGCGACAGCACTGATCTGCAACGCGCTCTGATTGAAGAACTGCTGAAGAAAGGCGAGGAAATCTGACCTGCACCGTGAATACGTGTTTGGCGTGACACCAACCGATTGGCAGGCGTTGCAAGACCACGCGTTCATGCCGGTTCGTCATAGACCCTAGATGGATGCAGGAAAGCTGCTATAGTTTCTCCCCAGCGAAAAGGGAAAGCTGCGATACAACCCGGTAAAAAACAGGGACGCAGCTAAAAAATTTCCCAAGCCAACAGGGACAAAACTACATGAGCAATCGTTTGAACAAAATCACCATCGTGGGTGGCGGTACGGCTGGATGGATGACCGCACTGATCCTGGACATGGTGCTTTCACGTACGTCAGGGCCCAAGGATCGACCGAAAATCTGCCTGATCGAAAGCCCGAATATCTCCACCGTAGGCGTGGGTGAGGCTACTGTTCCACGCATGCCTGTCACGCTGCGCCAGGCGGGCATTTCGGAACGGAGTTTCTTTCGCGAGACCAACGCATCCTTCAAGCTGGGTGTGAAATTCTGCAATTGGAACAACGACGCCAAGGGCAATCGCATCGATTACATGAACCCCTTTGCCCACGGCCAGATGCTGGAGGGGCTGGAGGCCGCCGAATTTTTCCTGCGCTTCGGCAACGGAGACCGGGATTTTACACAGTCCATCTCGCCGCATGATGATCTGGCCCGCCTGTGCAAAGGGGCGCGTCAGTTGGGTCAGCCGGAATTCGAGCAACGGTTTGGGTATGCCTATCACCTGGATGCCGTAAAGTTTGCCGGCATGCTGACCAGGGTCTGCACGAAGCGCGGAGTGGAGCATATCCAGGATGAGGTGCAAACGGTTGAACTGGATGAACAGGGCAATGTCAGTCATCTCATGCTGGAGGCAAAAGGCCGCCATGACGTTGAGATGGTCGTGGATTGCACCGGGTTTCGGGGGCTGATCATCAACAAGGCTCTCGGTGAGCCATTTTTGGACTACTCCGACTATCTGCCCAATGATCGAGCCATGGCGTTGCAGATCGAGCATCCGGATCCCGACAAGATCGAAAGCGCCACAAGATCCACCGCTTTGGGCGCAGGTTGGACATGGCGGGTGCCGCTCTATAACCGTGTGGGCACAGGTTATGTGTATTCGTCTGCGCATCGTACGGATGACCAGGCGGCGGACGAATACCTTGAATGGCTGGGTGACAGTGGCAAAGGACTGACACCGCGGGTAATCCCGATGCGCGTTGGTCGCGTGCGCAACGCCTGGGTCAAGAATTGCGTGGCGATAGGTCTGTCCGGCGGGTTTATTGAGCCGCTGGAAAGCACCGCAATCCATATGATTGACCATGCGATACGCTGGTTCGCCGAGCATTTGCCTACGCGAGACATCGAGCCCTCGCTGAGGGACAGATACAATCGGCAGATGGACAAGCTGTATAACGAGGTTCTGGAGTTCATCTGTTTGCACTATCGATTGGGCAACCGTACCGATGACCAATACTGGATCGACGCGCGCACCGAGATGAAGGTACCGGATCGGTTGGCTGAAAATCTTGAGCTGTGGCAGTATCGCCTGCCGATGGATCACGATATCGAGTTCGCCACACTGTTTGACAGCCGCGTTTATCAAACCGTTCTATTGGGCAAACAGGTCTATGATACAGGCTATGGTTCAGGCATCCGCGACCGTCTTCGGCCATTGAAGAAACCTCTTTGGTTCCAGGGTATGAAGAACGCGAAAGTGGATCTGGCGAAGATCATCAAGTCGATGCCGGATCACAAAACACTGTTGCGCGATATCCGGGGGGAACTTGAGCAACCTGCCTTTGGAATGGCGGCGGCAATGAAACCGACAGTGGCGATGCCGGGCGCGGCACCTGCTCCGGTTGTTGTCGAAAACATGCCGAACTTTGCTGAAATCCAAAGCGGTAAGAAGGATCTGCAACTGTTCTGAAGGCTCTCTGCCCGTCGCGCAGGGAGTATTATTAGGAAAGGCGGGGCGCAAAGGTCCCGTCTTTTCTGCTTCCGACCCGCTCATCGTAGTGTAATGTAATCACATATATCTTACGAAGGGCGAACGTGGTGCGACAACAGAAGAAACAAGGGCAAACAAGGGGTCGGAACTTGCAGAGCAACCTCAAACGCAGGAGACGACAGGCGGCACCAATGCAGGTTTACGATTCTTTGCCGTCAGGTTTGCGGCAGTGGTTGGCCACGGCAAGCTTGCCGTGGAGCCCCGTTTCGGCGCAGAAGATCTGGAACCGGGCTGGAGGTGCGCGCAACCCTTCCGCAGCGCTGATGAGACTGGACGCAATCGAACAGGCCATGCTGCGGCGCGATGCCGGGGTTTGGACCTTCAAAACCTGCAACGAGCCCAGGTAAAGACCTTCCAAACCTTGAAAACATGGGCTTTGCCCTTGCACATACCGGGGAATCCGCTTATACGCGCGCTGTCGATACAAGGGCGGTCAACGTCCGGAAGACGTTTCTGAGCAGGGCCGGGTTACCTCGGCCCTTTGTGTTTGTTTGCTCAGGGGCGTACCGGGTCACGTCAGAAGACATCATGAATCAAGACCGGCGGAGACAACCGCTCGGCCAGTAAAAACGTATGTAAAGGAAAACACTGCCAGATGGCTGATACAACCATGGAGGAATTCGAAGCCCTCCTGAACGAAAGCTTCGAAATGGACACGCCCGAAGAGGGTTCTGTTGTCAAAGGCAAGGTACTGGCGATCGAAGCCGGCCAGGCCATCATCGACGTTGGCTACAAAATGGAAGGCCGCGTTGATCTGAAAGAATTCGCAAATCCCGGCGAAGCCCCTGAAATCGCTGTTGGTGACGAGGTAGAAGTTTACCTGCGCGCCGCAGAAAACGCCCGTGGCGAAGCCGTCATCTCACGCGAGATGGCCCGCCGTGAAGAGGCATGGGACCGTCTGGAAAAAGCATATGCCGACGACCAGCGCGTCGAAGGTGCAATCTTTGGTCGCGTCAAAGGTGGGTTCACCGTCGATCTGGGTGGCGCAGTTGCGTTCCTGCCCGGCTCGCAGGTTGACGTTCGCCCCGTGCGCGACGCTGGCCCACTGATGGGTCTGAAGCAGCCGTTCCAGATTCTGAAAATGGACCGTCGTCGTGGAAACATCGTTGTTTCGCGTCGTGCTATCCTGGAAGAATCGCGTGCTGAACAACGTGCCGAAGTTATTGGCAACCTGACCGAAGGTCAGACCGTCGAGGGTGTTGTCAAGAACATCACCGAATACGGTGCATTCGTTGACCTGGGCGGCGTTGACGGACTGCTGCACGTCACCGACATGGCATGGCGCCGTGTGAACCACCCATCCGAGATCCTGACGATCGGCGAAACCATCAAGGTTCAGGTCATCAAGATCAACAAAGAGACCCATCGCATCAGCCTGGGCATGAAGCAGTTGCAGGAAGATCCATGGGATCTGGTTGCTGCCAAGTACCCGCTGGGCTCGGTCCACCAGGGTCGCGTCACCAACATCACCGACTACGGCGCGTTCGTCGAGCTGGAAGCCGGTGTCGAAGGTCTGGTGCACGTATCCGAGATGTCCTGGACCAAGAAAAACGTCCACCCCGGCAAGATCGTTTCGACCAGCCAGGAAGTCGACGTCATGGTTCTGGAAATCGACGGCGCCAAGCGTCGCGTGTCTCTGGGCCTGAAGCAGACTCAGCGCAACCCATGGGAAGTGTTTGCAGAAACACACCCCGAGGGCACCGAGGTCGAAGGCGAAGTCAAGAACATCACCGAATTCGGTCTGTTCATTGGCCTCGAAGGCGACATCGACGGCATGGTTCACCTGTCGGACCTGTCCTGGGACGAGCGCGGAGAGGATGCCATCCAAAACTACCGTAAAGGCGACGTCGTTCAGGCGGTTGTCTCGGAAGTTGACGTTGAAAAAGAGCGTATCTCGCTTTCGATCAAAGCCCTGGGCGGTGACAAGTTCGCCGAAGCCGTGGGCGGCGTGAAGCGTGGTTCGATCGTGACAGTCGAAGTGACCGCAATCGAGGACGGCGGCATCGAGGTGGAATACGAAGGCATGAAATCCTTCATCCGCCGTTCGGACCTGTCGCGTGACCGTGCCGAACAACGCCCCGAGCGTTTCTCGGTCGGTGACAAGGTCGACGTTCGCGTCACCAATGTCGACAGCAAGACCCGCCGTCTGGGCCTGTCGATCAAGGCACGCGAGATCGCCGAAGAGAAAGAGGCCGTGCAACAGTATGGTTCCTCCGACTCGGGTGCATCTCTGGGTGATATCCTGGGTGCAGCGCTGAAGTCTGGCGACTAAGCCAAGGCCGCATCCCGAGTAAGGTTTTCGGCCTCGCATGACAGTGCGGGGCCGTTTTTGTTGCGAATCAATGTGTTCCGAACCGCGGGGTTAATGAGGGGATTGTTCGCGCAATAAGTGTGGAAATTGGCCTGACAAGCAAAATTTCGCGTGAGAATATGGCAAAATAAAGCCTCAATACGCAGAGTATCCGTTCCCCCTTTCCGGGTTTTTTCCTATACTGTCAAAACAGTAGACCTGTCACACCGGCTGCCTGGGAGGGTATCACGCATGATCCGTTCAGAATTGATTCAGAAAATCGCTGACGAAAACCCACATCTCTATCAGCGTGATGTCGAGCGGATCGTGAACACTGTATTCGAGGAAGTCACAGACGCCATGGCGCGCGGTGACCGTGTCGAGTTGCGGGGATTCGGTGCGTTTTCCGTAAAAAAACGCGACGCGCGAGTTGGACGCAACCCACGCACCGGTGAAACGGTGCAGGTCGAAGAAAAATGTGTGCCGTTTTTCAAAACTGGCAAGTTGCTCAGGGATCGATTGAACGGTAAAGCCTGACACTATGATGAGTTATCTTCGATATGCTTTTTTGGCAGCCCTCGGGATCGTCCTGATCTCAGTGTCTCTTGCCAATGTTCAACCCGTTAAGTTGAAACTGATGCCCGATGCTCTGGCCGAGCTTCTGGGCTTTAACCTCAGTGCGTCACTGCCGCTGTTTCTGGTGGTTTTGGGCGGTGTGGCAGCAGGATTGGTTATAGGCTTCCTGTGGGAATGGCTGCGGGAACACAAGCACCGCCGCGACGCGACCGTGAAGAAAACCGAAGTGCGCAAGCTTGAGCGAGAAGTCAAGAAGCTTAAGAAAAAGCAAAACGAAGGCAAGGACGACGTTCTTGCCCTTCTGGATGAGGCAAGCTGAGCCTAAACGCCATGCCTGACGTTCGGTTCAAAATCTGCGGTCTGACCGCGCCAGAGCATGTGCGTGCTGCGGCCGAAGCCGGGGCGGGTTATGTTGGATTTGTTTTCTTCCCGAAATCGCCACGCAATCTGGACGTTTCGCAGGCAGCAGAACTGGCGCATCTCGTCCCTGTTGGTGTTGCTAAGGTGGCTCTGGTCGTGAATGCCACTGACGAAGAGCTGGACGAGATCGTTTCGACTGTACCGCTTGATATGCTTCAATTGCACGGCAAGGAATCGCCCGAACGGGTGACCGAAGTGCGCGAGCGGTTTGGTTTGCCGGTGATGAAGGCCATCGGTGTGGCCGAAGCCGAGGATCTGGCGGCCATCGATCTTTACTCAGAAGTGGCTGATCAACTGCTGATCGATGCGAAACCGCCCAGAGAATCGGAATTGCCGGGCGGTAACGGGTTGGCTTTTGACTGGCGGCTGCTGGCCGGGCGGAAGTACTGGCGGCGCCCTTGGATGCTGGCCGGTGGCCTGACACCCCAGAATGTTGCCGAAGCTGTCCGGATGACGGGTGCCCGTCAGGTGGATGTCTCGTCCGGTGTTGAAAGCGCGCCGGGTGTAAAAGATGCGGGCTTGATCCGCGACTTTGCAACCGCTCTCGGGTGATCTGATACACAACTTGTTGCGTATCTCTCGAAATGGAGGGATGGAGTATGCTGGCAGCGGACCGCTTGGCCGATGTGAACAGTTTTCACCAATTTCCATGCATCGGCATCGCCAGCTCTGAGCAGGCGATCCAGGTTTGGCGTCAAAGCACGCAGGCGGCAGAATAATGTGTTTTGGCATGGCAAATCCCTTCGCCACCACCTATGAACATCGAATACGACGAGGGAGACACCCATGGCCAACGATCTTTTCAATTCCTTCATGTCGGGCCCTGACGAACAGGGACGTTTCGGCATCTTCGGCGGGCGTTTTGTCAGTGAAACACTGATGCCGCTGATCCTGTCGCTGGAAGAGGAATACAACAAGGCCAAGGATGATCCGACCTTCTGGGCCGAAATGGATGACCTCTGGGCAAACTATGTGGGTCGTCCTTCGCCGCTGTATTTCGCGGAACGCCTGACCGAACACCTGGGTGGGGCGAAGATCTATCTGAAACGTGACGAGCTGAACCACACCGGGGCACACAAGATCAACAACGTGCTGGGCCAGATCATTCTGGCGCGGCGCATGGGCAAGACGCGGATCATTGCTGAAACCGGGGCAGGGCAACACGGCGTGGCGACTGCTACCGTGTGTGCCAAGTTTGGCTTGAAATGCATCGTCTACATGGGCGCACATGACGTACAGCGTCAGGCCCCGAACGTATTCCGTATGCGTCTTCTGGGGGCCGAGGTGATCCCTGTGACCTCGGGTCGTGGGACACTTAAAGACGCTATGAACGACGCATTGCGCGATTGGGTGACCAATGTGCGTGACACGTTCTACTGTATCGGCACTGTGGCTGGTCCGCACCCCTATCCGGCAATGGTCCGCGATTTCCAGTCAATCATAGGCAAGGAAGCGAAAGAGCAGATGATGAAGGCCGAAGGCCGGTTGCCCGACACGATCATTGCGGCCATCGGCGGCGGTTCGAACGCGATGGGTTTGTTCTACCCGTTCCTCGACGACAAGGACGTCAACATCATAGGCGTCGAAGCGGGTGGAAAAGGTGTGAACGAGAAAATGGAACATTGCGCTTCCCTGACAGGCGGTCGGCCGGGCGTGCTGCACGGCAACCGGACCTATCTGCTGCAGGATGACGATGGCCAGATTCTCGAAGGTTATTCGATTTCAGCCGGGCTGGACTATCCGGGCATTGGGCCTGAACATTCCTGGCTGCACGAGATAGGCCGCGCGAATTACGTCTCGATCACAGACAAGGAAGCGCTCGAGGCGTTCCAGCTTTGCTGCGCCACCGAGGGGATCATCCCGGCGCTGGAGCCAAGTCACGCATTGGCACATGTGATGAAGATCGCACCGAAATTGCCCAAAGATCATCTGATCTGCATGAACATGTGTGGTCGCGGAGACAAGGACGTTCAGACCGTGGCCAAATATCTGAACTTCGACATGTCCGATACCGAAGGCCGTTCGGCAGATTGATTGGGAACCGGGGCCATGAGCCCCGGTTGTTCGTTCTCGGGCTCTGTAGCTGGAGAGAACATGAAAGAAATTATTCCTGGGCGACGGGTCCCGTGCCCCGAAGGTGGGTCGTGCAGAATGGCCAGAGCTGTGATAAGTCCTTCGACAGCGGAATAACCTAAAAAAGATTGTCACCAAGGCGCATTGAAGAACGATACAGAAGCCTGAGGATTCGCCGGCTGCCGTGAAATTGGGATCGACTTGCATGAATTTGTTTCCCAAAAAATACCAGTCGCGATCGTTATCTTCGATTGTTGCGATTGTTGCGGTTTTGCCGAGAATTAGTACCCTGCGCACCTTTAGCTTTTGCTTTGTACAGTCCTGGCTCGTTGAAAGGTTTCTCTGAGAAGACGCCTTGAAAACACAGGATTTCAGGATGCTTTCTGACTTGTTCCGCCTGTGCTTTAAGGTTTGTGCACGTCCATGTGACCCGCACGCCAAAGTTGAATCGTTTCCAATTCTATACAGCGTCTCAGAATTGATTTATCTATTTGGTAACTGGCGGTGTTGCGGCCGGTTCAGGGGAGTCTCTGCAGTAGATGGGACAATGGATGACGCTGTTCGGGACATAGTATCTTTGCCCCGGGCACCCTGGTGTTTAGCACCCTCGCGGTGCTGTAGGAGGTAAAATGGTTAGGTTCGCTATTTCGAGGCTCTTGTGTCTCTGTTTTCTGATTTCAGCACTCATGATCGGAAGCGCGAAAGAGGGCGCGGCCCTTGGGGGCAGCTTCATCATAACCTCGATTCCGACACCGAACGGGGGAAGCATCTTTTTTAACAATATCCCGCCTTCAGGCACTGCCTTTGTATCCCTGGGGGGCTCGGGGCAGGTTCCTGGCGGCAGTTTTTACTTTAACAACGGCATTCTGAACCAGACTGCGATCACGCCTGCCGGCTTGGCTTCCCTGGGCTATATCGGTGCGACCATTCTCAGTCAGGATGGCGCGAATTCCAGCTATGCGGCAGATGGATATCTGGGGATTACGTTTACAGCGCGTGAATCCGTCGGCGGGCCGCTTTACCGCTACGAGATCGCATTGTCCGGAGTAGCGAATACCCAAATCGTCAACACGCGTGTTCTGGTGGATACCACGCAGCCAACCGCAACGATCGGAGCTTTGACACCGACCGGCAGCGGAACTTTTCAAGCAACCATTACTCTGAGCGAGCCAAGTACCGACTTCACCGTAGGCGACCTGTCGGTCACGAATGCAACGGCTTCTATGACTGGGTCCGGCACCAGCTTTGTCGCCACTTTGACGCCTCAGAACAACGGAACCATCGAACTCTTCATTCCCGCGGGGGTGTTCTCGGATGCGGCCGGTAATCTGAACCTGGAATCTAACAGGGTCAGCACACTTCAAGCGGTGACAAATGCTCAACGTCAGATTCAGGCATTTCAGAACGCCCGGGCCAACAGCCTTGTGACGAACCAGCCTAAACTGACCCAGTTTTTGCAACGTTCCGGGTCGGGTGTTCTGGACAGTTCTGTAACCCAGGGCTCAGGGTATCTGAATTTCGCCAGTGATCCGTCGCGTCCCGTCTGGTTCAGTTTGACCGGGAACTGGAGCTCGCAGGATGATTTTGATAGCTCCTATGCACTGGCTGTTGTCGGGGCTCATCGTCAGGTCAGTTCGAACCTGTTGATCGGTGCTATGCTTCAGTTCGACTATGCCGAAACGGAAAACGGCCCGGCCAGCGTGGATGGCACGGGCTGGCTGGTTGGTCCCTATGTGGTGGCAAAAATGCCCAATCATGCGGTTTTTTTCGAGGGGCGTGTTCTTTATGGACAAGCCGACAACAACATCTCTCCGTTTGGGACCTACGAGGACAGTTTCGACAGTGATCGCTGGCTGGTCCAGTCGCGCGTGACCGGTGAGATAAAGCGTGGCGCCCTGACATTGATGCCATTGCTGGACGTGAGCTATGCCAGTGACGATCAGATAGCTTATGCCGATAGTCTGGGCAATCTGATTCCACAGCAGGATTTCAGTTTGACGACGGCACGGCTGGGTATGGATTTCAGCCACCCGCTGCAAGTGTCACGTGGAGAGATGATGCTGACGGGTGGACTGTCAGGGATTTGGAGCACGACTTCTGGAACTGGCACCGCTCCCGGCGTGACGCCGATTGGCGACACCGCCCGTGCCCGCGCGGATCTGGGCCTGGACTATCGGCTGGAAAACAACAGCTTGCTTGCAGCAAACGTGTTCTATGATGGCATCGGTGAAAGCGGTTTTGAAAACTACAGCATCAGCCTGATCTGGCAAATGGCATTCTGAACCGGGGGCGAGACTGGATCGCGGATCAGGTTTCGCCCGGGCGCAATGGCCGTCAGGCATTCGCCTTGTTCTGAAGCAAGATATCAAGTGGCACAATCTCAAGCGCTTGTTGGTGTGTTGCTTCCAGGTGAACCTTTGGGGCACATCCTTCGTCATGGGCCTGTAGGAACCGGCTGGCACACAGACACCAGCTGTCACCGGGCTTGAGGCCCGGGAAATCGAATTCGGGCCGAGCCGTGCTCAGATCATTGCCGACGTATTTCGAGAATGCCAGAAACTCGGCCGTCATCACCGCACAAACGGTATGGCTGCCCTGATCCTCGGGGCAGGTATTGCACGCACCATCCCGAAAGAACCCTGTCAGAGGATCGCGTGAGCAGGGCGTCAGAACGCCGCCAAGTACATTGATACTGTCTTGCTTTTGCATGAAGGCACCTTACAGGCTTTCTGCGATCTTGCGGAACATTTCAATATTCTGGTCATTTACGCCAGTGTCGCGGAAATGCCGATCAGCGCCAGTAGACACAATCAGAACGCCGCGAGGTTGGTTGAAATAGATGTATTGCCCATACACGCCCCGGGCCAGAAACTCTCCCTCATGCGCGCCGCGTGGAATCCACCACTGATACCCATATCCAATCTTCCCCCGAGCGGTCGGTGCGCTGGGTTGAGTTGCCTCGAATATCCAGTCGGCGGGCACCACTTGCCGGCCGCT
Organism: Ruegeria sp. CDSC085; assembly: GCF_059610465.1. NCBI lineage: Bacteria > Pseudomonadati > Pseudomonadota > Alphaproteobacteria > Rhodobacterales > Roseobacteraceae > Ruegeria > Ruegeria sp. CDSC085. Next base: position 242,561 of record NZ_JBXWNR010000003.1, on the reverse strand, counting down.
CAATTCCCCATCTTGCAGGATCATTTGCCCGAACCGTGCAAAGTCACGTGTCGTGAAGTTTAAACCACCCAGAACAAAAGCGACCCCGGCGCCGTCGGTGACATAGTATCCGTCGCGCTCAAGGCCCAGGGGCTGAAGAATTCTTTCTGTCAAAAGATCCGCAACACTGCGACCGGTCGCCCCGCGTATCACCATGCCCAATACATGGGTGTCTATGGAAACGTATTGCCAGGTTTCACCGGGGGGCGCGAAACTGTCCTGCAATGAGGCCGCGAAATCGTCCAATTCACCGCCTAGGGCAATCACACGGCCCATCCTGTTGATGTCAGACTTCGGGTCCAGATAATCCTCGTCGAACGTGACGCCGCTGGCCATATTCAGAACGTTCCGTATTGTCGCCGTGTTATATGCGCTGTCTGCAAGTTTGGGGGCGTAATTGACGACGGGATCATCCAATGAATCGATTACGCCCTCTTGCAGGAGAATGCCGAAAAGCGCCGACAGATAGCTTTTTGCCACTGACCAGGAAATCCGGCGGTCATCGGGACCGGTGCCCAGATAGTATTCCTCGAACCGGATCTTGCCGTTCTGCATGATGAGCAAAGAAGTAACAGAGCGTTCATTGATCCAATTGTCAGTGTCTTCAGGAAGATCGAAACCTTCGCCGTAGGGCAGCTCCCATGTTGGGACGTTTCCACGCGGCAGATCCACGGTCAGAAATGCTTCATCCATGTGCGAAAAGTTGTGAACGATCTTGTCCTCGGAAAACAGAGAGTTCACCGCCATCAGGCGCTGTAACTCTTCGCGTTTCCAAAGCCCAATTGCAGCGGCGGCCAGAGCCAACGCCAGCACAATGCGCAGAACCCATTTCAGTATGGATCGCATCGTAAAGCCTCCATTGTTTACAGGTATTTGAACGCGGGCGTCCCGTTTTCGCAACGCCGACGTAACGGAAACAGGGCACCGAGCTATTTGAACTTGTCCAACAGCTTTTGCATGGCGGACCGTTCGTCGACCGGTGGATCAGGAGGTGCCTTAGGCGCGGTTTCGGCTTTCGGCCCGGCCGTCTTGGACGACCGAGGCGGCGCAGTGCGCAGGGCAACCGCGTTCATGAATTTTCCACCATCATCCCGCGCCAGATGGGACGCTCCGTCCGAAACTCCCCGAAGGACGTCATCCAGCCAGTCAGCCTCCGATTTCGCAAAGTCGCTCAGGACATAAGCCGAGACCATTTCTTTGCGGCCCGGATGTCCGATGCCAAGTCGTACACGATCATAGGCAGCGCCAATATGGTCGTGGATCGAGCGCAATCCATTGTGTCCCGCGTGTCCACCGCCCGCCTTGACGCGCACTTTGCCCGGGGCGAGGTCCAACTCGTCGTGAAACACAACAACATCAGTGGAGTCGAGCTTGTAGAAACGCATCGCTTCACCCACGGATTGACCGGACCGGTTCATGAAGGTTTGCGGTTTCAGCAACAGGATTTTTTCAGAGCCCACGCGACCTTCCGAGATCTCACCCTGAAACTTGGATTTCCATGGGCCAAACCCATGGTCCTCTGCAATCCGGTCCACAGCCATAAACCCGATGTTGTGCCGGTTCCGGGCGTATTTCTGCCCAGGGTTTCCCAATCCGACAAAGAGTTTCATGACCATACTCCGCCTCTGTAGCCTTGAGGCTATGTGATGCCCGGAATTGCCAGGGAAATCCAGCCAGCGCCGAGCGTCTTGACCATAAAAAACGGGGCTCGTCAGAACCCCGTTTCAAAATCCAGACGATTGATCCGGATTTATTCTTCTTCTTTGCCGACGACTTCGACTTCATCGACTGCAACTTCAGCCTCTTCATCTTCGTCGTCGTCGCTTGTTGCCAGACCTGTCGGAGCCGAGACGTTTGCAATCACGAAGTCACGGTCGATGGTCGGCTTGGTGCCTTCGGGCAGGACAACCGATGAAATTGTGACGACGTCGTTGATGTTCATTCCGGCTACATCAACGGTGATCTTCTCAGGAATCTCACCCGCGGTGCACAACAGCTCGACTTCCGGACGGACAACTGTCAGAACGCCGCCCTTCTTGATGCCGGGGGCTTCATCTTCGTTGATGAATTCAACTGGAATGTACAGCGCGATCTTTGTGGTCCGGCGCAGGCGCATCAGGTCCAGGTGGGTCGGCAGGTCTTTGACGATATCACGCTGAACATCGCGGCAGATGACACGAACGTCTTCATGGCCTTCGACCTTCAGGTTCCACAGGGTCGATTTGAAGCGACCGGCTTTCAGGCGCTTGAACAGTTCGTTGAACGGGATCTGAATTGCCAGCGGATCTTTGTCGCCGCCAAATACAACACCCGGAACCATGCCTTCGCGGCGTGTTTTACGAGCGGCGCCCTTGCCTGTCCCCGTCCGTTCCAGAGCTACGAGATCAGGAATCTCTCCAGCCATGATAATTCTCCAATGTTAGGGCGGGTATCCTCCAAGGCTGTATACCCGCGTGAAGCCGCGTCCTTATCTCGATTCACCACGTTTGGAAAGGGGTAATTCATACCTTGTCATTTTGGGGAGCTTAACCTCGCGCTCCGGGGTACTTCTCGCAAGATCAGTGATGGGTCCGCTGCTTCATCTGGCTCCAAATATCCTGGGGGAGGCGCCCGGAACGGGCGGCGGGGGCAGAGCCCCTAAACTCCCGCGGAATCAGCCTTGCCAACGACCGCCAAAACCCTCTGGTACCAGAAGGTTATGCGACCCCAGCGCGTCGACGGTTTTTTCACCGCACAGCGCCATTGTTGTGTCGAGTTCCTTCTGGATCACCTCCAGCGCGGTGGTAACGCCTTTCTGGCCCATGGCACCCAAGCCATAAACAAATGCGCGGCCGATATACGTCCCCTTGGCCCCCAGCGCCAACGCTTTGAGCACGTCCTGACCTGAGCGGATACCACTGTCCAGATGCACTTCGATATCATTGCCCACAGCGTCCATGATCTCGGGCAATACCCGGATCGAACTGAGCGCGCCGTCCAACTGACGTCCGCCATGGTTCGACACGACAATGGCATCGGCCCCCAGCTTGGCCGCCATTTTGGCATCTTCCGCGTCAAGGATACCTTTCAGGATCACTTTTCCGCCCCACTGTTCCATCAGCTTTTCGACCTTGCCCCAGTCGAGGGTGGGGTCGAACTGTTCAGCGGTCCAGGCCCCCAGTGAAGACGCGTCCGAGATGCCTTGCACATGTCCCACTATATTACCGAACTCGCGCCGCTTGGCCCCCAGCATTTCAATGCCCCATGCCCATTTGGTCATCAGGTTTGCGATGGTCTTTGCGGTCAGCTTGGGTGGTGCGGACAGACCGTTCTTCAGGTCTTTGTGCCGTTGGCCCAGAATCTGCAGATCCAACGTGATCACCAGCGCCGAACACCCGGCGTCCTTGGCCCGCTGGATCAGACGGCTGACATAGTCAGCGTCCTTCATCGTGTAGAGCTGAAACCAGAATGGTTTTTCGGTGTGCTCGGCCACGTCTTCGATCGAGTTGATCGACATGGTTGAAAGGGTGAAGGGAACTCCAAAATCTTCGGCAGCTTTTGCGGCTTTCATCTCTCCGTCCGCATGCTGCATCCCCGTTAACCCAACCGGAGCCAGCGCAACCGGCATCGAGACCTGCTGTCCAATCATTTCTGAGGCAGTTGAACGTCCGGACATATCAACGGCAACGCGCTGGCGCAGGCGAATCTTTTCAAAGTCGGAACTGTTTTCGCGGAATGTCTGTTCCGTCCAGCTGCCGCTTTCAGCGTAATCGTAGAACATCCGCGGTACGCGACGCTCATAGATGCGCCTGAGGTCTTCAATGTTGGTTATCACAGGCATGTCTCAGACCTCCGAACTTACTGGTTAGTTTTCCTTACCAATGCAAGTCAAAGGCTGCAATGATCTGGCCTGGTGTCGGGCGGTCAAAAAAGCCTGCCGCAGAGCACTGTGCGGCAGGCCTTTTATCGTATTGATTTATCCGCCGGATCAGGCGCTATGGGCGCCATCCGACAGGGACTTTACAAAATCCAGCACTTCGTCGACCGGCTTGCCTGCACCGATCTGGCTGACGATCGCTGATCCGACTACGGCACCATCTGCCACTGACGCGATATTGCGGGACTTCTCGGGCGTGTTGATGCCAAAGCCCACAATCACCGGCAGTTCGGTCGCGGCCTTGATGCGGGCAACCTCGGGGGCCACATCCGTTGCCTGCGCCTCGGCCGCGCCGGTGATGCCAGTGATCGAGACGTAATATACGAAGCCCGAGGTGTTCTGCAGAACCCGCGGCAGGCGCTGGTCATCCGTGGTAGGTGTCGCAAGACGAATGAAGTTCAGACCCGCTGCCTGAGCAGGCAGGCAAAGCTCTTCGTCCTCCTCGGGTGGCAGATCCACGATGATCAGCCCGTCAATGCCGGCTTCTTTTGCATCTGCCAGAAATACGTCAACGCCCCGGCTGTAAATCGGGTTGTAATACCCCATCAGGACAATTGGCGTAGTGTCGTCTATTTCCCTGAAGGCGCGCGCCAAATCCAATGTACGTTGCAACGTCATCCCGCCATCCAGCGCGCGTTGGCCCGCTGCCTGAATCGTAGGGCCATCCGCCATCGGATCTGTAAAGGGCAAACCCAGTTCGATGACGTCCACGCCTGCGCCGGGCAAGCCTTTGACCACGTCGAGCGAGGTGTCATAGTCAGGGTCCCCTGCCATGACATAGGCAACAAAAGCCTTCTTTCCTTCGGCTTTCAGGGCGGCAAACTTAGCGTCGATACGGGTCATCGGATGTCCTTGCACTCGGGTTTGGACCCGTGTGCAGAAACTTTGGCGGAAAATCAATCCCACCGATGCACGAGCAGGTCAGAAGCCCAGATGGTACCGCACCAGAAATGCATTTACGCCCGGGTTTTCGTGGTTTGTACTGGCATTGGACTTGTGTGTGATAGCAACTGACACGCTGTTACCATTGTTCAGGTTGTATCCCAGACCAAAAAGGCTACGGATTTGAAAATCGCCACCCAAGTCATTCAGGTCATTGCCAGCATTGTAGTATCCGGGCATGACACTGCCTTCGACGAACCATCGATCACTAAACGAATACAGCCCGATCAAACCTGCACCGATGTGGGTATCGCCGTCTTCATCTATGGACAAAGCCGCCCCCCAGCCCGCGCTGAACCGCTTGGCTTGGTGAAAGGGCCTGTGTTGATATTCAAGTGAGATCAGTGCCTGATCTTCGGACACGTCTTCGGAAAAATCAGCATACCCCGCGCCAAAAACAATAGTTTGAGCATGGGCTGATACGGAGGCTGTAGAAGCCAAAACAGCTGTAAGAAAAAGCGTTCTCATAGTTTCCCGCCAGCAAAAATTCGATCGTGCAATGCTAAGTGGTTATCGTAGAGCATTTTTTTCAGTTCCCACAAGAACACGTTTTGGGAACGTTTTTGTGATGTTGCGAAAGGGACTCAGCAAAATGCACCTCCAGCATTTGCTTGCGCATTGATGCGGACCTGCATAGAAGCTGCGTTCGTATTCTATGCAGGAGGCCGATATGGGCTTTAAAATGGGAATCGTGGGTCTGCCGAACGTGGGCAAGTCGACCCTGTTCAATGCGTTGACCAAAACCGCTGCCGCGCAAGCCGCGAACTTCCCATTCTGCACCATCGAGCCCAACGTCGGCGATGTGGCCGTGCCAGATGACAGGCTGGACAAATTGGCAGCAATCGCCACGTCAAAACAGATCATCCCGACGCGGATGACATTCGTGGATATCGCCGGTCTGGTGAAGGGGGCCTCGAAAGGCGAGGGGCTGGGCAACCAGTTTCTGGCAAATATTCGCGAGGTCGATGCCATTGCCCATGTCTTGCGCTGTTTCGAAGATGGCGACGTGACCCATGTAGAAGGCCGCATCGATCCGGTGGCCGACGCCGAGACCATTGAAACCGAGTTGATGCTGGCCGATCTGGAAAGCATCGAAAAGCGCCGCGCCAACCTGGTGCGCAAACTGAAAGGCAACGACAAAGAGGCACAACAGCAGGAACGCCTGCTTGCCGAAGCGCAGGAGATGCTGGAGGACGGTAAACCTGCGCGTCTGGTCGAAGTTTCGGACGAAGACGCCAAAGCCTGGAAGATGTTGCAACTGCTGACCACCAAGCCGGTTCTTTATGTCTGTAACGTGTCCGAGGAAGAAGCCGCTGAAGGCAACGAATACTCGGCGAAAGTCGCCGAAATGGCTGCCGCCCAAGGCAATTCTCATGTCATCATCAGCGCCAAGATTGAAGAAGAGATCAGCCTGCTTGAAGCGGACGAGGCACAGATGTTCCTTGAGGAAATGGGTCTGGAAGAGCCCGGCCTCGACCGTCTGATCCGTGCCGGTTACGACCTGCTCAAGCTGGAAACCTATTTCACAGTCGGCCCGAAAGAAGCCCGCGCCTGGACCATCCCTACGGGCACTGCTGCACCGCAGGCGGCTGGTGTCATTCATGGTGATTTCGAAAAGGGTTTCATCCGCGCCGAGACCATCGCCTATAACGACTTTATTGCCTGCAACGGCGAGCAAGGGGCCAAAGAGGCAGGCAAAATGCGGGCCGAGGGAAAAAGCTACATCGTCAAGGATGGCGATGTGATGCACTTCTTGTTCAATACGTAACAGCAGAGTGCTTCCGCTTGGCTGAGCACCTTACGGGTAGTGCTTTGGTGAGGCTAAGGACCGGTGTGAGCCCAAGGCAGTCAATCGTTCGACTTCTCCGAAAAACTAAAAAAAAAGCTCTCTGCCTATCAAAAAACGGGTGTAGCCTCACTTGTGGAGTTGAGGGAGAAAGCTATTGCAATCAAAGGACCCGAATTATTCGATAAGATACGCTCAGCGTGTAATTGTCTCTAGTTCCACGTTGGGAGCCTTGGCGTATTTCCTACTGCCCGGCGATGCCTGGGCCCAAAGTTCGCAATCTTGCGTTGAAGTTGGTGCTCCCCGTGACGAATACACTGCTGGAACAGAGACTATTCTTAGCGGGCAGACGATATCTTCTACTGTGAAAACCTGCCTGCCAATTCCAAACGGGCCCATCACGGCGCTTCTGATTGGTAATTCTTCCATAATGCCTTCTGGGGAAATTGAGCTTTATGTCCCGGGGCAGAGTCAAAATCCAGACAAAGCATCGGTACTGACTTTGTTGAACGTCGATGTCGCGGCTGGGAGCGGCGACTTTGTTTCACGGGAGGCCTTGACGACGCAAATCAACGGCAGACTACGAGTCAATATTGTAGGGACTTCGATTGGATCAGGACGATCCATGACATTTGCGCCCGCAAATGGGGGTGATGTTGACCCAACCGAGGTTTATTTCCAATCAGACACGCCGTTAACTTACGATAACTTGACAGTAACAAACGCAACGGAAATCGCGTTTGGTGTGCTCAATATTCAGACAAGAGTTGCTCAAGCGTCTGATTTTACTCTGACCAACAGTTCGATGTCGGCCACTAGCGATATGGTGATAGGTGGCGGCACAACGCTACGACTCGATGCATCCAGCAGTCTGACCACGGTCGATTTTGATAACTTTGGTACTCTGGCCGGCAACGGCACCGTGAACGCATTCAATTTCAACGTGAGAAATGGCGCTGTTCTTTCACCGGGCTCCTCGATTGGCACGTTGAATATTAATAGTGCAATTTCCTTCGATGCAGGGTCGACGATTTTGTCGGAAGTCGACCCCACAGCGGCACAAAACGCGGATCTGGTTTCGTCAACAGGCGCAGTCACTGGTATCAACAAAGCTACCATACAAGTCGAAGCTGCTCGGCCCGGCCTGACTGCGCAAGACTATGCTGCTGGCAACAATTACACGGTTTTTCAAGCTTCAAGTTTTGATGGAGACTCACCGACATTAGTTGCCGGGGGAACCCTGCCGGCATTGTCCAGTTTGAGTATTGCAAATACCCCTACCGCAGACGGTAGAATTGATATTGCCTTTGCGACTCTTCCCGTCTCGAGTTTGCCGCAGAATCCAGCAGTTGTCGGATCACCCAATGCAAGCAACCTTGCTGGTGCGGTGGCCAACACCACAAACACTGCACCCGGAACCAATCTGACTAATGGCTCAACCTTGGGCAATGCCGTTAACACGCTTACCAATTCAGGTTTGGCTGGGTTTAACCGCGTGCATGCGGAACCCTATTCCTCAAACCTGACGGTCGGGCTCGAGCAACTGGATCTAATAACCAACACAGTGCTGAGTCACGCTGACTGCCGCAAGTATCAAGCGGTCGGCTTCAGTAGTGAGGATCAACCCGTTGCAGCAGGCGAAATCGGCTCGGCCCAGAGCCCCAGCGGCGCAATCGACTGCTCTGATCGGCGCTGGTGGATCGACACGGCCTATGTGAGCGGGGACGTTGATGGAAGTAACGGCCTCGGGACATTCGACTATTCGCTCGGCACTATTTTGGTCGGTGCGGATGTCTTCAGTTCGGAAAGAGGGGTCGTTGGCGTGTACGCAGGATTCGGGACGTCCTCCATGGATGAGCACGATCAAGTTGATCAGGACTTTTCGACCGACAGCTATCACGCGGGCGTCTACGGGCGTACAACGACCGGAACGTGGGAGTTCTCCGGGCTAATCGGTTACATGTTCGGTGAAACTGACGCCAAGCGGAATAACCCATCTGTAGATGGGTTTACGGGAGGCGAGGCAAAGTCGGATTTGGACCAAGAAGGCATTCACGCCGGTATCCAGGCACGGAAGCTGTTTAACCTGGACAGTGGCGCAAGAGTTTCCACGGTTTTCGGACTAAACTACGGGCGCATCCAACAAGGCTCTGGAACAGAAACCGGAGGCGGCGATTTCAACTATTCAATTGAAAAAGCGGATGCAGAGTCTTTGGTCGCTTCGATTGGCGTCGACTATCAACGGGACTTCTTGAGTGAAAATGGTGTGTTAACCCCAATTGCCTTTGCTCGCTATGAGTACGACTTTTTTGCCAACAAGGATGGTGAGCATGAAGTCACGGTTACAAGCCCGATATTTGGGACATTTACACAGGTCGGGCAAAACCGAGGAGCCAACGGCTTCGTTCTCGGGTTGGGGCTAGGGTATCAAATATCTGAGCAAGCCAGACTAACAGCAGGATACGGCTATTCGGTACGTTCAAATGGTCAAGAACATGGTTTGGGGGCAAATCTTAGTGTTCGATTCTGATTTCGTGACAAAGTTGTTTCTTTTTTGACATCATACACGTTGACCACAGTTGTTGGGGCAATCATCGATGAGCCCTGTGGACGTCAGCTTTGTCCCGCATACCGACTACCGGAATGGTCCCGGAACTGCCCGGATTGGTATTCTGTATCTGAGGTTGCAGCTGTTTTTCGACGTGTCAGTTAGCCATTCTTTCCTCTCCAGCCTAATTCCCCTTAATGTGGGTTTCGACCCGTCATTCGAGAAACGTCCAAATGATCGAAATCCGCGACCTGCAACTGCTCAGCGCCCTTGCGCGGCACCGCCATTTTGCCAAGGCGGCCGAAGAGTGCGGGATTTCGCAACCTGCGTTCTCGATGCGCATTCGAAATCTTGAGGATCGGCTGGGCGTCTCCATTGTCCGCCGCGCCAACCGGTTTCAGGGTCTGACGGAAGAGGGGGAGATGATCGTCCAGCGGGCGCGTCGCATTCTGGATGACACCAAGGCACTCGAGCAACAGGTACTGGCCGCCAAAGGCGAGATCACCGGCACGCTGATTTTGGGTGTGATCCCGACGGCCATCGCCTTTACCGGGCGGCTCACTAAACGGTTGAGACAGGCGCATCCACGTATCATTACGCGCATCGAAACCATGTCAGCCACCGCCATTCAACACCGGCTGGACGAAGGCAGCCTGGACGCTGGGGTAACGTATGGCGACAGCATCGGGACCGACCTGCGACAGGTGCAACCTTTGTACGAGGAAACCTATGTTCTGCTGGTCCCGTCGCACATGACGGACGAAACCGGTCCGATACCTTGGGCGCGCGTGGCCGAATTCCCGCTAAGTCTGCTCGAGCCGCAGATGCAGAACCGGCGTATTCTGGATCATGTATTTGAAGATCAGGGTTTGTACCCGGACGTGGTTGCCGAAACCAGTGGGTTTACCGCTTCGATGGTGATGGCACGCGAGGGGCTGGCCGCCACGGTTGTGCCCCGTGTCCTTATTCGGGCATTGGGCGAGTTGAAAGGGACAAAGGTGCTGCCGCTGGTCGAGCCCATTGTCAGCAAACCGATTTGTCTGGCGACACGAAGCCGCGATCCAGAACTGCCAACTGTACGGGCGCTGCGCGCCGTGGTGACGTCTTTACGGTGATAAGGTGTCGTTATCGTGTAATTGCCAAAAGCGATTTGACGATATGTTAGCCTGATGAGACACGGGGCCTGAATCGGAGGGCATCATGGCACCATTAGACACCAAGCCATCAGGCGCACCCAAGGGCGTCTGGAAGTCAGGTAAAGGCAAGGGGCGACACACGCCCAAAGGCCGTCAGTTCACGGATGAGGCGCAGGCTGAAATTCACCGCCTGCTGGGCGACCGCCCGCGCCGCCGCGATCTGCTGATCGAATTCCTGCATTTGATTCAGGATGAACACGGCCATATCAGTGCCGACCATATTGCCGCGCTGGCGGTCGAGATGCGGATCGGTCAGGCGGAAATCTACGAGACCGCGACGTTCTACGCTCATTTCGACGTGGTGAAAGAAGGCGAGACTCCTCCGCCTGCGCTGACCATTCGCGTCTGTGATTCCCTGTCCTGCGAAATGGCGGGCGCCCAACAACTACAAAAGGCACTGAAAGACGGTCTGGACCCGACCGAAGTCCGTGTGGTCCGCGCGCCCTGCATGGGCCGCTGTGACACAGCGCCGGTGCTGGAGGTCGGTCACAACCATATCGACCGTGCCAACCCCGATAAGGTGCAGGCCGCGATTGCTGCGGATGACACCCATGCCCATCTGCCCGACTACGAAGCTTTCGCAGCGTATGAGGCAAATGGCGGTTACGCCACGCTGAAAGAACTGCGTGACGGCGGCAATTGGGAGAATGTACAGGAAGATGTCCTGTCCTCGGGCCTGCGGGGTCTGGGCGGTGCGGGCTTCCCGTCGGGCAAAAAATGGGGCTTTGTTCGCATGAACGAAGGTCCGCGCTATCTGGCCGTCAATGGCGACGAGGGTGAGCCCGGCACCTTCAAAGACCGCTATTACCTGGAACGCACACCGCATGTCTTCCTGGAAGGCATGTTGATCGCCGCCTGGGCGGTCGAGGTCGAGACCTGCTTTATCTATATGCGCGACGAATACCCTGCGGTTCTGGAAATTCTGCGCCGCGAGATCGCCGCGCTGGAAGATGCCGGAATTGTTGAGCCTGGCTATATCGACCTGCGCCGTGGCGCTGGCGCCTATATCTGCGGTGAAGAATCCGCGATGATCGAGTCGATCGAAGGCAAAAAAGGCCTGCCGCGTCACCGACCGCCCTTCGTGGCGCAGGTCGGCGTGTTTGGACGCCCGACGCTGGTGCACAACGTGGAAACGCTCTACTGGGTGTCCAAGATCTGCCGGGAAGGTCCGGAAATCCTCAATTCGGTTGAAAAGAATGGCCGCAAGGGGCTGCGCAGTTATTCGGTCTCGGGCCGGGTGGCGAAACCCGGCGTCTACCTGCTGCCGGCAGGGTCGACCATTCTTGACGTGATTGATGCCGCCGGGGGCATGGCCGAAGGTCATGAGTTCAAGGCGTATCAACCGGGCGGGCCGTCGTCAGGTCTTCTCCCCTCCAGCATCGACGACATCCCGCTCGACTTTGACACCCTACAGCCGCTGGGCACGTTCATCGGGTCTGCTGCGGTTGTGGTTCTATCCGGTCAGGACACGGCCCGCGATGCGGCGCTGAACATGCTGCGATTCTTCGAGGACGAAAGCTGCGGCCAGTGCACCCCCTGTCGGGCGGGTTGCGAAAAAGCGGTCAAGCTGATGCAGGCCGACAAGTGGGATCAGAACCTGCTGGAAGATCTGTGTCAGGTCATGGGCGACGCCTCGATCTGTGGTCTGGGGCAGGCGGCCCCGAACCCGATCCGTCTGGTCATGAAACATTTCGCTGACGAAATCTGAGGGAGACAGAGCCATGCTTGATGCAAGCCCAACCAAGACCGTCACCTTCAACCTGAATGGCGATGACGTCACCGTGCCCGAAGGCACCACCATCTGGGACGCGGCCAATGGCCGTGGACTGGTTATTCCGCATCTGTGTCACAAACCGGCACCGGGTTACAAACCCGATGGCAACTGCCGCGCCTGTATGGTCGAGGTGGAAGGCGAGCGTACTCTGGTCGCCTCGTGCATCCGTCCGGCTGCTGACGGGATGGTCGTCAAGACTGACACCGACCGCGCCGAGAAATCCCGTGCGATGGTCATGGAACTGCTGGTGGCTGACCAGCCCGAGCAACCCCATGACGCATCCAGCCATTTCTGGGACATGGCCAGGCTGAACGATGTCAACGACAGCCGCTTCCCGGCAAAAGAGGCCGAGAAGATCCCGCTGTTGGATGGCAGCCACGTTGCGATGCGCGTCAATCTGGATGCCTGCATCAACTGCAACCTCTGCGTCCGTGCCTGCCGCGATGTGCAGGTGAATGACGTGATCGGCATGGCTGGCCGCGGCCACACCTCTCAGGTGGTGTTCGACCAGAACGACCCGATGGGCGATTCAACCTGTGTCGCTTGTGGTGAATGTGTTCAGGCGTGCCCGACCGGCGCCCTGATGCCTGCAACCGTGCTGGACGACCAACAGCAGGGGGACAGCAGAGATTACGACTCTGAGACCGAAAGCGTCTGCCCGTTCTGTGGCGTAGGCTGCAAGGTTTCGCTGAAGGTCAAGGACGGCAAGGTCAAGTATGTCGAGGGCATCAACGGCCCGGCAAACGAAGGCCGTTTGTGCGTCAAAGGCCGCTTTGGGTTCGACTACATCCACCACCCGCACCGCCTGACCAAGCCGTTGATCCGGCGCGAGGACGCGCCCGAGAAGGGGTTGAACGTCGATCCCGGCAACATCGGCACCCATTTCCGCGAAGCGACATGGGAAGAGGCGATGGATCTGGCCGCAACCAGGCTGATGGCCCTGCGCGACGAAAACCCGCTTTCGATTGCTGGCTTTGGTTCGGCCAAATGCACCAACGAAGAAGCTTATCTGTTTCAGAAGTTCATCCGTCAGGGGTTCAAGCACAACAACGTCGACCACTGCACCCGTTTGTGTCACGCATCGTCTGTGGCCGCTCTGATCGAGAACGTCGGCTCGGGCGCCGTGACCGCGACCTTCAACGAGATCGAAAACGCGGATGTGGCGATCATCATCGGGTCGAACCCGATCGAGAACCACCCCGTTGCCGCGACCTATTTCAAGCAGTTCGCCAAACGCGGCGGCAAGTTGATCGTGATGGACCCGCGCGGCGTTGGTATGCGCAAGTTTGCCGACGAAATGCTGCAATTCCGCCCGGGCGCGGATGTCTCGATGCTGAACGCGATCATGAACGTGATCGTCGAGGAAGAGCTGTATGACAGCCAGTACATCCACCGCTGGACCGAGAACTGGGAAGCCGAGAAAGAGCACCTGCGCCAGTTCACGCCCGAGGCGATGGCGCCGATCTGTGGCATCGAACCGGATCAGCTGCGCCGCGTTGCGCGCACCTTTGCACAAGCCAAGGCTGGTCTGATCTTCTGGGGCATGGGCGTCAGCCAGCACATCCACGGCACAGATAACTCACGCTGCCTGATCTCGCTGGCTCTGATGACCGGGAACGTCGGTAAACCCGGCGCGGGTCTGCACCCTCTGCGGGGCCAGAACAACGTGCAGGGCGCGTCAGACGCGGGTCTGATCCCGATGTTCCTGCCGGATTACAAAACGGTTACGGACGATGGCATTCGTGCGCAATTCACCAATGTCTGGAAATCGGATGATTTCTCGAACGAGAAGGGCCTGACCGTCACAGAGATCATCGACCAAGCCTATGCGGGCAACATCAAGGGCATGTACATTCAAGGTGAAAACCCGGCCATGTCCGATCCGGATGTTGGCCACGCACGTGAAGCGCTGGCCAAGCTGGACCTGATGATCGTGCAGGACATCTTCCTGACCGAAACCGCGAACTATGCGGACATCATCCTGCCGGCCTCGGCGCTGTATGAAAAGAACGGCACGGTGTCGAACACCAACCGTCAGGTTCAGCGTGTCCGTCCGGCCGTGGCACCTCCGGGTGAGGCACGCGAGGATTGGAAGATCACAGTCGAACTGGCACAGCGGATCGGTCTGAACTGGGATTACACCGATGTGTCTGAGGTCTTTGCCGAGATGAAACTGACCATGGAGTCGCTGGACAATATCACGTGGGAACGGCTGGAAACCGAGACGATCACCTATCCGTCGCTCTGCGAAACCGATCCCGGCCAGTCTATCGTGTTCGGTGATGGTTTCCCTCGTGCGGGCGGCAAGGCAAGGTTCACACCGGCCAGCGTCATCCCGCCCGATGAGGCGCCCGATGACGAATACCCGATGATTGCCACCACTGGCCGTCAGCTGGAACATTGGCACACCGGATCGATGACCCGCCGCGCCAAGGTTCTTGACGCGGTTGAGCCCGAGGCCAACTGCTCGATGAACCCGCGCACACTGAAGCTGATGGGAATCGAACCGGGTGAAATTATCCGCCTGACCACGCGTCGTGGTTCGATTGAAATCATGGTGCGCGCCGACCGGGCAATTGCCGAAGACATGGTGTTCATTCCGTTTGCATATGTCGAAGCGGCAGCGAATATCCTGACGAACTCGGCCATCGACCCTTACGGCAAGATCCCCGAGTTCAAGTTCTCGGCCATTCGTGTCGAAAAGATCGAGGATGCGATCGCAGCGGAATGAGATCGCTGCCAGACTGAATAAAAGCGGCCTCGGAAGGGGCCGCTTTTTTCTTCGCCACGCCATAGTCTTACCGACTGCTTCATTTGACTGGCCCTTACGACTCGTTCGCTACATTTTTCTGAGGTCTTAGGCCGTGACCTCGGAGCAGGTGACTCGTCAGCAGCTGTGTTACAGTGGCATGGAACCGCCATGCCGCAGCGATAGAATGGCTGAAGGCACAAGATAATCAGAAGCTATTCGCGTTCCCACGGGCGCCGAAAACTGCTGACAAACCAGGGAAAGGTGAGAAGACAAACTGTCAGGTCATGGATTGAGATGTCGCGGTGTCTGTACAATTTCCCTGTTTCTAAATTTGCGGAAAAACCCGGATGTACTGGTGAATTACTCACTGGACACCGGTGAGTCTTATTGTCGTCTGGGATACCACGCTGGTTTCGGCACTTGAATCTTTCTGAAACAAGGTTTCCCGACCACCAATGAAATCGGAATGAGCCGTCTAAAAGGCGTTTTGAACACCCAACACCTGCTCGCGCGACACGAAAGGGCGGCTCAATTTAACTTCTTTTTGACAGTTGGTTAGTAATCGCGTTCGAAGAATAAACCCACGCCTGTCTCGCCACGACCATCGACGGTACCACGTACTGTGAAACTGTCGGTAACATCGAGATTCAGGTTCACTTCGGTGTCGCCTTCGGTGTTCACAGTGAAGTCTGTATAAAGGTTTTCACCCAGATATGCGCCAGCGCCCAAACGGCCCGCGCCGCCTTCCGAAGCACCGATGTCAACCGTATCCACTCCGGTGGAATCGCGCAGGCCTTTCGTTGCATCACCTCCCGCACCGCTAAGCTGCGCCAGTGATGCCGCCATCTGCGCGATCAGGAACGGCGAGATTTCTGAAAACCGGTTCCCGAAAAGCAGCATCGCCAGCGCTTCTTCAGCCGGACGTTCGGGGTCGGAAAACACATTGACCTCAGGTGAATCCAGCGGGCCTGCAATTTCGATTGTCGCTGTGCCGTCGGACGTGCTGGCCGAAGACTCGAACTCGATATACGGTGTCAGGTCACCCTGTAGTGTGACGATCCCCTTTGTCAGTGCCAACCTGCGGCCCAGAATGTCGAAATTCCCCCGGATCAGTTCGATCTGACCGGACGGAACAACAGAGGCTGTGGTGCCCCCGATGAGAATCCGACCGCCCAGTTCTGCATTCACGCCTCGCCCTGTGACAAAAACCGCCTTGGGTGCAAGCAGGCTAATATCCAGCGCAATCCGGGACGCGCTTTTCTCTGATCCTTCGATCACAACCAATCCGGCACGCTCTCGCGTGACGAAACCGGGATGACTTTCGTTGATGTGCTGGATATCCGGGATAGGTGCCGCGCCTACCGCGCCGGACGCGGCTGCAAGGTTGATGTTGGTCTCGTCAAACGTGATCTGCCCGGCCAAAGAACTGTTTCCGGCCAAAGCCCCGGTCATAGCAATCTGGCCGTTCAGGGTGGTTTCATACAGCAACTGATCCGTCAGCACGAGGTTGTTCAGGGTGGTGGTGATCTGGGCGTTGAACGGAGGGGTCAGGTCAACAGGTCCGTTGACGCTAAAGCTGCCGCCCGCCCGAACTCCGCCATTCAGTGTGATGGTTGCGCGGCTTTGGGCCAGATCCACCTGACCACTGATCCCGGTAATGGTCTGACCCGCACCCGGAATGGCAAGCGATGTGCCCGAAGTGGTGACCGATCCGCTCAGTGACGCCAGCGTAGGCGCGCCCTTGAGGGCAAGATTGAAGCGCGCCGATCCGTCGATCTTGTTGGGTGTGATAAATACATTCGCGATTCCAAGGTTGATGCCGCCCTGAGCTGTCAGATCCGCCTGACCGCTGGTTTCGTCAAAGGTGCCGGCCAACGTGGTGTCTATGTCCGCGGGCCCTTGCGCCTTGGCGTCGATCGTCCAGACTCCATTGTCGCGCTGGGCCGTCCCTGTTGCTGCAACGGTGCCGGGGAACTCTGGAACAAACCGCTCAATCTGGTTTAGTTTGGCGTCAAAGTCGACGTCGGCAGACCCATTCCGGTCAACTGTTCCCTGAAGGCTGGCGTATGAGCTGTCTGGTCCGTCCAGACGGGCAGTGCCTTCTAGCCCAGAACCGGTTGGAGCGACGTTCCCGCTCAAGCTAAGCGGGCCGGACAAGGTTTGCGACAGACGGCCGAGGTCATCCAATTTGGCGGAAAAGTCCAATCCGCCAGCGTTTCGGTCCAACTTTCCTGATGCATTTGCCGACAGGGCGGTTCCAATCAGTTGGAACGTGCGGATGTTCAGGCCTTCGTCGTTATTCACCGCGTCCACGGTCAGATTCGTTCGCCCCTGGATCAGGTCGTCTACGGCATCGATTCCGGTTTTGATTTCGTCCGCAGCCAAATTGCCTATTACGTCGAACATCTTGCTGCCGACTGCGCCCTTGCCGGCAACATCCGCACGGATCGCTCCTGCCAGATCGCGTTTGGCAAGGCCTGAAAACAGCGAAAGGTCCGGGATGTTCAGATTGGCTTGTCCGTCAATAGCCAAAGCACTCTTTGGGTCGTCTATGGTGGCAGAGGCTTTGGCGGTCAGGGCAGAACCGTTCACCGTCGCGTCGCGGATCACAATCCGTTCCTGGCTCAGCGCACCGTCGAACGTGATCTCGTTGCGACCGGCCAACAGCGGATCAATCTCGGCCAGGCCGGTTTTGATGTCCCGGCCGGACACGCTGGCTGTGCCGTCAAACTCCAGCGTCTGAACGGTTCCCTTTCCGTTCAGTTTCGCTTGCACTGCCCCCCCAAGCTCGCGGTTGGCAAGGCCTGAGAACACTGAAAGGTCCCGGGAATTGACCGTTGCCTGACCATCGATAGCCACGTTGCCATCAGGTGTCGTTACCGTGCCATCGACCTGCGCGCGCAAGGTATCCCCGATCAGGGTAAAATCACGGACGGTTACACCATCTGCGCCGCGCTTGGCGTCGAGCGTAATCGTTGTTTTTCCCCGGATCACCGGATCGATGTCATCACGCCCGGAAGAGAGGTCAGTGCCCTCGACCTCCAGTTTGCCGTCGAAACTGCCTTCCAGTGGTGAACCCTGACCAGTCAGTCGGGCAGAGATCTGACCGCCCAGCTCCAGCTTGGCCAGTTCCGAAAATCGGGACAAGTCCGTGGCTTCCAGAGTGGCGGTGCCGTCGACGGCCAACCCGGTGGACAGGCCGCTGATCAATGCGTCGATGCCCAAATCGTAGTCTGAACCGACCAGTTCGAACCCGGTCAGGTTAAGGGATTGGTCACTGCCATATTCGAAGGTGCCATCTAGAGTAATGCGGCTGCCCACTGCTGCATTCAGCCCGGAGTCAGCCATTTTGATACCGTCCAGAGCGGCTTGCAGATCGCCGTCGAAGCTCAGAGCATCACCCTGTTCCAGGGTTCCCTGCGCCGAGACTTGCGCGCGCTGAACGTCGAGCTGTTCGGTTTTCACGGCCTTCGCGGTCAGGCTCAGATCCCAAAGGTTGCCGTTCTTTTCGTCGAACAGCGCGGAAATCTGTGCCGCTCCAATGGATGTGTCGCCGCCTGAGACAGGCAGAACAACGCTTTGCCCTTCTGGCGGAGTAATTCGCCCCTGAAGGGCCGCCAGTTGAAGCTGACCACCCGCTGCCAGTTCCAGCTGACCCTCAAGGTTCAGCGCCTGCGAGGTGAGTTCCAGATCACTGATGGTCAGCGCACCGTCGGGCAGCGTCCGCCCATCCACATACAGCCGTGTTTTGGCGCCGAAGAATGTATCCATATTGTCGGCTACAAATGGTGTCAGATCACCGCCGAGATCGGCGGTAAAGGCAATACCCTCTTCCGCGCTTGCCGCCGCAGTCGGGGCCGAGCGCAACCGTACCTGCCCTGTCACACGAGGCTGACCATCGCTGTTGAGGCCGATATCTGCGGTGAAGTCGGTCACCGGTCCGGACCCTTTTGCGGTCAACCCAATCGGCGGGCTGTCCGGAATTTTCAGAGCGGCCGAGATCAGGCCGCCCGCTGCCTCTGTCACCTGAAGGTCAAGATCGATCTGGCTGTCTGAATTCTGAAAGCCCGCAGTCAACTTGATTTCATCACCGGCCCGATCCAGCCGGGTAATATCCAGATTGGTGTCCAGCGTCCCGTCGACAAGTGACAGGTTGCCATTGACCGCCAATTCCGCGGCCACTCCGATCAGAGGCTGGCCCAAAGCCAGCTCGTCGATGCGGATTTCGCCGATTTCGATAGCAACGGGCAGTTCAGGCAGTTGGAAGCCTTTTGTTTCTGCGGTCGGCGGCGGCGTATCCTTGGTGGTGGTGCCCGGCGCGCGGGCGACGTCGATCTCGTGCGCAGTCAAAGCATTGACCGAGAACCGCCCACGGATCAAAGCCAGTCGGTTCCAGTCCAGTTCGGCATCCTTGATGGTAAGCCAGACTCCTTCGTCATCTGCAACCGTGATCTCGGCAATCGTGGCGCGTGAACTCAGCGCACCTTGCAGGCCTTTGACGGTGACGTTCTGATCGTCGCCCGACAGGGTATCCTGTAGGAACCGCTCGATCATGCTGCCGCCTTCATCTTCCTGCGGATGTCCGGCCACCGGCACGAATGCCAGCGCGCCGATCAACAGAGGGTATGAAAGGTATCGTCTCAAAACGCCTGTCCGATCCCGATGTAGAACTGTAGCCCGTCCCCGGTGGGACCGCTGACAGGATAGGCCAGATCAAAGCGCAGGGGGCCAAACCCGCCCAGATCATATCTTACGCCAATACCAGCGCCAGAGTGGTCTTCTGCGCCGCTGCCGATAAAGGACGACGTGTCGACAACACCGTAGTCATAAAATCCGACCAGTGACAGGCTGTCGGTTACCTTGCCACGGATCTCACCGGACAAGCCAATAAACGACTTACCGCCCGCGATGCCGGTTCCGACCGGAATGCCGAGACTTTCATACGGCTGCCCGCGCACGGTTCCCGCGCCGCCCGAGAAGAACAGAAAGTCAGGTGTGACGCCATCGGCGGGTGGGCCAATCACGGATCCCAGTTGCGCGCGACCGGCCAAAACGATCCGCCCCCCTGTCCCCAGGCTGGTATAGGCCCGCCCATCAAAGAAAAGGCGGATGCCGGTATCCGTACCGGAAATTCCGACAAAGGGCATGACTTGCGAGTCCAGATAGAATCCGCGCGTGGCGCTGACTTTGCTGTCGCGTTGGTCCCATTCGGATCGGAACGGCAGGATGAAATACCTGAACTTGCGCCCGCTGCCATATGCATCGTCCGCGTCCGACCACTGAAATCCGGCCGATGCCTCGGCGTAGAGACTGTCTGAAAACGTTCGGCGCGCACCATAGGCCAGCGAAGCCACCGTCACATTATAGTTTTCCGTGTTGCGGCGTTCCAGCAGGGTGCTCCAGAAGGTGTTGTCATCGGGGCCAAGCCGGTCAGGTTGATCCAGACGCAGCCCGATCCGGCCATCGATATCCTCGGCACCACCAATATTTCGAACCGCCGCTTCGAAGCGCAGACGTTCTGCGCGCCTGAACATGTTGCGATGGGTCCATGTCGCGGTCACATCAACACCATCGCGAGAGGCCAGTTCCACACCAAAGGTCAACCGACGTTTGGGCAAGTCTTCGAACGTGGCATCGAAATCCAGTGTGCCATCGGGGTTTGGGGTCTCTCGTTCCTGCAGCGAGACCACGTTGAACGTACCGGTCCGGCGCAATCGTGTTCCAACCTTCTGAATTTTCTCGGGCGAATATACCTCTCCACTGGGGAACCCGGCGATCTTTTCGATGGACCTGTGACGCACATCTGAATCGCCTTTGATAAACATTCTGCCAAATGTCAGCTTGCGTCCGGGATCAAGGTCGATCTGGGCATCCAGGCGGGCTTGTGCGTGGCGCGCGATGATTGTCTGACCCGCAACACTGGCTTTTGCATGACCAGCGTTCCTCCAGCCCTGAACACCGGCCGAGGAGGCCTGTTGAATGGCTCCGGTTGTCGCCAGTTTCCCAGAGGCAAAGTCTTCGGGCAGCTCCGTGTCGGGGGCGAGGGGCTGAACAATGGCGGTGCCGAAATTGAAGCTTGGCCCGGTTTCAACGGTAATCGCAGCACGGTTGATTTGTGCAGGCACCGTGAGAGAGCTCAGTTCGGCCGCTTCCTGTCCATCAAGCTTGATGCTGACGACCGGACTGAAATACCCTTCGTCGTACAGGATTTGTACAATCGTTCGGTAATCCGACAAAGCCGCTGAGAGGATTTCAAGGGGGGTGTCGAGGCCACGTTCTTCAGCCGTCGTTACTGAGGATGTCTTTTCGAGGCGTTCAACCAGTTCTTTCGATGCGCCGGGGGCAGAGAGTGAGGTTTCCAGCGCCACCAGTGTGGTTGGGGCCAAAGTCACAACTGCGGCCATCAGCCAGCGCCCCAGACGGCATTGCCGCTTGCTCCTTTGCATGAATTGCCCCAACTGCCCCAATTCCAGTTCTCTTGCCCGCGCCATGCACGGTCGTTTGAATTCAGGTTAGAGCATCTGAATGCGGAAGAGGAAAGGAATTATGCATGAGACACGTTTTTTTTGGGCCTTATTGTGTTGACGTCACCGCCCGGCTATTCGGCTGCCATAAGGCGGGCCACGTCCAGCATTCGCGCCGAAAACGCCCATTCGTTGTCGTACCAACCAAAGACCCTAATCTGACTTTCACCCACCATACGGGTCTCAGGCCCGGCAATAACCAGCGATTCAGGGCGAGCCCGCAGGTCGGACGAGACCAGAGGCAAGTCAGTCCAGCCAAGCACAGGTGATGCAGCAACGGCCTGCTTCAGGGCGTGATCGAAGGTTTCTGCACTCATGCCGCGCTGCAATGTGACCACAAGGTCCACGGCTGACACACTTGCCGTGGGAACGCGGACAGCCGCGCCCGAAATGCGCCCGGCCAGATGCGGCAGGACGACATCGATCAGGTGCATCGCGCTCGATGTGGTCGGCACCATCGACAGTGCCCCTGCCCGAGAACGGGCCAGGTCGCCGCGCGGGGCATCGACCATTGGCTGGCTGTTGGTATAGCAGTGGATGGTGGTCATGTGCCCCGATGCGACGCCGCCGATATCGTCGATGGCCTTGACCAGTGGCGCCAGCCCATTGGTGGTGCAGGACGCGTTTGACACAATCCGGGCGCTGCCCAACTGGTCCTCGTTTGCGCCCAGAACGATGGTGACATCAGCGGCGGGGGATGGGCCTGAGATCAGTACTTTACCTGCGCCCGCGGACAACCCGCGACGCGCAACGTCCGAGCTGCGGGCGATACCCGTACAATCCAGCATGACGTCAACGCCCGACAGATCAACGCGGGACAGATCGGCGCTGTGGGTCATGGGAACTGCGCGTCCATCCACGATCAGCGCAGCGTCCCCCCCGGACACATCGCCGGGATAGGGGCCGAATGTGCTGTCGTATTTGAACAGGTATGCGCAGGTGTCCAGCGGCGCGATGTCATTGATCAGCACCAGCTCGATATCTGACCCTGCCGGCAGGGCCAGAACCTGCCGCAGGATCGTGCGGCCAATGCGGCCGAATCCGTTAATCGCGAGTTTCATGCGCAAGCTATGGCAGGCCGGTCGGGTGACCTCAATGCCTGATCTGACGCTGTGTCAGTTGCAACTGACCTGCGAGAAAAACTGGCCCGAGATGTTCTGATACATACTGGCCACGATCGGTTTGCACCCGGTTGCCTGCTGAATCGCGGCAATGGCCTGAACCGTACGCAGGCGCGGTGGAGGCCCGAAGGGGTTGAGGTTGTTGTTGTCACGCGTGGCGCGATAAACGACCGGCGCGTCGGAAACCTGTGTCACCGCCCAGGTGCGGCTCATGACGAAGACGGATTTGGTTTCTTCCTTGGCCGATATCGGCGAGGTATATAGGGCCGCAGATGCAGCGAGTGCTGCGATGGCCATTGGGGCAGGGCGTAGTTTCATGGAACAATCTCCAGTGCTAAAAATCAGAATTTACTTGAATTTCAGCAAATTCAGGCCCGTCTGTGAAGCCCTAAGGTCATAAAATTGTGGCGCCACCTTGTCGGGCAGTTGTAACCGGCGAGGCGGGGGCAAAGGCAAATGTCGGTTGAAGCCCTTGTGCCACCAAAACCTGAATCGCCCCGGATCGCCTGTATTGCAGGCTTGCGAACAGAAATCGCGCAGATAGGCCAGTTCGGGATAATTTGAAGGTTCGCTTCGGGGCTTGGCCCCGCCGGATCAGGTGTATAACCTTGACCACAAATGATTTCAGTTCTGTGAGGCCGCCATGAATGCCCCGATTTTAACCGCCATAGCCGCATTCGGCATTCTTTTGATGACCAATGCGGTCGAGGCCAAGCCGCTATCTCGAATCATAGCCGAGATGGGGTTGTCTCCAGCAGATTTTGAAGTGGTCAACGCGGCCTCAAACGCGCTTTTGACCAGTGGCACGCCATCCGTGGGCCAGGAGCGGTCATGGAAGAATGACGACACGGGTTCAAAAGGAACAATCCGGGTGCAATCGGTGAAGGGAAATTGCGTTGGTCTTCAGCATGTGATTCAGCCGGACGGTGGTGATCAGAGCAGGGAAATCCGAACCCGCCGATGCAACGATGGCAATGGCAACTGGATCCTTACGCCCTGATCATCGTGTCAGGTTTCAATAGCCCTGATCGCGATTGACTTCATGTAGCAAGGGCGCGCCAGAACAGAGGCGTTGGAAGTTTTCAGCCACATCCGACAACGCATCGCCCAGATGCCAGCCCGAAACATGTGGCGTGATCGTAACGCCGGGGTGGCGCCATAGCGGGCTGTCTTGTGGCAAAGGTTCCCGCGACGTGACGTCCAACACGGCATGCCCCGGAACACCTGCGTCCAGTGCCGCGATGAGAGCGCCCTCATCAATCAGATTTCCGCGCCCCGCGTTCAGCAACTGACTGCCGGGTTTCATCGCCGCCAGCATCCGGGCATCAAACAGGCCAGCGGTTTGAGGGGTCGAGGGCAGGATTGCGCAAACGTGGTCGCATTGGCCAAGAAGCGCGGGCAACGCGTCCTGCCCATGCAAACAAGTTGCGCCTTCGATGGCTTTGGGCGTACGGCTCCAGCCCATCACCTGAAAGCCGACGGCGTGCAGCATCCGCGCGGTGCGGGCACCGATGTGACCAAGACCCAGAACGCCGACTACGGTGTCCGGCGTAAAAACCGGTGCGCGCGGGGACCACTCGGCGCGGGTTTGGGCCGCTTCGTGAAATGCCATGTGTCGCTGAGCGCGCAGGATATAGGCCAGAAACCACTCGGCAATGCCCTGCGCCGGTGCGTCAGGCTTCAGGCGGGCGATGCGAACGTGACCAGGCAAACCGGGATGACTGACAATGGTTTCCACCCCTGCACCCAGCTTTTGTACCAGTTTCAGGTTGGGCAGTCGCGTCGGGTGGTCACGTTGCATATCAACCACGGCCAGCATTGTTATGTCATCCGGATTTCCCAACGTATCGGCGGTACGGATATCCGCATCCGGCAACTCCGCCTGTAAACTGCGGGCAATGTCGTCATCACTTATCCAGTTGGACAACCCGGTTTCGATCAACAACGCCATGTACGGCTCCTGCTTAGGTTTGATGCGGTGACGTCCCGTCATTACGGTGGACAGGGCCCGGGCAGTTAAGCCATCCTTGCGGCAAAAGTATAGCCCGGACTGGGTGCTTGACAGGGACATTTCGGCAAACATGACAATCAGCCTGATGGATCAAAATCATGATCATCTGAAGGATGTTACCGCAATGACCGGGGCTGAGATCATGCGGCTGGATGACACGTGTTTCCCTGGAAGCGAAAGCGAAACTGATTGCAAGGACGGTGTGTCCAACATGTCCGCCCCCCGACGTCAGAATAGCGAAAGTGGTTGAACACCTGGGCCCAGATGAATTGAAACGATTTGCACAAGAATAGACCCGAGGAACACATGGCGGAAGCGCTCGATTTTGCGGACAAGACCTACTTTCATCAGCGCGATGACGGGGCCTTTATTGGTAACGATGCCGCGCGCGGGCCGTGGTCTGCCGCTCATTGCCACGCGGGGCCGGTCAGCGGTTTGATTGTGCGGGCCGCGGAAACCGAAATCGGCCCCGAAAAGATGCTGACCCGTCTGACCGTTGATTTGTTGCGTCCACTTCCATTGGCCGGGCTCCGTGTCGCGGCAGAGACCACGCGCCATACCAAGACGCTCGGGACCACGCGGGTCACGGTACACGATCTTGATGACACGCTTTGCGCTACGGCCACCACAATGCATCTTTTGCGGCGCGATCTGGGGCAGGTGCCGAATGTCGACATAGATGCGCCGAGGATAGAGGATGTTGTAGAGGGCCCCTTTCCAATTGGTGAAATTCGCCACGATCTGCCCGGTTTCGCCCATTACAGCGATATTCGCTATCCGACAGGGGGAAAACAGGGTGCCGGGCCCAAAACAATTTGGATGCGTACTCCGCAGCTTTTGCAAGGCGAGGATCAGTCGCCCATTCAGGCGCTGTGTCCTTTGGCCGATTGTGGCAACGGTATCTCATGGAATGCGCCAACCTCGGAAATGGGGTTCATGAATACTGACCTGACAGTGCATATCCACCGTGAACCGGTTTCGGACTGGCTGGCCTCGAAGTCGGTTTCGCATTGGCAGCCTTCCGGTATCGGCATGTCTCAATCCGTGCTCTTCGATACGCAGGGTCCGGTGGGTACTGCGCTGCAAACACTGGTTCTGTTTCCGCCGACCTGATGTTTGGCCGGATTTCGCATAGGGATTGAAAATGTCGTTGCCGCCACGCGGAGGGACACCTATCTTGCGACTATGCGTTACCTTATAACCACTTTGATCCTTTGTTTGCCTATGCAGGCCAATGCCCACCCGCATGTTTTCATTGGTACCGGGCTGGAGTTCATCGTGGATGACGCTGGTCAACTGACCCATGTCCGCGTGACCTGGGCATATGACGAATTCTACTCGTTGCTGGTTCTGGAAGACATGAAGCTGGATCAGGATGCTGACGGCATTCTGACGGAAAGCGAAGAACAGTTCCTGACCGGGTTCGATATGCAGTGGGTTGAGGGATACAACGGCGATCTTGTCGTTACGGCAGACGGAAACCCGGTTGCACTTTCCGGTCCGATGGAGGCGCACGCGACAGTTGAAGACGGGCGCGTTGTCACCACGCATCTCAGGGCGGTGGAAGCTGGCGCCGTGCCTGCCACGGCATTGTCCGCAAAGGCATTTGATGAGACGTTTTACACCGCCTACGAGGTGACGCGGCCCGTGACCGTCACAGGTCCTGCTGCGTGCCAGATGGATCGGTTTGACCCGGACATTGATGGACAACTTGCACAGATGCAGGCGTTCCTGCTGACACTGGACGCAGACTATGACCTCGAGGAAAACGATATTCCACTGGTCGGTGAAAACTTCGCGACCGAGATCCGTGTTTCATGTCCCGCTACCTGATTGTTCCGGTTGCTCTTGCCTGCGGTCTGCTGCTCTGGTTCTGGGGCAGCGGAGGCTTTGACAGTCTTGCGGCCTGGGCCGCGGGGGAGCAACGAGAATTCCAGAACCAGATTGCCCGGTCCTTGCGTGCTGCGCGCGCCGAGCAGCCCGAGGCGGTGGCAACGCTACTGACGGTCTGTTTCGCTTACGGGTTCTTTCATGCCATCGGCCCCGGCCACGGAAAGGTCCTGATCGGTGGCTACGGGTTGGGTCGGCGCGTCGCCTTTTGGCGGTTATCGGCGATCAGTGTATTGTCCAGCCTGGGGCAGGCGGTGACGGCCGTCGTACTGGTCTATGCCGGGGTGCTGGTGTTCCAGATGTCCCGTGAAAGCCTTGTTGGAACGACTGAACAGGTCATGGCTCCGATAAGCTACGGTGCAATCGTCCTTATCGGTCTTTGGCTGGTGGTTCGGTCTTTGCGCAGTTTCGCAAGGAGACGGAAAACCACATCGCCCCACGACCACCATCATGATGAAAACGATCACACGCATCATCACCACCACGATGGAGAGGTCTGTTCAGACTGTGGTCACCGCCATGGCCCAACTGCGCAAGAAATTGCAAATGTTGGTTCACTGCGCGAGGCCCTGATCCTGATAGCTGGCATCGCGGCGCGACCGTGCACAGGTGCATTGTTCGTACTGATCCTGACGTGGCAGATGGGCATCGCGATGGTCGGCATCGCTGGGGCCTTTGCCATGGCATTGGGCACGGCGTTGGTGACGACCTTGGTGGGATGGACATCCTTTGGCCTTCGCGGAGGTCTGCTGGCCTCAGCCTCAGCAACGCGGTTCGCATCGGTGCTGGCCCCAACAATCGAACTGGTCGCCGGGCTGATCATTGCCGTGATCGCAAGTGGATTGCTTTTGCGGGCGATTTAGGTCAGTCGAACACTGGTTCCGGATATCCGACCCGCGCCAGATACAGCCCTTGCGGCGGACAGACAGGGCCGCAGGCCGCACGGTCGGCAGCTTCCAACGCCTCACGCACCTCTTCCGGAGCCCACGCTCCGGCGCCCACACGTTCCAGGGTTCCGACGAAACTGCGCACCTGATTGTGCAGGAATGACCGTGCCCGTACGTGGAAATGGACCTCGGGGCCGGAAAAGCACTGAACCAGTTTTACCCGCAACTCATCCAGAGTTTTGACCGGGCTGGCGGCCTGACAAATCGACGACCTGAAGGTCGTGAAATCATGGCGACCCAGCAACATGTTCGCCCCTTCCTGCATGGCCTCGACATCCAGCGGATGATTGATCTGCCAAACCTGCCCCCTGTCATGGGTTGCAGGCGCGCGTCGCATCAGGATGCGGAACAGGTATTGCCGTTCGACCGCCGAAAACCGTGCGTGCCAATCGTCAGTCACGCGCGCGGCGTCCACGATCGCCACCGGCTGCGGTTTGAGGTGATAGTTCAGCGCCTCGGACAGGCGGAACGGGTCCCATCCCTTGACCATGTCGCAATGGGCGACCTGGCCCAACGCATGAACCCCAGCATCGGTGCGCCCTGCGGCAGCAATCGTATGCGCACCCGGCTGGATACGGGACAGGGCCTGTTCGATTGCCCCCTGCACGGACGGTTGATCCTTCTGCCGCTGCCATCCGGCAAACGGTTCCCCCTTGTATTCAACTTTCAACGCGTATCTGGGCATGCGCCGCTGGTACAGCGCAGCGCGGGAACGGGCAAGGGGGCGAAAGCGCTGGTATGTGCCGTACCCTCTACCTATCTTGGGTGAAACGATAATTGCGGGGCGACAGATTGGTCATCTCATCACTGGCAGACAGCCTTGTGCGCGGCGTCGAAACCATAGGCGACAGCGTATCCGAGACGTTTTTTGAGCCTGTCATCCGCCTGGGTGTCACTGGGTTGGCCCGGTCGGGCAAAACGGTTTTCATCACCTCGCTGGTGGCGAACCTGCTGGATCGGGGGCGCATGACCGGGTTGGTTGCGCAGCAGGAAGGTCGGATCAACGCCGCTTATCTGCAACCGCAGCCGGATGACACTGTGCCCCGGTTCGATTATGAAACGCACCTGTCCGCCCTGACCGGTCCGACACCGCACTGGCCAGACAGCACGCGCGCGGTTTCAGAACTGCGCCTGTCCTTCAAAGCCCGCCCAGCCGGCTTGCTTGCTGGCTTGCAGGGACCGCGCACCGTTCATCTGGACATTGTCGATTACCCCGGAGAATGGCTTCTGGATCTGGCTTTGCTGGACAAGTCGTATTCAGACTGGTCTCAGGAAACACTGACACGTATCGAGACCCGTTCGGAGGCTGCCGGGTATCTGGCCCAGGTCAACGCCGCAGACCCGTCCGGGGCACATGACGAGCCGACCGCGCAGGCGCTGGCATCGTCGTTTACGACCTATCTCAATCAGGCACGTGAAGCCGGGTATTACGACTGTACCCCCGGACGGTTCCTGTTGCCGGGGGATCTGGCAGGTTCTCCGGTCCTGACCTTTGCGCCGTTGGTGGCGTCTGGCCCTTCGCGGCGCAGAACGATTCAACGCGAGATGGAACGGCGATACGAAGCTTACAAAGCTCAGGTCGTGAAACCGTTTTTTCGGGATCACTTCTCGCGAATCGACCGGCAGGTGGTTCTGGTTGACGCGCTGGGCGCTATTCATAAGGGTCCGCAGGCGGTCGAGGATATGCGCCGTGGCATGGCTGATATCCTGTCGGCCTTTCGCCCCGGCCGAAATGCGTGGCTCAGCCAATTGCTGTTGGGAAAACGGGTCGAACGCATTTTGTTTGCGGCGACAAAAGCCGACCATTTGCACCACACGCAGCATCCCCGCCTCACCGCGATCATTGAAGCATTGACGCGGGAGGCGCGCGATCGGGCGAATTTCGCCGGAGCCCGGACCGAGGCCCTGTCTCTGGCATCGCTGCGCGCGACGACCGAAGAATTGCGCAATCACAACGGGACAGAACTGCCATGCGTTCGGGGTACCTTGTTGGATAGTGGGAAACGGGCTGCCTTCTACCCCGGTGAATTGCCCGAGGATCCAGCGCATCTGTTGGGCCCGGCCCGAAATGGGGCTGATGCTTGGTTGGGCGAAGACTACGGCTTCATGGCCTTTGCCCCGGCCCAGTTGACCTTGAAACCCGGTGACGGCCCGCCGCATATCCGACTGGATCGTGCGGCCCAGTTTTTGATTGGAGATCGGTTGTGACGGTACTTCTGCGTCCCGCACGCACAACGGATGCAGGCACCATCGGGACAATCCTGCATAGTTTCACCGTGGAAAACGACTGGATGCCTGAATTGCACAGCTGCGCCGAGACGATCGCCTTCTGTGGGCGAATGATTGATCAGGAATGGGTTACTGTGGCCGAAGCTGAGGCCGGTGTTGTAGGTTTTTTGGCGCTTAACGGTCGTGAAATCCATTCGCTTTATCTGGATGCACCGGTTCGGGGGCGGGGGATTGGTCAGCAATTGCTGAATCACGCCAAATCGGGCCGCTCAGAGCTGAGCTTGTCCGCGTTTCAGGACAATGCCCGAGCCTGTCGGTTTTATGAACGTAACGGTTTTGCCGAGGTGGCCCGCAGCGATGGGGCGGATAACGATGAAAACTTGCCCGACATACGGTTTGTCTGGCGCGGTGAGGGTGTGATCCATGGCTAAAGGCCCGGTTTTGATCGATCTTGAATTGGATGAGCCCGCTGCTGATGTCGCGAAGGCCCCGCCGGTGCCGGACATCGCGCAACCGCAAGGGCAGGCGATGCAAAGCGCGGCACGGCTGGCGGCGCGCAAACCATCGGCGCTTGCGCGCTGGTTCTGGGGGCTGGCCCTGGCAGTGGTCGGGGCTGCCATATCTGTGGCCGCGTGGGATTTTGCGACCTCTCTGGTGGCGCGCACACCTGTATTGGGTTGGATCGTTACCGGATTGATCGCCGCGCTGGTTCTTGTGGCGCTTATGATTGCTATCCGTGAACTGGCTGCATTGGGGCGATTGTCCCGCGTAGATGGCCTGCGTCGGGCCGCTGACACCGCATTGGCCGACGACGATCTGGCTCAGGCCCGTGCGGTCACCAACCGTATCATCGCATTCTACCAAGGGCGTGAAGACACGCGCTGGGGCCGCGAACGATTAACCGAACGTATGGCGGATCAGTTCGATGCATCAGCGCTGCTGGAGCTTGCCGAAGATGAGCTGCTGGCCCCTCTGGACCAAGCCGCCAGCCGCGAGGTCGAAGCCGCGGCCCGGCAAGTTGCCACAGTGACCGCATTGGTGCCATTGGCGCTTGCGGATGTGATAACCGCGCTGGCAGCGTCGTTGCGGATGATCCGCCGGGTTGCGGAAATCTATGGCGGTCGCGCGGGCACGCTGGGCGGCTGGCGCCTGACCCGCAGTGTATTTGTGCATCTGGTGGCGACAGGAGCGGTGGCAGTTGGCGATGATCTGCTGGAGCCTGTTCTGGGTGGTTCCGTTCTGAGCAAACTGTCCCGCCGGTTCGGAGAGGGTCTGGTCAACGGGGCGCTCAGCGCCCGTGTGGGTGTGGCCGCGATGGAGGTGTGCCGTCCGCTGCCCTTTTCGGACAGGCACAAACCTTCGACGCGGGGCATCATAAAGCGCGCCTTGCAGGGCCTGTTTTCCAAGGGTTGATCCAAAGCAAAGCGCCCCGGCCTGCCCCTCGGCACACTGAATGTGTCGAAGGAGCCAGCCATGACGGATCACGGTCACAGCCCGCAGGAAATCGCCGAACGGATCAACGCACCGCCCGGCCGAGGCGTGTTGCGCGACGTCGTCTATGGCGGCATCGACGGATCCGTCACCACGTTTGCCATTGTGGCAGGCGTTGCCGGGGCAGGTCTTTCCCCGTTCGTTATCGTGGCGCTTGGCCTGGCGAATGTTCTGGCTGACGGGTTTTCGATGGCTGCGGGCAATTATTCGGGCACCAAGGCCGAACTGGACAACATTCGCCGCATCCGCGCGGTCGAGGAACGCCACATCGCGTTGTACCCGGATGGCGAGCGCGAAGAAGTGCGTGAGATCCTTGCGCAAAAAGGGCTGACTGGCGACATTCTGAATGAGGCTACGGCAGAGATCACCTCGAGCACTGAAAACTGGATCAACCTGATGATCGAAGGTGAATATGGTCTGGGCAGTGTCGACCCGCATCCGATGAAGGCGGCGCTGGCCACCTTCTTTGCCTTTCTGGTGGCGGGGATGATCCCGCTGCTGCCGTTTCTCGCCTCGGTGCAGAATGCGTTTGCGATGTCTGCCTGGATGACCATGGGGGTCTTCTTTGCGATCGGTGCGCTCAAAAGCCGGTGGTCACTGGCCCCCTGGTGGCGGTCGGGGCTCGAGACGCTATTGATTGGCGGGCTGGCCGCGCTGATCGCGTATCTCGTCGGGTCCCTGTTCCATCCGTAATGTCGCAGTCCGGCGGTCATAACTGTTCAATTGCACCCGGTTGGGTAGAGTGATCGAAAACGGGCGCATGGGCCAATGTCACGACACGATCTTTCTGGAAAACAGGTTTTGGTTCTGGGCGCATATGGGTTCATTGGTGCTGCGGTTACACGAGCTTTACAGGCCGAAAGCGCAACAGTTCAGGGTATGGTGCGCGATCTTGAGCAAGGGTCAAAAATCCTGCCGGGTGTTTCTCTGAAACAGGGTGACCTGCGTGAGTTGCTTGTCGCGCAGGACTGGCAGGACCTGCTGACTGATGTGGATGTCGTGGTAAACTGCGCCGGCGCGTTGCAGGACAATGCAGACGATGACCTCGAAGCGGTGCACCACACTGCGATAGCAGCCTTGGCTGACGGCTGCATGGATCATGGTGCAAGTGTCGTCCAGATTTCTGCCATTGGTGCAGGAGCTGCGGCGAGTACGCATTTCCTGCGCAGCAAGGCGGCTGGAGATGCGGCGCTGCGCGCGTCAGGTGTGCCGCTCTGGATACTTAAGCCCGGTCTGGTCCTTGGACAGACGGACTATGGCGGTACCGCGTTGCTGCGTATGTTGGCTGCGGTGCCCTGGGTTCAGCCTCTGGCTTACCCTGACACGCCTGTTCAATGCGTGGGAATGCAGGATTTATGCAAGGCAGTGACCGACGCCGTTGCAGGTCACTTGCCGCAAGGCACATACGACCTTGTCGAAGATACCCCTCACAGCCTGGCTGAGGTGGTGCGCAGCACCCGGAGATGGCTTGGGTTTCCGGAACGCGCTTCGCTGTGGCCTTACCACCTATCCTGACAAAAGCCGTTGCAGAGCTGGCAGATGGGTTGGCCCGGGTTGGCTGGAAATCCCCGTTGCGAAGCACGGCGTTGACAGTCGTGGCAGATGGCGTGACCGGAGATCCCGAGCCCTATAGGGCGGCATCTGGGCTCGGGGTCGCTTCACTGACAGACATCTACGCCACGCTTCCGTGTGCCCGTGAACACAGGCTGACTGCGCAGATGACGTTGTTGATGCCGCTGGTCGTAGCGACACTCAGCCTGTTCTGGCTACTGTCAGGGCTATTTGGATTGGTCAGCTTGTCCACTGCCTCGGACGTTCTGATCGGAGCAGGGTGGTCAGCACCTATGGCTTTGGCCGGTGTTGTGTTCTGGTCATTGGGTGACATAGTTCTGGGTCTGGCCATTCTCTGGCGCCCGTGGGCTGCGCGGGCCTGTCAGGCTCAGATTGCTGTGGCCATGTTCTATCTGATAGCCGCCTCGATCACAGCGCCGGACCTGTGGTCTGACCCGTTGGGGCCCTTGGTGAAAATCCTGCCTGCAATGATCCTGTCGCTTGTCGCACTGCCCATGTTGGATCGCAGATGACGGACCCTGACCTTGTACTGCGTTGGCTGCATGTCATTGGTGCCTGCGTGCTGTTGGGCACGGGCGCGGGGATCGCCTTTTTCATGCTGATGGCCCATCGCAACGGCGATCCTCGCATCATTGCGCATACGGCAGGTATCGTTGTTCTGGCCGATCTTTTGTTCACCTCGACCGCTGTGATCGTTCAGCCCGTAACCGGCGCATTGCTTGCGTGGCGTATCGGGTGGCCCTTGAGCGAAGGGTGGATTGTGCTGTCTCTGGTGCTCTATGTTTTGACCGGCTTGTTCTGGCTGCCAGTCGTCTGGGTGCAAATCCGGTTGCGAAACTTTGCACGATGGGCGGAAGAGAAGGGAACGCAACTGCCGCGGGACTATTACCGCTTGTTCCGGTTCTGGTTTGTCTGCGGAATTCCGGCGTTTCTGGCGGTTCTGACGATACTCTGGCTGATGATCGCGCGTCCGGAGATTTCCGTGTTTTAAGTCGGGTCACGGCTTTCCTGACTGTCACTTGCCGGCGGCTCAAGATAGCTTGACCTCCAAAAGGATCGGAGACTCAGTTGGAATCGCTGCTTGTTCTTGTTGGCCTGATTGTTCTGGCCATCCCTGTGACATTGATTGCACTTTTGGTCGGACAGTCCCGGTTGCGGCGCCGGGTGGAGCAGCTGGAAGCGCAAATCGACGCCTTGGCTTCAGGCGATGCGACGGTCCTGCCGCAACCGAAACAGGAAACGCCTGCACCGCAACCTGCTGCAGAAGAGAAGCAGAGCAGGCCGGCACCCTGGTCGGCTCCAAAACGGCAGGAAGACAACAGTGCCGACGCTCAGGATGCAGACGTTTCTTCACCGGCTATAGTGTTTCGCCACGACAAGTTTGCGGCTCTGGGCGCGTGGCTGCGCGAGAACTGGTTTTATGTGGTTTCGGCCCTGTCTCTGGCATTGGCTGGCATTTTCCTTGTGCAATACGGCGTCGAAAACGGTTTGCTGCCTCCGGCGGCCCGTGTTTTTGCAGCCCTGGGTTTCGGCGCTGTTCTGATTCTTGCAGGCGAGGTGTTGCGTCGGAAGTTCGGGGATGATGAGGAGGCGGCCACTGCCTATTTACCCTCGGTCTTTTCCGGTGCCGGGCTTGTCACTTTGTTCGGGGCGATCCTGTCTGCCCGCCAGTTGTATAACCTGATCGGTGCCGAAACGGCACTGACAGGAATGGTCGTTGTCGCGATGGTGGGCCTTGTTCTGGGGTGGTTCCACGGTCCACTGCTGGCTGCGGTCGGTCTGATCGGAGCCTTTGCCGCTCCTTTCCTGGTCGGAGGCGCGTCCGACAATCCCTCTTGGCTGTATGCATATTTCCTATTGGTTGCCGTTTTGGGGCTGGGTATCGATACGGTGCGGCGCTGGGCATGGATTTCGGTGCTAGCGCTGTTCGGGGCATATGCGGCGAACCTGCTCCTGGCGACCAGTGCCCCAAATACAGAACCTGGTTACTTGATCGCCGCAACTGTGCTGGCGCTTTTCGCAACCGCCATTCCGGTGCGGCGCATTTGGCCGGATCATGCGGGCCCCATGCTGTCTGAGATGATCCGCCATCCCAAGGTTCGCCCTTGGCCCGAATTCCCAACCCGTCTGGCTGTAGGAGCCATTGCGGCAAGTACGGTGATCCTGTCCTGGCATTGGGCGGACACAGAGGCTGAATTCTGGTTAGGCGTCAGCCTGTTGTCCGCCCTCATTCTGGCATTGCTCTTATGGACCAAGGATGCACCGGCGTTGCAAGACCTGACTGTTCTGCCTGCTGCCGGATTGGTGTTTTTTGTTGCCTCCCATGGGCTTGAGAACGGCGCGGCTCTGTACAGGTTCGCCGAGGCTTACGCAGAAACGCCCGAGGCGGACTATCCGATGGTGGTCACTGTGCTGGTCGCCTTGGGAGCGTTGATGTCAGCCCTGATGGCATGGCGGTCATTTACGGCGAGCCAGTATCGCGCCGTCTGGGCCGGAGGAGCCGCGCTTTTTGCCCCTTTGCTGGCCATCGCGCTGGAAATTGGCTGGCATCCGGCTTTGGTGATCGGAGCCTACCCCTGGGCGCTCCATGCGATCGCACTGGCTGTGCTGATGGTGGTTCTGGCAGAACGTTTTGCCCGTGTTGACGGCGATGACCGGATGCGAGCGGCTCTGGCCACTCTGTCCGCGTTGTCGTGTCTGGTATTCGCCTGCGTCATCGTGCTCAGTTCATCGGCGCTCACGGTTGCTCTGGTGGCCAGCGTTGTGGTTGCAGCAGCGTTGGACCGCAGGTTCATCTTGCCGCCGATGAGCTGGTTTATCTGGGCGGGTGTCTTTACTGTTACCGTTCGTTTGGTGCTTGATCCGGGTCTGGATTGGGCCAATTCCGCTCCGGTGCTTGAAATGGCGATGGTCTACGGCGCGGCCACATTGGGATTTGTCGCGGGCTGGTGGCTTTTGCGTCCGTTGAAACGCCCCCTGGCGGCGCTGCTGTTGGAAAGCGCGGCCTGGGCGACAGCGGGTATCCTGCTTTCATTGTTGCTGCTGCGTTGGCTCGAAGGCTTTGGAGAGGGCGGCGCTGACAACAGCCATTGGGGCCTGGGTCTGTTGGCCGTCATCTGGCTTTTGCTTGCGTTTGCGCAGGTGCAAAGGTTCGGGCTGGGTGGCAAGCTGAACTACCTTCGATACCTGCTGGCTCTGTTCTTTGCAGCTCATGGTCTTTTCTATCTGATGTTGGCATTGGCGGACCAGAACCCATTGCTGAATCCGAACGCAGACCCGGTGCTTGGGCCGCCGCTTCTGAATTCACTCGCCATTGCCTATTTGTTGCCTGCATTGGTTGTTTGGGGTTCTGCTTGGCGAATCAGGGAAATGCCGAAACAGATCATGCAAGGAAGCTATGCCGCCGCAGGGATGTTGGCCGCAGTTTGGTTGGGCTTGGCGATCCGCCACGTCTGGCAGGGCGCAGGGGGTATGTATGAAGGCAATGGCGTCACTCAGCCCGAGCTCTACACCTATACCATCGTTCTACTGATGATCGGGGCCGCTCTATTCTATCAATCTCTGGCCCGCAGGTCCGACGTAATGCGCAAAGCCGGTTTGGCCGTGATCGGGCTGGCCGTGGCCAAGGTCTTCCTGATTGACATCGCCGGTCTGGGTGGCCTGATCCGGGTGTTCTCGCTGCTGGCGCTGGGTCTTGCTCTGGCTGGTCTTGCGTGGCTGAACCGGTGGGCGAAACTGCGCCATTCGCTGCAACGGGCGGAACCTCTGGACCATTAGGTGCAGGCGTCATATAAGCGCGGCCATGCATGACCGGATGGCCATCATTATTCGAATTATATCCCCGGCGCTCTGATATCGCGAGACGCCGGGCAAAGGTGTTTGAGACTTCGCACCGACCGCTTCGATCCTAGTACGACCAGATCATCCAAAGGACGCCCCCAATGTGCGCCGACACGATCCAAACACCTGATTACAAAGACACGCTGAACCTGCCCAAAACTGATTTCCCCATGCGCGCTGGCTTGCCCAAGCGCGAACCCGCATGGCTGGAGCGGTGGGAGACCATCGGCGTCTACGACCGCCTGCGCGAGAAACAGGGCCGCACGCCCTTTACGCTGCACGATGGCCCCCCCTATGCGAATGGCCATCTGCATATCGGCCACGCGTTGAACAAGACCATCAAGGACATGATCGTGCGCTCCCACCAGATGATGGGCTTTGACGCGCGATATGTCCCCGGTTGGGACTGCCACGGCCTGCCGATCGAATGGAAGATCGAGGAACAATACCGCAAGAAGGGCAAGAACAAGGATGAGGTGAACATCGTCGACTTCCGTCAGGAATGCCGCAAATTCGCCGAGGGCTGGATCGACATCCAGCGCGAAGAGTTCAAGCGTCTGGGCATCACTGGCAACTGGCCCGTTCCTTATATCACCATGGACTATCACGCCGAAGCCGTGATCGCAGACGAATTCATGAAGTTCCTGATGAACGGCACGCTGTATCAGGGATCGAAGCCTGTCATGTGGTCGCCCATCGAAAAGACTGCGCTGGCCGAGGCCGAGGTCGAGTATCACGACAAGGAAAGCTTTACCATCTGGGTGAAGTTCAAGGTCGTCAACGCTGGCGATCTGGATGATGCCTATGTGGTGATCTGGACGACGACGCCGTGGACCATGCCGTCGAACAAGGCCGTCGTCTATGGCAAAGACATCTCCTACGGTCTGTACGAAGTTATCGACACGCCCGAGGAATGTTGGGCAAAAGTGGGCGACAGGTTCCTGTTGGCCGACAACTTGGCCGCCGATGTATTGGGCCGTGCCCGTCTAAACGACGATCAGTGGACCCGTGTGCGCGACGTGACCGCTGACGAATTGGAGAGCGTTCAGTTGCTTCACCCGTTGGCCGGGGCCGAAGGCGGCAACGGCGAATGGGACGACATCCGCGATTTCCGCGCCGCTGACTTCGTGACCGATACCGAAGGCACCGGTTTCGTACACTGTGCGCCCTCGCACGGTATGGAGGAATTTGAACTCTACCGCGATCTGGGGATGCTCGAGCAGGTCATAACCTACAACGTGATGGACGACGGCTCGTTCCGTGCCGATCTGCCTTTCTTTGGCGGCAAATACATCCTGTCCCGCAAAGGCGGTGAGGGCGATGCGAACAAGGCCGTTATCGACAAGCTGGTCGAGGTTGGCGGGCTGCTGGCGCGTGGCAAGATCAAGCACAGCTATCCGCATTCGTGGCGTTCGAAAGCTCCGATCATCTATCGCAACACGCCGCAGTGGTTTGCATCCGTTGACCGCAAGCTGAACGACGGTATGGGCGAGATGGGGGATACCATCCGCGAACGCGCCCTGCGGTCCATCGACGAGCTGGTGAAATGGACCCCGCAGACGGGCCGCAACCGCCTGTATTCTATGATCGAAGCCCGCCCGGACTGGGTTCTGTCGCGCCAGCGCGCCTGGGGTGTACCGCTGACCTGTTTCACCAAGAAAGGTGCTCTGCCCACCGATGCGGATTACCTGCTGCGCAATGAAGAACTGAACGCCCGCATCAAGGCGGCGTTCGAAAAGGACGGCGCAGACGTCTGGTATACCGAAGGCTTCAAGGAAAAGATCCTCGACGGCATCGTCAATCCTGACGACTACGATCAGGTCTTTGACGTGCTGGATGTGTGGTTCGACTCGGGTTCGACTCACGCGTTCGTTCTGCGCGATCGCGAGGACGGAACCGAGGATGGCATTGCAGATGTCTACATGGAGGGCACCGACCAGCACCGCGGCTGGTTCCATTCGTCCATGCTGCAGGCTTGCGGCACCAAGGGCCGCGCACCATACCGGAACGTGGTGACTCACGGTTTCACGCTGGATGCCAAGGGCAACAAGATGTCCAAATCGCTGGGCAACACCATCGTGCCGGAAGAGGTCATCAAGCAATATGGCGCCGATATCCTGCGCCTGTGGGTGGCACAGACCGATTATACCGCCGACCAGCGGATCGGGCCGGAAATCCTGAAAGGCACCGCCGACAGCTATCGCCGCCTGCGCAATACCATGCGGTTCATGCTGGGATCATTGGCCGATTTCACCGAGGCGGATCGGGTTGATCCCGCAGACATGCCGCGCCTGGAGCGCTGGGTTCTCAGCCGTCTGGCGGATTTGGATGAGCAGGTGCGCAAGGGCTATGCGTCCTTCGATTTCCAGGGCGTGTTCAGCGCAGTGTTCACTTTCGCGACCGTAGACCTGTCTTCGTTCTACTTCGACGTCCGCAAGGATGCGCTTTATTGCGATGGTGACAACCTGCGGCGTCGTTCTGCCCGCAGCGTGCTGGACATTCTGTTCCATCGCCTGACCACATGGCTGGCCCCCGTTCTGGTCTTCACCATGGAAGAGGTCTGGCTGGAGCGGTTCCCGGGCGCCGACAGTTCGGTCCATCTGGTGGACTTCCCGGATACACCCGTCGATTGGCGCGACGCTGAGCTTGAGGCCAACATGGCTAAGGTTCGTCGTGTGCGTCGGGCCGTAACCGCCGCGCTGGAAATCCAGCGTCAGGACAAAGTGATCGGTTCCAGCCTCGAAGCGGCACCGATTGTGCATGTCGAGGATGGTGACACCCGCGATCTGCTGGCCACGTTCGACGTGGACGACATGTGCATCACCTCGGGTCTGACGGTGACCGGCGATCCTGCCCCGGCCGAGGCGTTCCGTGTGCCGGAAATCGAAGGCGTTGCCGTCGTATGCGAAAAAGCAGAAGGCGAGAAATGTCAGCGCTGCTGGAAAATCCTGCCTGATGTGGGCCGTCACACCCACGCGGGTGTTTGCGGGCGCTGTGACGAAGCGCTTGGATAAGTCAAATCGCCCCCTCGGGTTCACTCGGGGGGGCTTTCCTGCCTATGTCTGCACTGCCTGCGGGACAGGATTGAACAGGTCAAAGCCAATGGCAGGGTCCGTCAGCGCATTCCAAACCTGGTAATCTGTGAAGTAACCGGTATGCCCTCCGGGATCGACCGGGATGTTCCGGTTCGCAAAAATCAGCCCCCCCTCGATTTCCGTTCCAACAAAATCGTCCTGCCGGAAGATGTTGAACCACGCGGCGTTCAGATGACTGGCCGCAAGGGTGAACATTTCGGGAAAATAGCGCTGATAGATATGCGTGACCGGGGAACCCATTGTAACGAGAGTCAGAGGTCGGCCGCCAACACGCTTTTGGACACGTGGGTCGGTAAGCATCTGTGTGGCAATCACGGTGCCCTGTGAATGGGATATCACCGTAACGTGATCTGCTGGAAAGATATCGAGAACATAGTACAACGTGCGATAGAAACGTTCGTCTATCGCCTTGCGATCCGGGTAGTTGCGTTGCCGCGTTTCCAGGTCTTTTCCCAGATAGCACTTGTCGCGAATGGCGTAGGTAACGATATCTCGTGCCACGCCCAATCCGGCGGAAACAAAATCAGAGAATCGATACATCAACGCAGTTGCACCAAGCACGATCAGGCCGATCTCGCCCTGCGAACAAGCCAACCTGTCCAGAGCCCAACTGATCAGGTTGGTATCCATTATGCCAACGTTGCATGCGGCTTCAAAATTTTGGTTGGCCGCGATCTCGCGGATCGTAACCAGAACCAGCACGATTGTGCCAAACAAAAAGACCCACTGCGCCAGCCGATTCACAATCGCCCGGCTGATCAGGCCATTGCGGGTGTGAAGGTTGGCTTTGTACGTCTTCCGGCCCGCAAAAAGCCCGACCCCAACGAAGCCCAGAAGGACGATGGCCACGAAAGCCACGCTGAGTGTTTCGATGGACTCGTTCAAATTGCTTTCAAAAAGACGTTGCAGTTGACCTCCGGACAACCACGAAACGGTCTCCAGCAATTGCTCAATGGTCAACCAAAGACCGGAAATGAAAAACATCCAGAAAACAAGCATGCCTGCGCATATGCTGGGGTAAAGCCGCCTGTGCTCTGTTAGCGTATCATTGATCTGAAGCTTTGCCAGAGACAGCGCGTAAAGAATGATCGTCAGGAAGATAAGTACAGCCCAGAAGAGGGACAGCAGAAAAACCTGAAAAGCCACGAATTGCTCCAGAGCCGGTGGGCAGCTTACCGTGTCAGAAGGAACGCAGGCCCAAAATTCCAGACCCAGCGGCCCCAAGATCAGACAGAGAGTCAGTACTGCCCCCATTCCGAGCATTCCGCGCCAGAAGACCCGCCTGAGATAGGTCGGCGCTGCCCGGCTTTGCCCCAGCCCAACAACGGTCCCACCGGCGTAAAGCCCAAACAGCAGCAAGAATAACAGGGCAGGGTTCTGGGAAAACGAGACAGGTATCCGATCGGTCATGACCGCTGCGGCACCGATCAACAAATAGACGTTCAGCGTCGCAACCGCACCGAAGAAGATCCAAGTGAAAAGGTGAACCAGTTGCGCTGCCAGTGTGTTCCGGCCATTGGGCTGGTCCGGGGCAACGCCTTTGCGGCTATGGGTCTGCTCGGCGTTGTCCATCGCCAAATAACCCAGAGCCAGAATGACCCAAATCAGATCCATTACAGTTTTGATGGCTCCTTTCGGGGCCGGAGACCGATCGGCCCAATAAACTTCTGCAAACATGGCCTTGTCCTGTGGGACAGCCGGGTCGGTCACTGTGCGCAGATTGACTTCGAACAACTCTGCATTTCTCGGGTTTCCGTCGAAGGTGGATTCGGCCAGTTCGATCATTCCGCGTTCGACTTCGATCGGGGGTCTGGGTTTTCCATCCAGCCAAGTTGTTGCGGCACCGACCACCTGATCGACGGTTTCACCGGGTTTTTGTTCACCGATTCCATGTACCGTGAGGATCAAATGACGACCCATTGCGTTCTCCAAATCTCTTTAAGTAACGACAGAAGCGTATCATGAATGGTGCCATTGCCCAAAAGTGATGCGTTGCGCGGTTTTGCACGCCCCTGCGCTTGCGCTTGGCGGTTTGATCTGAAACCGTCGATCCATGGCGATGATTTCCGTTGAAACCCGTTTCGGACGACTTGGTGTTGAAGAAACAGACGGGGCCCTTACGCGGCTTGTCTGGAACGGCAGGGACAAAGGCGAACCGACCGCGTTGCTGCGCGAAGCCGCCGCCCAGCTGGGGGCCTATGATGAAGGGCGACTTGACCGCTTCGATCTGCCATATCGCATTGACGGATCAGAGTTTCAAAAGCAGGTCTGTCACATCATGTATGCCATTCCGCTAGGAGAAACGCGCACCTATGGCGATATAGCAAAGGCATTGGGGCAGCCCGCCCAGCCGGTTGGCCAGGCATGCGGTGCAAATCCGATCCCTGTGATTATTCCTTGCCACCGGGTTCTGGCCGCCAATGGCCTGGGCGGCTTTTCGGGCGACGGTGGTATTGAGACAAAAGTTGCCCTCTTGCGACATGAGCGAGCGGCAGGCCTTTTGATCTGAGCATCGAAATTCGGTTGCAATCCGCTTTCTGCAGGCACAACTTGTAATTGGTGCAGAATTTGAAGGACCGCATTGCATGACCACTGAACAAGACCGTGCAGCCAGCAAGAAGGCCATTGTAGACCGGTTGATGTCGCTCGAAGCGCAAGAGCTTGCAACAGCGCAGGCGCATTACGACGCGTTTTTGAAAGATGCTCAATTGGACGACCGGGAAGGTCACGACAAAGATGACATTGCCGCATCGCGTGAGAACGCCGATCTGGCGGCTGCCTTTGACGCCCCGGTCCACGCGCATCATGCCAAGATTGATGTCATCGAAAATACCGATTTCAGTCTGACCGACACGGTCAAACCGGGTGCTGTGATCAAGTTCAACAATCGCAGATTTGTCGTTTGTGTCTCGACGACGCGGTTCGAGGTGGACGGTAAGACCTATATGGGCATTTCAACTCAAAGCCCGATTTATCTGGCTATGGCCGGCCTGCAAGAGGGCGACGTCTTTACCCATAACAGCACCGAATTCGAGGTGCAGGAAGTTCTGTAAAACGGCTCAGGCAGCGCTGCCTCAGACGTGGCGCTGCGGAATGATCTGTTGGGCGATGCCTGCAAAGGTCAGGTACAGGCTGGTGATTACCAGCCCCCAATGGGCCCAGCTTTCGGGGTGAAAATCGACCCAGGCGGCCCAACCCGCGAAAAACGTCCATGCCAGTGCCATCGGCAAGGTCAGGCTGCGCCAGCGCTCGGTGCGTACGGGATGGACGAACTTTAGTGGCAGGAACATGGCCAGCGACAGCAGCGTGACCAGCAGCAGGATGACCCAGAAACTCGGCTCTAGCGCGAAGATCACGATGACGAACATGTTCCAGCACCCGGGAAAGCCGGAAAAGGAATTGTCCTTGGTCTTCATGCGTGTATCCGCGAAATACATCGCACTGGCAAAGGTTATCACGATGATCGCGAACCATCCGGTCCAGCCGTCCATCAGCCCCGACTTGAACAGGGCAAAGGCCGGGATGAACACATATGTCAGGTAGTCAATGATCAGATCCAGCAGAACGCCATCGAACTCGGGCGCATTGTGCTTGACGTGATAGTGTCGTGCCAACGGACCATCGATACCGTCTACAATGAAAGACACGACCAGCCAAAGATACATAAGGCTCCATTTCTCTTCGACGGCAGCCAGCATGGCCAGCATGGCAAAAACAGCGCCTGTTGCAGTGAAGAGATGAACGGAAAGAGCTTTGAATCTGAGTGTCATGCAAGCGTCATGACCGATGCGCGTCTGAGATGCAAACCAAAAGCCCGGGTTTTCGAGTGATGTGTAAGTCAGGCTTTTGGGTGCGCGCGGTTGTAGACTTCCATCAACCGCGCAGTGTCTACTGCCGTATAGGTTTGCGTCGTCGACAAAGAAGCGTGGCCCAGCAACTCCTGAATGGCGCGCAGGTCGCCACCGGCTGAAAGCAGGTGGGTCGCAAAGCTGTGCCGCATAGCGTGGGGTGTTGCAGTAGAGGGCAATCCCAATTGCATACGGGCTTTGGCCATGACCCCCTGGATCGCACGCGGGTTCAGTGGCCCGCCACGAACGCCCCGAAACAGGGCCGCGTCATGTGTTTTTGCGTGTGGACACAGCTGCAAGTACCGGTCTACCGCGTCGCGGGCGGCAGGAAGAACCGGAACGATCCGCTCCTTGTCGCCTTTCCCGATGATGCGCAGTGTCGCAGGCAACGGTGCGTCCGCTCCGGTCAGCGATAGCGCCTCGGATATGCGCAGGCCGCAGCCATAGAGCAGCGTGACGACAGCGACATCACGAGCGGCGACCCAGTCGGATGTGGATTGCAGTTCCACAGTATCGATCATGGTTCGCGCGGCGTCTTCGGCCAGTGGACGGGGCAGTTTTTTGGTGAATTTTG
Organism: Ruegeria sp. CDSC085; assembly: GCF_059610465.1. Classification (NCBI taxonomy): domain Bacteria; kingdom Pseudomonadati; phylum Pseudomonadota; class Alphaproteobacteria; order Rhodobacterales; family Roseobacteraceae; genus Ruegeria; species Ruegeria sp. CDSC085. The sequence continues at coordinate 198,466 of NZ_JBXWNR010000003.1, read as the reverse complement.
GCGCGCGGGTGGACAGAACGGCTGTGGGTTCGAACTCCTCACGCTCTGCCAGCCAACGATAGAAGCTCTTGACCGCAGACAGTTTGCGCGCCAACGATCGTGCGCTTACGTCTGCGCTGCGCTGATCCGCCATCCAGGCGCGCATGTCCGATACCGTGATCCGTTCAATCGCTTTCAGCCCCTGTCGTTCAGAGTGATGCAGTGTCATGAACGACAGAAATTCGGTGACATCACCGCGATAGGCGTTTTGCGTGTTCTCGGATCTCGCGGCCAGCGCGCCCAGACTGTCCAGCCAGTGCTGCAGCGCGTCGCGGCACGCGGGTGAGATCAGGCTCACGACAGCCAGTGACGCATCGAGCGTTCGAATACGCCGGCAAAAAAGGCCAGAAGATCAGTGCCCAGCTGTGGCGTGAAATGTCGCGGGTCCCGGGCTGCCATGACGATCATGCCTGGAAGGCGGCCTGGCCCAAGGTCGAGTTTCAGGCAGGCCTCAGAGCGGAGCTGGCCAGCCTGAGACCCGAATATACGGCGGCTTGGCTGATGGATTTCCCGCAAGATTACGTCCCGTGCGGGGCCACCGCGATCAATGGTCAGATATCGGTCGATGAAACCGGGCTCCGCGATCGTCAGGACGCCACCCAGCGTGTCAATCGCAGGATCGTTCTGAACCACGGTGGTTTCCAGAACCAGCGTAACGCTATCGACGCGCAGGATGTCTGCGACGTCAGCGCCCAGCGCGCGGAGGAAACCTTCAAACTCGACCGGTTCCAGCAGGCGCAGAATGGCGCGGTGTACCTGATTGGTGCCCGCGAGGTTTTCATAAGCTGCTGCAATGACCGAGCGATGAGTGTCTTCCAGCCGATCCAGCCGGGCCTCGAGCCGTTGCATGGCAATGCCGCGCAGGTCGATCACGTTGTCGCCGCGTGCCTGCTCGTTGGCTGCAACAAGTGCCTGCATCAGGTCCTTGTCGTCCAGCACGACGTCCGGCTCGGCCAGTATCGCTGCGCGGAGGTTGTCCTCGAGTTTGGGGTTACTGCTCATATCCCGTCCGGTCTTTTTTTGTTGTCGCGGCTTATAACATGCCGGACGGGGTTTGCCTTGGGAAAAATGCACGCAGGGATGGATTTCCTTGCGTGCTGTGGCGAGGGAGCTCCCGCCTGCCACGCCCGATCACAGATAAGACATTTGGCCTGTGGGCCGGGCGCGGCGCCGTTCGGCATCGCGCGGTCGCGCCTGGGATCAGAGGATCTTCTGGCCGGTTTTGGCCCAGTCCGCCAGGAAGGTTTCCAGACCTTTGTCCGTCAACGGATGGTCGGCCAGTTTCTTGATCACGGCGGGCGGTGCGGTGATCACGTCGGCCCCGATGCGGGCGCTGTCGGTCACGTGGTTGACGGTACGGATCGATGCGGCAAGGATTTCGGTCTCGAACCCGTAGTTGTCATAGACTTGGCGGATGTCTGCGATCAGATCCATACCGTCGAGGTTGATGTCGTCCAGGCGGCCGATGAAAGGTGAGATGAAGGTTGCGCCCGCTTTGGCGGCCAGAATTGCCTGATTGGTAGAAAAACAGAGCGTCACGTTGACCATCTGGCCTTCGTCGCTGAGCGTTTTGCATGTTTTCAGGCCCGCCCATGTCAGCGGAACCTTTACGGCGATATTCGGCGCGATCTTGGCCAGCTTGCGGCCTTCGGCGATCATGTCATCAGCTTCGGTAGCGACAACCTCTGCCGATACCGGGCCGTCGACCAGTTCACAAATCTCCTTGGTTACTTCCAGAATGTCGCGACCCGATTTCAGGATCAGTGAGGGGTTGGTGGTTACGCCGTCCACCATGCCCAGATCGTTCAGTTCGGCGATGGCGTCGATTTCGGCTGTGTCTACGAAGAATTTCATGAGGGCAGTCCTTTGATGGGTTGGCCTTGGTCGCGGATGGCTTTACCTCAAAGAGACCCATGCTGGAACCCCCTGCGAAGGACATGCCGTGAGCGCTAACGGATTTTTCGACCAAGGAGAGCTGGTTGCGGTGCTGACAACGCAGCCGCTGGACCGGACGCTGGATTACAAAGCGCCCGAGGGAGGGTGCTTTCTGGGTGCGTTTGTCGAAGTTCCTTTGGGTCCGCGCAAGGTGCTGGGGGTGGTCTGGGGGCCGGGGCAGGGCGGTTTTGATCTGAGCAAGGCGCGGTCGGTGATCCGGGTTCTCGAAGTTGCACCAATGCGCGAAGAGATGCGGGTGTTTCTGGAGAGGGTTGCCGATTACACTCTGACGCCAATGCCTGCGATGCTGCGTCTTGCTACGCGGGCGCCGGGCCTGGGTGATCCGCCGTCTATGCGCAAGGTCTACCGGCTGGGCAATGCTGAACCTGACCGAATGACCGATGCCCGGAACCGGGTTCTGGAGGTGTTGCGGGATTATGGCGGGCTGGCCTTTACCTTGAAGGAACTCGCCGAACAGGCGGGCGTAACGTCATCTGTTGTCAAGGGGTTGGTCAAACAAGGCGCCGTGCGCGAAGAGGACAGCCCGCGCGACCTGCCTTATCCGCATCTTGATCCGGACCTGCCCGGTAAAGACCTGACAGAGGATCAGGCGGCGGCGGTCAAGCGGCTTCAGGCCGGGCAGCAGACAGGCGATTACGGCACCACGCTGCTGAAAGGCGTTACCGGTTCCGGTAAGACCGAGGTCTATTTGGAGGCCGTGGCCGAAGCGCTGCGCATGGGGCGGCAGGCATTGGTTCTGCTTCCCGAGATTGCCCTGACCGCAGAATTTCTGACCCGGGTTGAGGCGCGATTTGGTGCGCGCCCGGCGGAATGGCACTCTGGCGCGACGATGACGGAACGGCGTCGGGTCTGGCGGATGGTCGGACAGGGGAATGCGCAACTGGTTGTGGGCGCCCGGTCGGCGCTGTTTCTGCCATTCCGCGATCTGGGGCTGGTGGTCGTCGACGAAGAACACGACACGTCCTACAAACAGGAAGACGGCGTGCATTACAGCGCCCGTGACATGGCAGTTCTGCGCTCGGCGATCTGTGGCGCCCGGGTGATTCTGGCCAGTGCGACGCCTTCGCTGGAAAGCTGGGCCAATGCCGAGGCCGGCAAATACGAACGGCTCGATCTGACCTCGCGCTTCGGAGAAGCAGTTTTGCCCGAGATGAAGCCCATCGACATGCGGGCCGAACAGATGACGCCCGGAACGTGGGTTTCTCCGTCTTTGCGGCAAGCGGTGCAGCAGCGGATCGAAAGAGGCGAGCAATCGCTTCTGTTCATAAACCGCCGTGGCTATGCGCCGGTAACGTTGTGCCGGGCCTGCGGTGAGCAGATTGCCTGTGACCATTGCGACGCGCGCATGGTCGAACATCGGTTTCTCAAGCGGCTGATGTGCCACCAATGCGGTGAAACCAAGCCGATGCCCGAAGCCTGCCCCTCCTGCGGCGTGGAAGGCAAGCTGGCCCCGGTCGGGCCGGGCATTGAGCGGTTGGCTGAAGAAGCCGAGGCGACGTTCCCAGACGCCAACATCGCGATGCTGAGCTCTGATCTGTTCGGCTCGGCGCGGGCTTTGAAGGCCAAGATTGAAGAGATTGCTGCAGGGGATGCCGATATTATCATCGGCACTCAATTGGTGGCCAAAGGGCATAACTTCCCCAAACTCACTCTGGTCGGCGTGATTGACGCTGATCTGTCATTGCACGGCGCGGACCTCCGCGCGGCTGAGCGTACGTTTCAATTGATGCGGCAAGTAGCCGGGCGCGCGGGGCGTGCGGACAAGCCGGGTCAGGCGTTGTTGCAGACGTTTCAACCGGAACACCCGGTGATCCGGGCCATCCTTTCGGGTGATGAGGAAGGTTTCTGGAAAGCCGAGGCGGCAGGTCGGCAGGCGGCAGGAGTGCCGCCTTATGGTCGCATGGCCGGGATCGTGTTGTCGGGGCCCGAGGTTGGACCGGTTTTCGATATCGGCAATGCATTGGCGCGCAACGATACACCTTTGACGCAGATCGGTGGGCAGGTATTTGGCCCTGCGCCAGCACCCATCGCTCGTATACGTGGCCGCCACAGAGTGCGTCTGTTGGTGAAAGCCCCCAAGGGCGCGCCGATCCAGGATGCCATTTCCCGCTGGATCGCGCCTTTGCGCCTGAAGGGTGACATCCGTCTGACAGTCGATATCGATCCGCAGAGCTTTTACTGACATCTGCATTTGCGCAGAGTGACTGTGTGCGCGCGGCTTCCCTCTCGCCAAAGCAGTGAAATGGGCGTAGAGGACCCTCATGCTGAATCCCATGCCGCTTTCCGAGGCCCAGAGCCTGCCGTTCTGGCGCCGCCCCATCACGCTCTTGTTCATGATGGCGCTGACCATGCCCATTGCGTTCAACGCATGGAGCGCGCTGCTGAACAATTTCGTCATTGAGGCGGCAAACTTTGACGGGGCTGATATCGGTCTGTTGCATACGGTGCGCGAGATTCCGGGTTTTCTGGCGGTTGGCGTGATTGCCGTCATCATTTTCATCCGCGAGCAGGTGCTGGCGATGATCTCGTTGATGATGCTTGGTGTCGCAACGGCTGTGACTGCTTGGTTCCCTAGTCTAGGCGGGTTGCTGTTTGTGACCTTGTTCAGTTCGATCGGGTTCCATTACTACGAGACTGTCAACCAGTCACTTCAGTTGCAATGGTTGCCCAAGGACCGCGCGCCGCAAATTCTGGGATGGCTGGTGGCGATGGGGTCGGCGGCGACCATGGTTGTGTACGGGCTGATCGTACTGACCTGGGATCGTTTTGATCTGTCGTACAACATTGTCTTTATGGCTGCGGGCGGTGTTACAGCTTTGCTGGCACTGTTCTGCCTGTTTGCCTATCCGCAATTCGATGCACCCACACCACAGACCAAGAAGCTGATCCTGCGTAAACGCTACTGGCTGTATTATGCGCTGCAATTCATGGCCGGTGCACGGCGGCAGATATTTGTCGTCTTTGCCGGGTTCATGATGGTCGAGAAGTTCGGATTTCAAGTGCATGAACTGACCAGCCTGTATCTGATCAACCTGATGATCAACATGATGGCCGCCCCATTGCTTGGAAAGGCGGTGGCAAAGTTTGGAGAGCGGCGCACGCTGATCTTTGAATATACCGGTCTGGCTATCGTGTTCGCTGCTTATGGTGGCATCTATTGGTTCGGCTGGGGGGTGCTGTTGGCGGCGACCCTGTACGTGATCGACCATGTGCTGTTTGCGCTGGCTTTGGCATTGAAAACCTATTTCCAGAAAATCGCCGACCCTGCTGACATCGCGCCGACCGCTGCAGTGGCCTTCACAATCAATCATATTGCGGCGGTGTTTTTGCCCGCTTTGCTTGGCCTGCTTTGGGTGGTGTCGCCGGGGGCCGTGTTCGGCCTGGCCACGGCTATGGCCATCGGTTCACTACTGCTGTCCCTGTTGATACCGCGTCATCCCGAGCCGGGCAACGAAACCATCCTGACCAAGTACGCCCCCGCCCCCGCGGAATAGGCCTCAGCGCTTGACCTTCACGGCGCGGCGTCCTAGGCGCGGTGTTAATCGAGACAGGAGCCCCCAATGCCCACATTCACCGCACTGACCACGCTGACAGGTAAGAAAGCCGCCGAAGGTCTGGGCGAGGCGATGGAACGTCTGGAGCCGGAGCCAACGGGCGTTGGTGTGTTCGAAGTCGAAGACGACTCTGGCCTGTGGGAGGTCGGCGGATACTTCACCGAAGCCCCGGACGAGACTGCATTGGCGGTTCTGGCCGCCGCGTTCGGCGCCAAACCGTTTGTTGTTTCAGAACTGCCGGAAACCGACTGGGTTGCACATGTGCGACGCGAACTGGCGCCAGTCGAGGCGGGCCGTTTCTTTGTCTATGGCAGCCATGATGCCGATAAGCTGCCCGAAGGCCGTATTCCGCTACTGATCGAGGCCGCGATGGCCTTTGGCACCGGCCACCATGGTACGACGTTGGGCTGCCTTAAGGCTTTTGACAGGCTGCTGGACGAAGGCTTTGCAGCAACAAAAGTGGCGGATATCGGTTGCGGCACCGCCGTTCTGGCCATGGCCGCAGCCCGGGTGTTTGACGGCGACATCATTGCCAGCGACATCGATGAAGTGGCCGTGGACGTGGCCGAAGCCAATCTGAAAGCAAACGGCATGGCAGGTGCAGTGCAATGCGTTGAAGCCGCAGGGTTCGGTCACCCCGATCTCAAGGCGCACGCGCCCTACGACCTGATCTTTGCGAATATTCTCAAAGGTCCCTTGGTGGCCCTGTCGCCGGAAATCGCAGCGAATCTGCGTCCCGGCGGGTATGCAATCCTGTCGGGAATCCTTAATGAACAGGCTGATGACGTCGTATCTGTTTATTCTCAAAATGAACTCAATCTAACTCACAGGGGTGAGATTGGTGAATGGACGACGCTAATCTTAACGAAACAGGGCGCAAACTAGGCTATTTGCAGGAGTTTTGTGGAATTTTGCCACGATTTTGTCGTAATCTCTTTTTACCGTTTCCTGACTGAAGTCGAGGGGGGCGGTTTTTGGAGGCTGCCATGACGGGTAAACAACTGGAGTTCACTCAGCGCGTTAATCGCCTGAACAAGAAGCATCAAAAGATGAGCCGTGGCTATCGCGCGACGATGCGCAGGGATGGCCTGGTCGTCATGAAGCCGCAGCGGGTAAGTTCGGCAGTGCCTGCCAGGGTACTGTTGCTCACACTTCTGGGAGTTCTGGCGTTCAAAGCGTTTCTTTTGTCCAGCCTTGGCCCGACCGGATACCAATATCGGATCGATAGTTTGAACGAAGGCACATCGGTCGAGAAAGCCGGTGCGTGGGTGATGCAGATCGACCCGGTGTCGCAAGCGCTGGCGGTTCAGCTCAACAAGATTTTGTACTGATTATCAGTCTTCGGACGAAAAAACACCGCGTGCCTGGGGCATGCGGTGTTTCTGTTTGCCCTCTAGGGAAAAGAAAGGGGCGAATGAGTGTGGTGGTCGGTATTACCGGCGACCTTGGGCGATGGCGTCGATGTCGCCACGGCACAGGCCGATGTCTTCCAGTTCGCGATCGCTCAGACCAGTCAGCGCATTGCGGGTAACGCGGGCGTCATTCCATTCGACGGCGGCGTTCACGGCCGATACGAAAAATGCGCCGATACGGCCAGCAAGGCCGAATGAGCCAGTGGAGGCGAAGCGGGTTGTGTCCAGTGCAGCCATATCCTGTTTCCTTCTGGTTGGTGTTCACTTTGCAGTCTTGCGATCTGCCCGGCATTTAGTGCCGCCATATCGCCTGCACAAGTTCCGTTTTTGCATGTGTCCTATGCGTTTTTTGCAACGCTTCACGAAGCTGTAATCCCCTTAAATATTTGGTTAAAATGCGTTCATAACAGTGTCGAATTCAGACATCCTCATGTCGCAAATCGCGCGTTAAGTCGCCTGTGGAACAGGTCTGTCGTTTTCAGCTCATGGGTCAATTCGCTTGGAAAATGTTCACGCTTCGTGCTAGGCGTTGAAAAAAGATCACAGAACCCGAGCAGGCCGAGGCAAAACATGCGAATTCTGGGCATTGATCCGGGGCTTAGGACCCTGGGATGGGGCGTCATCGAATCAAATGGCAGCCGCCTGAGCCATGTGGCCAATGGTTTGTGCAAGTCGGATGGAGATGATCTGGGTGAGCGGCTGTTATCTCTTCACAACCAGATTGTCGAAGTCATCGCCGATTACCAACCGGATCAGGCCGCCATCGAACAGACTTTTGTGAACAAGGATGGCGCCGGCACACTCAAACTGGGTCAGGCGCGGGGGGTGGCGTTGCTGACACTGGCTCAGGCTGGATTGCCGGTGGGAGAGTACGCACCCAACCGCGTCAAAAAGACCGTGGTTGGTGTGGGTCATGCCGAGAAAGAGCAGGTGCTGCACATGGTCAAACTGCAATTGCCGGGCTGTTTGCCGAAAGGGGCCGATGCGGCAGATGCGCTGGCGATTGCGATCTGCCATGCCTATTACGGAAAGACGCAACAGGCGCGTGTGAAAGAGGTGCGGGCATGATTGGTAAACTGACAGGTCGCTTGGACTACCGCGCGGCGGATCACGTGCTGATCGATGTGCGTGGCGTTGGCTACCTCGTCTATTGTTCTGACCGGACCATGGCTGCGTTGCCGGGTGTGGGTGAGGCGGTCTCGATCTATACAGACATGGTCGTGCGCGAAGACCTGATGCAGCTTTACGGTTTCCTCTCATTGATCGAGAAAGAATGGCACCGCCTTTTGTGCTCGGTTCAGGGGGTCGGAGCGAAGGTATCTCTGGCGATCCTCAGCGCACTTGGGCCGGACGGTGTCAGCCGCGCAATCGCATTGGGCGATTGGAGCGCGGTCAAGGCGGCCAAAGGTGTCGGACCCAAAACGGCCCAGCGGATTGTTTTGGATCTCAAGGACAAGGCTCCGGGTGTCATGGCCATGGGCGGCACGGTTACCGAGGCGATGGATGGGCCAGAGCTTGAAGTCGTCGAGCCGGGTGAACCCGCGTCCGCGCCAAAACGTTCGGTGAAGCCGCCTTCTGGCGCGTCTGCCGCGTCCGCCGGGGCGTTGTCGGCGCTCGCCAATCTTGGATATGGGCCGTCCGACGCAGCAGCGGCCGTGGCCGAGGCGGCGGCCAGTCAGCCTGAGGCGGGAGAGGCGGATCTGATCCGTGCTGCGCTCCGCTTGTTGGCTCCGAAAGGCTAGATGAATGGTAGACGCTGATCCCACTGTGCGCCCGGAGCCCCTGCCCGAGGACAACGACCGCGCGCTGCGCCCGCAGGGGCTGGACGAATTCATCGGTCAGGCTGAGGCGCGCGCCAACCTCCGCATCTTCATCCAATCTGCGCGCCAAAGGGGCGAGGCGATGGATCACACGTTGTTTCATGGACCTCCGGGGTTGGGTAAAACGACCCTCGCGCAGATCATGGCACGCGAGCTAGGGGTGAACTTCCGCATGACCTCGGGCCCGGTTCTGGCCAAGGCGGGTGATCTGGCGGCGATCCTGACCAATCTGGAGACGCGCGATGTGCTGTTCATCGACGAGATTCACAGACTGAACCCGGCGGTGGAAGAAGTGCTTTATCCGGCAATGGAGGACTTCGAGCTGGATCTGGTGATCGGTGAAGGCCCGGCCGCCCGCACCGTTCGGATCGAACTGCAACCTTTTACGCTTGTGGGGGCGACCACTCGGATGGGTCTGCTGACAACGCCCTTGCGCGACCGGTTTGGCATTCCGACGCGACTTCAGTTCTATACGATTGACGAGTTGCACGAGATCGTCACCCGCAACGCGCGTAAGCTGGGCGCGCCAGCCGATAATGATGGCGCGCGCGAGATTGCGCGCAGGTCGCGCGGGACACCACGTATTGCCGGGCGCCTGCTGCGCCGGGTGGTGGATTTCGCCATAGTCGAAGGAGATGGGCGGATTACGCGCGAATTGGCCGACGGTGCCTTGACGCGTTTGGGCGTCGACAATCTTGGCCTGGATGGCGCGGACCGGCGCTATCTGAAACTGATCGCTGAAAACTACGCCGGCGGGCCGGTTGGGATCGAGACGCTGTCGGCGGCGCTCTCGGAAAGCCGGGACTCACTGGAAGAAGTGATTGAACCCTATCTGCTGCAACAGGGCCTGATCCAGCGAACACCGCGTGGGCGTATGTTGGCCCAAAAGGCCTGGACGCATCTGGGAATAGCTGCGCCCAAGCGGCAGAGCGATCTGTTTGGTTGATGCCAGCGCCCAGAGATTTTATGCCTCTCCGTGTGAGGTTTTTCGAATAGATGAAGGGCTGGGCGTGACACCGGAAGAGATTGAGGCACTGTTTACGCGCGAAAGCGGTGAGTTTCTGTTTGCGCGTTGGGGGCGGCCCATCGTGCCGATTGTGTTTGGAGTAGAAGACGAGACGCTGTCCACTGTGAAGGGCGCATTCGAGGCTGTTGTCACTCTGGCCGGTCACAAAATGGCCGAAACCGACCCCGAGCTTGGTGCCAACTGCATGATCTTCTTCTTCCGGGATTGGCAAGAACTGCTGGAAGTGCCGGATCTTGATCGTCTGATTCCCGATCTGGCACCGTTGGTCGAGCGCTTGGTTGAAGCGGATGCAAACCAGTACCGCATTTTCCGGTTTGAAGAGGACGGCGCGATCCGTGCGGCTTTTGTTTTTCTTCGCATGGACAAGCAGTTGTCCAAGGTGCCGGCGGAAGCGCTGGCGCTGAGCCAGGTGGTGCAAACCATTCTGCTTTGGTCCGATACTGCGTTTCGAACGCAATCTCCGCTGGCTGTGGCAGGTGAAACGACGATCCTGCGCCCCGACATTGCTGCGCTAATCCGGTCAGCTTATGATCCGGTTCTGCCAGGGGCGGCCCAGGATGCGTCTCATGCGCTCAGGTTGTTTGCCCGGTTGGAGCCACCGCAATGAAACACATCTACTCGGTTCGCGTATATTATGAAGACACCGACATGGGCGGCGTTGTCTATCACGCGAACTATCTGCGGTATATTGAACGTGCGCGTTCGGATTGGGTGCGCAATCTGGGCAATGACCAGAACGCGATGCGGGAAGAGGGCATTGTTTGGGTCGTGCGGCGGGTTGAGGCCGATTACCTTTCGCCTGCCAGGTTCGATGACGAACTGATCGTCGAAACCGAAGTCACGGAAATCTCGGGTGTGCGGCTGACCATGGCGCAGCTGGTCCGGCGCGGCGAGACCGAGATTTTTCGCGCCTCGGTCACAGCTGTGTGCATCAACAAGGACGGCAGGCCGATCCGACTTCCGGCAGAGATTCGCGCATTGATGTAACAATTTGCGTCTCAGGGGTGGTTCTGTTGGCATTTCAGCCCCAACTGCGTTAGCGTTTGGCAAAACAAGGCCAAACAAACGGCCGTCAGGCAAAACAAAGAGCAGGTTCATGGAAGCTGAAACGCTGGCGCTGGCGCAGGAGATCGATTTCTCTATGTGGGGGCTGTATGCCCGCGCGACCTTTATCGTCAAATTGGTGATGTTGATGCTGATCGGCGCATCTATCTGGTCTTGGGGTATTATTATCCAGAAGCTGATCAATTACCGCGCGGCCCGTCGCGAGGCGCAGACATTTGACGAGAGCTTCTGGTCCGGAAACCCTTTGGACGAGTTGTTCGAACAGATCGGAACCCAGCCGGATGGCAGTTCAGAAAAGATTTTTGCAGCGGGCATGATCGAATGGCGAAGGTCGCACCGAAATGATGGCGGATTGATTGCCGGAGCGACCGCGCGGATAGACCGTTCCATGGATGTGGCCATTGCGAAAGAGGCAGAGACCTTGCAGAAAGGTCTGCCCATTTTGGCCACGGTTGGATCGACTGCGCCGTTCATCGGCCTGTTTGGTACCGTCTGGGGCATTATGAATGCCTTTATCGAAATCGCAGAGCAGCAGAATACCAACCTGGCGGTCGTGGCCCCAGGTATTGCCGAGGCGCTCATGGCGACGGGGCTGGGCCTTCTGGCGGCGATCCCGGCGGTGATTTTTTACAACAAGCTCAGTGCAGACTGTGACCGCATCGTGGGCGGGTACGAAGCCTTTGCCGATGAATTCGCCACCATTCTGTCGCGCCAGTTGGACAGCTGACAATGGGTGCGGCGGTTCAGCAATCTTCGGGTGGAAACGGGCGCAGGCGCGGCCGGCGTCGCGGTCGCGCGCAACCCATGGCCGAGATCAACGTGACCCCGTTTGTGGACGTCATGCTGGTTTTGCTGATCATCTTCATGGTGGCCGCGCCATTGCTGACCGTCGGTGTTCCGGTGGATCTGCCCAAGACCGCTGCCAGTGCTTTGCCCAGTGACAATGAAGAACCGTTGACCGTGACTCTGACGGCAGATGGACGTGTGCAAATTCAGACAACTGACGTGTTGCGCGAAGAGTTGATTGGCAAGCTGCGGGCCATCGCCGCAGAGCGGAGTAGTGACCGGGTTTTCCTGCGCGCCGATGGCGCAATTCCTTACGCTCAGGTCATGCAGGTTATGGGTGCGCTGAACGCAGGCGGGTTTTCCAACGTTGGGCTTGTGACCGATACGGGCGGGCCGACGCTGGATGAAGGTGGAGAGTGAGGCCGCACGGTGGATACCGGCACCAAGATTTCGGCGATTGCGCATGTCAGCCTGATCGGAGCGGCGCTGTTCGGCGGCACCTTCCGATCCGAGCCGTTGCCGATGGCCGTACAGGATGTGTCAGTGATTACCGCTGAACAATTCGCGGCCATGACGGCCCAGCGGGATGCGCCTGCGATCCCGGAGGTGCCGACGGCATTGCAACAGCCGCCCGAACCACAGGCTGAGACCAAGCCGCCAGAACCTGTGGTCGAGGAACAGCCGCGCCCTGAACCCGTCGTGCCTGCCGAACCCGAACCCGAGCCTGCTCCTGTAATCGTCGAAGCGCCGCCGGAACCGGACGTGCCGGAAGAACCGCCAACATTGACAGAGCCCGAGGTCGAACCTGTCGCACAGCCTGTGCCCCCGGGGCCCGAGGCGCAGCCGCGCCCGTCGGATCGTGTCGCCCCCGAGGCCATAGCGCCACCACCGCCCGAGGCAAAACCGGATGATTTCGAAACGCCGCCGGTGTCTCTGGACGAAGGCGCCGAGGTTCAGCAGGAACAACAGGATCAGACTGCGCCGGAAGAAGCGGCCCCGGAGATCGTGACCGAGGCAGAGGAAACCAAAGAGCAGTCTCCGCTTACGTCACCGCGACCGCGGGTGCGTCCGAACCGCCCAAGCCCCCCGCCCGAACCTGTTGTTGCGCAGACACCGGAAGCGGTACCTGAACCTGACGCACAGGCCGATGAGGCCGCAATCAATGACGCTCTGGCCGAAGCCTTGGGCAGCGGAACCGAGCCTTCCGGCCCACCGCTGACCAGCGGCGAGAAGGACGCGATGCGATTGGCCGTATCCAAATGCTGGAACGTGGGCTCTTTGTCTACGGATGCGCTGAGCACTGTGGTCGTTGTAGCATTTTCGCTGAACCGTGATGGTACAGTTGTGGATGGCAGCATTCGGATGCTGGACAGTTCTGGCGGGTCTGCGGGTGCGGCCAATCAGGCCTATCAGGCCGCCCGGCGCGCGATTTTACGCTGCGGGGCCAGAGGATATGACTTGCCTGCTGACAAATACGCTCATTGGCAGGATGTTGAGATTACATTCAATCCCGAGAGGATGCGGATCAAATGATGAAACTTCTGACCAGCCTCTTTGTCGGCCTGACGCTGATGTCTGCGCCGGTTCTTGCACAGAACGGTCCCCTGCGACTGGAGTTGGACCAGGGCATTATCGAACCATTGCCCTTTGCGGTACCGAACTTTGTCCCCGATGGCCCGTCAGCGGCGCAATTTGCACAGGACATCTCGCGCGTGGTGGCGGCTGATCTGACGGGAACCGGTTTGTTTCGCGAAATCTCCTCGGATGCGTTCATCAGCAGGGTCAGCAGCTTCGAAGCACCGGTTCAGTTTGCCGATTGGAAAGCGATCAATGCCGATGCGCTGATCACGGGGGCGGTCAATGTTTCGGGCAAGAACCTCACGGTTCGGTTTCGGGTCTGGGATGTGTTTTCGGGTCAGGAACTGGGGAACGGCCTTCAACTGGCGGGTACCACCGAAGGCTGGCGACGCATGGCCCATAAGGTGGCCGATCAGGTGTACAGCCGGATTACGGGCGAGGGCGGTTACTTTGACAGCCGCGTGGCCTTTGTTTCGGAAAGCGGGCCGAAGAACCAGCGCCTGAAACGTCTGGCGATCATGGACTATGATGGGGCGAATGTGCAGTACATGACCGACAGTGCGGCGATCGTGCTGGCGCCGCGCTTTTCGCCTACCGGCGATCGGTTGCTTTACACCAGCTATGAAAGCGGCAGCCCGCGCATCTATGTTCTGGATGTGGGCCGCGTCAAACGGCAGGAACTGAAGACGCAGGACGGAACCATGAGCTTCTCGCCCCGCTTTTCGCCGGATGGTCGATCGATCGTGTATTCATTAATTCAGGGCGGAAATACGGATCTGTGGAAAATGGATCTGGCCTCGGGGAAAAGCACCCGTCTGACCAACACGCCGGCGATTGAAACCGCACCCAGCTATTCGCCCGACGGCAGCCGGATCGTGTTTGAAAGCGACCGTTCTGGTACGCCGCAGCTTTACGTGATGCCTGCGAACGGAGGCGAGGCCACGCGGATCAGTTTTGGCGCAGGTCGTTATGGCACGCCGGTTTGGTCCCCGCGTGGCGATCTGATTGCCTTTACAAAGCAAAACCAGGGCCGTTTCCACATTGGCGTGATGCGCACGGACGGGTCCGAAGAGCGGTTGCTGACGGCCTCGTTCCTGGATGAAGGCCCGACGTGGTCGCCCAATGGACGTGTCATCATGTTCACCCGTGAAACGCAGGGTGCCAGTGGCCGGGCCTCGCTTTATTCGGTGGATATCTCGGGCCGCAACCTGCGCCCTGTACGTACACCGGATGGCGGCAGTGATCCGTCATGGGGCCCACTACAGAATTGATCGCAGCAAAGTTCACAACGAATCGTCCCTGTGGTAGACAGGCGGCAATAATCAAAACACGAGGCACTTGAAATGAATGTATTGAGCAAAGTCCTGGCGTTGGGCGCGCTGAGTGTGATCGCGGCCTGTACGAACAATGACCCCTCTGCCTTGGGCGGCGGTGGTGCCGGTGGCACTGGCGCAATCGTACCGGGCTCGCCCAGTGACCCGCGTTCGCCAGCGTATTTCCAGCAAACCGTCGGCGACCGTGTTCTGTTCGCCGTGGACCAGTCGACCTTGTCTCCGCAGGGGCAGACCGTACTGCAAGGACAAGCCGACTGGCTGCTGGCCAATCCGGATTTTGTTGCCACGATCGAAGGTCACGCGGATGAGCAGGGCACGCGCGAGTACAACCTTGCACTGGGCGCGCGTCGGGCAAATGCCGCGCGTGAGTATCTGATTTCGCGCGGTGTCGCGGGCAACCGTCTCAAAACCGTCAGCTACGGCAAGGAGCGCCCGATCGAAATTTGCAGCGTTGAGGAGTGTTATTCCAAGAACCGCCGCGCGGTAACGGTGCTGACCGGGTCAACTCTGGGGTAAGACAATGCGTATTGCAGGATGGGTATTGGCGGCGGTCATGGCGACGACCGGTGTTGCACAGGCACAAGATCAACAGACCTTGGCTGACATACGCCAGGAACTGACGGTGCTGTACGTGGAAATTCAGCGTCTGAAGCGCGAGTTTTCCACCACAGGATCCCCCGCGCCAAATTTGTCCGGTAGTTCGATTCTTGAGCACGTCGACGCAATAGAGGCCGAATTGCAGCGCCTGACCCGTCAGACCGAACAGCTTAACCAGCGGGTGCAGAGCATTGTCTCCGATGGCACCAATCGCATCGGGGATCTGGAATTTCGTCTGTGCGAGTTGGAGGCAAATTGCGAGATATCGGGTGAGCCGACGAGCACGCTGGGTGGAGATGGCACGGATGCTGGTACAGCTGCAATCACGCCTGCCACACCACCTGAAACAGATCAGGGTGAACTTGCTGTAGGTGAACGGGCGGATTTCGACGCGGCATCGCAAGCGCTGGCCGAAGGCGACTATCAGACCGCTGCCACTTTGTTTGCGCAGTTTGAAACAAGCTATCCCGGCAGCCCTCTTGCCCCTGAAGTTAATCTGAAAAGAGGTCATGCGCTTGAAGGCCTTGGCGACACCCGCGAAGCCGCGCGTGCGTTCTTGGCTAGCTTTACCGGAGATTCCGAAGGTCCCTTGGCCCCCGAGGCCCTCTATGAATTGGGCGCGGCGCTGGGGCGTCTGGGGCAGACCGATCAGGCTTGCATCACTCTCAATGAAGTTGGTGTGCGCTTTCCATCCGCACCCGCGTTTGCGAATGCCACGCAAGAGATGTCTGCGCTGGGGTGTTCTTGAGACGACACAGCGAAAACCTGCTTGCAGAGCTTCGCGCCCGGCTTCCCGAAAGGCTTCCGCGCAAACTGGGGGTAGCGGTATCAGGCGGTGGGGATTCTGTCGCGCTGATGCATCTCTTGCATGAGATCGCTCAAACCGAAACGACCACCGTTTTTGTTGCCACGGTCGATCATGGCTTGCGCCCCGAGGCCAGGCAGGAGGCCGAGGCCGTGTCCCGCCAGGCCGCTGCATTGGGGATGGCTCATGATACTTTGCATTGGGCGGGTTGGGACGGCGCTGGCAACTTGCAGGATCATGCGCGTCAGGCTCGTTACAAATTGCTCGCCGACTGGACGCGGGAGCGCGGAATAGACGCCATGGCGTTGGGGCATACAGCAGATGATCAGGCGGAAACGCTGTTGATGCGCCTGGGTCGATCATCAGGTGTCACGGGTCTGTCCGGCATGTCCGCAAGTCGGCAACTGGCAGGGCTGACATTACTGCGACCTATGCTGGGGATCACCCGAAAGGACCTGCGAGCCTACCTGGCCGGTATCGGCGCATCGTGGGTCGAAGATCCGTCGAATCAGGACACACGTTTCGACCGCATCAAAGCGCGAGAAGCCCTATGTGGCCTCAAACCATTGGGAATTGACGCGCTTTCACTGTCTCGAGTGGCCGACAATCTGGCGCAGGCACATGCAGCCCTGGGTGTGTTTGCGCAGGAATCCGCACGGAATGTAGCCCAGGTTGAGCAAGGTGATGTGAAGGTGGACAGAGTCGGGTTTGCCGCATTGCCCAAAGAAATCCGACGCCGCGTGTTGGTTGGAAGCCTCGCCTGGATCGCAGGGCAGGGATACCCCCCGCGCCAGGCTGCGGTCGAGCAGGCGATGGAGGCCATGACCGACGGACGGCCTGGATCGGTCGGTGGGTGTCTGTTGGTCCCCAAGGGCAATAGTGTTTGGATTTGCAGGGAATTTAGGGCCGTGGAGGCTCAGATATCAGCATCCGACGAAGTATGGGATGGCAAATGGGTCTTAAGCGGACCCGAAATATCCGGTGCCGAGATCCGTGCTTTGGGTGAAGGTGGGCTGCGACAGGTGCCCGATTGGCGCGAAACAGGCCGCCCCAGACTTGCCTTGAGCGCGACGCCTGCTGTCTGGCAAGGGGGAACGGTGCTGGCTGCTCCGCTTGCGGGATTTGCGAACGGATGGCGCGCGGACATGTCACCAGAATGGCCCGAGTTCTACGCATCTTTTTTATCGCATTGAACATACCACAATCCTCTCTATTTTAAGAGGTAACTTGGCAGCTCCTCACCTGCCGGAACTTTTGGGAGAATTTCCTTGGGCAACGCTCGCAATATCGCGTTTTGGGTCGTTCTGTTCTTGCTCATCCTTGCACTGTTCAATCTGTTCAGTGGACCGGGCGGAACGCTTCAGAGCAATGAGAGAACTTATTCCGACTTTGTCGGCGCCGTGCAAGGCGGCGAAGTCAAGAACGTGACGTTGGATGGCGAGCAGATTCGCTATACCACAGAAAGCGGTGCGACTTATGTCACGATCAAACCCGGCGATGCCGAAGTCACCAAGCTTTTGATCGATGAGAACATCCCGGTTCAGGCGGTCAAGCAACAACAGTCAGGCTTCCAGTCGTTCCTGATCACGCTCTTGCCGTTCCTGCTGCTGATCGGTGTCTGGGTTTATTTCATGAACCGGATGCAAGGCGGTGGCAAAGGCGGCGCGATGGGCTTTGGAAAATCCAAGGCTAAGATGCTGACCGAGAAGCATGGTCGCGTGACCTTTGATGACGTCGCAGGCATCGACGAGGCCAAGGAAGAACTGGAAGAGATCGTAGAATTCCTGCGCAATCCGCAGAAATTCAGCCGGCTTGGCGGCAAGATCCCGAAAGGTGCTCTGCTGGTGGGACCACCGGGGACGGGTAAGACATTGCTGGCCCGTGCCATCGCGGGTGAGGCGGGCGTTCCGTTCTTCACCATTTCGGGGTCCGACTTTGTCGAGATGTTCGTAGGTGTCGGTGCATCCCGTGTCCGCGATATGTTCGAACAGGCCAAGAAGAATGCGCCCTGCATTGTGTTCATCGACGAGATTGACGCCGTTGGCCGCCATCGTGGTGCCGGTTATGGCGGTGGTAACGACGAACGCGAACAGACCCTCAACCAGTTGCTGGTCGAGATGGACGGCTTTGAAGCCAACGAAGGTGTGATCATTCTGGCGGCTACCAACCGCAAGGACGTACTGGACCCGGCTTTGCTGCGTCCTGGCCGGTTCGACCGCAACGTCACCGTTGGCAATCCTGACATTAAAGGCCGCGAAAAGATTCTGGGCGTACATGCCCGCAAGACACCTCTGGGCCCCGATGTCGATCTGCGCATCATTGCGCGCGGGACACCGGGTTTCTCGGGTGCTGATCTGGCAAACCTCGTGAACGAGGCCGCGTTGATGGCTGCCCGCGTAGGCCGTCGCTTTGTAACCATGGAGGACTTTGAGAACGCCAAGGACAAGGTGATGATGGGCGCCGAGCGCCGCTCGATGGTGCTGACCCAGGACCAGAAGGAAAAGACCGCCTATCACGAGGCCGGACACGCCGTTGTCGGCCTGAGTCTGCCGCTATGTGATCCGGTCTATAAGGCGACGATCATCCCGCGCGGTGGCGCGTTGGGTATGGTTGTATCGCTGCCAGAAATGGACCGTCTGAACTATCACCGTGATGAATGTGAGCAAAAGCTGGCTATGACCATGGCCGGGAAAGCCGCGGAAGTGATCAAATATGGTGAAGATCATGTGTCGAACGGCCCGGCCGGGGACATCATGCAGGCCAGCCAGTTGGCGCGCGCCATGGTGATGCGCTGGGGTATGTCTGACAAGGTTGGCAATATCGACTATGCCGAAGCGCATGAGGGATATCAGGGCAATACAGCCGGGTTCTCGGTCTCTGCCCATACCAAAGAACTGATCGAAGAAGAGGTGAAACGCCTAATCCAGCAAGGATACGAGCGGGCGCACCAGATTCTGACCGAAAAGAACGAAGAATGGGAGCGTCTTGCGCAGGGCCTGCTTGAGTATGAAACCCTGACTGGGGATGAGATCAAACGCGTAATGAATGGCGAGTCACCCAGCGAGGATGATGATGAAGGCGACAAGCCGGATGAAGGCAGCGCGCCCAGTGTCACGGCCATTCCTAAGACAAAGGCCAAGAAGTCTCCTCCCGATGATGGCGGGATGGAGCCTGAACCCACTGCATAGGCAAAAGAAACAGACCCGGGGCACGCTCCGGGTCTTTTTTCTTTTCATCGGGGTTTTGCCGGGCATTATGCGCGCAAGCAAAAGGATGAAAAGGGAAGGCTATGCCGTTTCTACGGGAAACCGAGTATACTGCTGAAGTAATCTGGCTTGGCCATGTTCCTGCGGGAAAATCCCTGCGAGCTGATGCCGTTGATACGCTTGATCTGGGCTTCGACGGCGTAAAGGGCGAGCGCCACGAGGGGCTTAATCGCGCGTCATGTGTCAGGGTCTCAAATCTCTATCCAAAAAGCACCGAAATTCGCAATGTGCGTCAGCTTTCGGTTCTCTCTGCCGAGGAGTTGCAGCAAATTGCGCAGGACATGGGGTTGGACCAGCTTGATCCGTCTTACCTTGGGGCGTCCATTGTGCTGCGTGGGATCCCGGATTTCTCACATATTCCACTGTCTTCACGTCTTCAGGCAAAAAGTGGGATGACGATAACAGTAGACATGGAAAACGCCCCATGTGTTCTGCCTGGGCGCGAGGTTGAAGCGGATCACCCTGGGTGTGGCCCGACTTTCAAACCTGCGGCGGCCGGACGTCGGGGCATCACTGGATGGATAGAGCGACCTGGACGCATTCAACTTGGGGATCGGCTAAAGCTGTTTGTTCCGGATCAACCTGCCTGGGCTTGCGAAAACGGGCTTGTTTCCGATTAGAAACCCCTGAAACGAACTTACGACGCTTCACGACGCCAGAATGTCGGAATCCATGGCTATTGAAATTGTACACAAGGGTATGGAATGCACAGCGCCGACGCCCTGCGTCGGCTTTGCACGGTATTCAATCAAGGACCCCGGCCAATGAGCTACAAATCCGATATCGAAATCGCCCGCGAAGCGAACAAAAAGCCGATTCAGGAAATCGGTGCCAAGATCGGCATCGACTCTGCGGATCTGCTGCCTTACGGCCATGATAAGGCAAAAGTCAGCCAGGACTTCATCAACTCGGTGCAGGACCGCGAAGATGGCAAACTGATCCTGGTCACTGCGATCAACCCGACCCCGGCAGGTGAAGGCAAGACCACTACCACCGTTGGACTTGGTGACGGTCTGAACCGTATCGGCAAAAACGCGATGATCTGTATCCGCGAAGCCTCGTTGGGCCCGAACTTCGGCATGAAGGGTGGCGCTGCTGGTGGCGGCTACGCGCAGGTTGTTCCGATGGAAGAGATGAACCTGCACTTCACCGGTGACTTCCACGCGATTACGTCGGCGCATTCGCTGCTGTCGGCGATGATCGACAACCATATCTACTGGGGTAACGAGTGCGAGATTGATATCCGCCGCGTTGCATGGCGTCGCGTGGTCGACATGAATGATCGGGCGCTGCGTCAGATCACTGCATCTTTGGGCGGAGTGTCGAACGGTTTCCCGCGCGAAACCGGCTTTGACATCACCGTGGCGTCGGAAGTCATGGCGATCCTCTGCCTCGCCAACGACCTGAAGGATCTCGAAAAGCGCCTGGGTGACATCATTGTTGCCTACCGTCGCGACAAGACCCCGGTCTATTGCCGCGACATCAAGGCCGAAGGCGCGATGACTGTTCTGCTGAAGGACGCAATGCAGCCCAACCTGGTGCAGACGCTGGAAAACAACCCGGCATTTGTTCACGGTGGCCCGTTCGCGAACATCGCACATGGCTGTAACTCGGTCATCGCGACCAAAACCGCTCTGAAAGTCGCCGACTACGTCGTGACCGAAGCGGGTTTTGGTGCCGATTTGGGCGCTGAGAAGTTCATGAACATCAAATGTCGCAAGGCGGGCATTGCCCCGTCGGCAGTTGTTCTGGTTGCGACCGTGCGCGCGATGAAGATGAACGGCGGCGTTGCCAAGGCTGATCTGGGTGCGGAAAACGTCGATGCGGTTCAGTCGGGCTGTGCCAACCTGGGCCGTCATATCGAAAACGTAAAGTCGTTCGGTGTGCCGGTTGTTGTCGCAATTAACCACTTCGTTACCGATACGGATGGCGAGGTTCAGGCCGTTAAGGACTATTGTGGCGAGCACGGCGTCGAGGCTGTTCTGTCGCGTCACTGGGAACTGGGTTCCGAAGGGTCTGCCCCGTTGGCAGAGAAAGTTGTCGAAATCGTCGAAGGCAGCACCGCGAACTTTGCACCGATCTACCCCGACGAAATGCCTCTGTTCGAGAAAATCGAAACCATTGCCAAGCGTATCTATCGCGCTGACGAGGTTCTGGCCGACAACAAGATCCGCAACCAGCTGCGCGAGTGGGAAGAGGCGGGATATGGCAACCTGCCGGTCTGCATGGCCAAGACGCAGTATTCCTTCTCGACCGACCCGACGCTGCGCGGTGCGCCCACCGGCCATTCGGTTCCGGTGCGTGAAGTTCGCCTGTCCGCAGGCGCCGGTTTCATCGTGGTTGTCTGCGGCGAGATCATGACCATGCCCGGTCTGCCTCGCAAGCCGGCCGCTGAAACCATCTGCCTCAATGACGCAGGTGAGATCGAGGGCTTGTTCTAAGCTGCTGAATAAGACATCTCGTGGTCCGGGGATTCATTCCCGGGCCATGAGGAGATGACGATGCCCACTCTGACACCGCCCCAGAACTGTAACACGATGCAGGACCTGCGGGCCGAGATCGACAAGCTGGATCGCCAACTGATCGAAATGTTGGTGACTCGCGCGAGTTATATTGACCGCGCGTCGCAGCTGAAGCCGGGCGAGGGCCTTCCGGCCCGTATCCCGGAACGCGTCGAAGAGGTGGTGCAACGCGTGCGTGCAAACTCGGACGCGCTGGGGATGGACCCGGATCTGGCCGAGAAGCTATGGCGCATATTGATTGACTGGTCGATTGCACGCGAAGAGCGCGTGATTGGCACCGACTGACTGACCGGGCGCTTTGTGCGCCCGATCCGTTTTTTGAAAGAAGGGATCAAAACATGGTAGCTCAGGTTATCGACGGTAAGGCCTTTGCCGCAAAAGTGCGCGCACAAGTGGCCGATCAGGTCGCAAAGCTGAAAGAGGAAAACGGCATCACCCCCGGCCTGGCCGTGGTTCTTGTGGGCGAAGACCCTGCCAGCCAGGTCTATGTCCGCTCGAAGGGCAAAATGACTGTTGAAGTCGGTATGAATTCGTACGAGCACAAATTGGACGCAGCGACGTCGGAAGAAGATCTGCTGGCGCTGATCGACAAGCTGAACAACGATCCCGCCGTGCATGGCATTCTGGTCCAGTTGCCGCTGCCTAAGCACCTGAATGAAGATCTGGTGATCAATTCTATCGACCCGGCCAAAGACGTCGACGGGTTCCATATCTCGAACGTGGGCCTGCTGGGCACCGGTCAGAAGTCGATGGTGCCCTGCACCCCGCTGGGCTGCCTGATGATGCTGCGTGACCACCACGGCTCGCTTTCCGGCATGGACGCGGTTGTGATTGGCCGCTCGAACATTGTGGGCAAACCGATGGCGCAACTGCTGCTGGGCGATAGCTGCACCGTGACGATCGCGCATTCGCGCACCAAGGATCTGCCGGATGTCGTGCGCCGTGCCGATATCGTCGTGGCCGCCGTGGGCCGTCCGGAAATGGTGCCGGGTGACTGGATCAAGGAAGGCGCGACCGTGATCGACGTAGGCATCAACCGCATCGAGCGTGACGGAAAGAACAAGCTTGTCGGTGACGTGGACTATGCCAGCGCGTCCGAGCGTGCTGGCGCGATCACTCCGGTTCCGGGGGGCGTAGGCCCGATGACCATTGCCTGCCTGCTGGCCAACACGTTGACTGCGTGCTGCCGTGCCAATGCTCTGCCCGAACCAGAAGGTTTGACGGCATAAAGCAATCTGGTCGGGCCGATCCATTCGGCCCGACAAACCCCTTGGTTGCGCTGGACAAACACTGGACGCCACGGCCATTTTGTTCCAAATGGGTTTGACAGCTTTAAAATTCGTGATATCCCTGTATTCCCAGCCAGTTACAGGTAAGGTGCATCAGTGCTCGACGTGCTCAGGTTGATTTTTATTAAATCGTGCACAAAAGCGGTATGACGTCCAAGATTGACACTATTCGGAAAGCACTTACCCCACAGAGGGTGATGGCGGGTCTCGTCTTTCTTCCTTTGCTTGCCTATGCGTTTCCGCCGTTTCTGGTTGCTGATCTGACCTTTGGATTGCGACTTCTTTTCTGGACCGGGGTGATGGTCCTTGCCTTGACGGTCACCGGGGTGGCGCGAAATCTGATGCAGAAAAACCCTGTATTTTTGAATGTTCCTGCCCGTGATGTGGCATTTGCCGCTTTAATTCTGGTCTTGTTCACACCGCCCCTTTGGATGTTGGCTTGGGTTCTTTTCACCTGCGGTGGTCACATGGCACCAGGTGCCCAGACAGTAGCTGTATATGGGGTCCTGTTCGCGACTGGTTTGGTTCTTGTGCAGCGCGGTGACCTAAATACTTCGATGGACTCTGCGCCTGAGATCGAGAAGCCGCGCCTTGTCAGACGCTTGTCACCCAATTTCGACGGTCAAATCCATCGTCTGACGGTCAGGGATCACAATGTGGATGTTGTGACCTCGGAAGGCACGTTCACAGTCCGCTCGCGCTTTACGGATGCAATTGCCGAGATGGAGCCGGTTCCCGGACACTGTTCGCACCGTTCACATTGGGTGGTGGATGCGTCCATCGTTTGCGTTGAAAAATCAGGCGGTAAAACCTTTTTGCGCCTGATGAACGACGACCTGGTTCCGGTGAGCCGCAAGTACAAACCCATGTTGGAAGAAGACGGGTTGATCTGAGTTTACCGCGGCATTGGAATCATGCGCGGTTGCGGACCGGTCAGAATGGCCATTGCATCCGCGTCCATGAGATCTGCCAGTGCCTGATCCGAACTGCGCAACCCCCCGGTATAAGTACCGTAGGCAGGCAGGATCAGCCGATTGCTGTCCAGCAAGAAGGCGGGTCGTGAAATGTGCCTGCCTTTCGTCCGAATCCGAGCTTTTGGGTGAAAATGGCCTGAAACCTCGCCTTGTAGCCGACTTTGAGCGATATGACGAAAGATAAGCGGGCCACACTGCCATTCGACCAAATGAGAGCCGCCCATCTCGATCGGGCCTGGATCGTGATTTCCTTCGATCCAGATCCACTGACGCCCGGCCTGCAACGTTGCAATCCTCAACCCTTCGGCGCCGGGTAGAGCCCGGGCGGCTTCAAGATCGTCGAAACTGTCACCCAGGCAGATGACGGTTTCAGCGTTGGTGTGTTCCAGATCGCGCGCCAGCCGATCAAGCGTTTCGCGACTGTCATAAGGCGGAAGCGTCGTCCCGCCTCGACGGGCCATGCGTTCGGATTTCCCCAGATGCAAATCCGAGACACAGAGCAGTAGCCGCTTCGGCCACCATAATGCGCCAGATGGCAACGCATCGAGCCGCTGACCGGCAAAGGAAAACTTGCACACGTTCATGATACGTTCTTGAACTGTTTGCGGATGTTGCGCAAGAGGGATCAAAGCTGGTCCAACCCGGCGGTCTCAAGCAGGCGCGCGCTTTCTTCTGCAAGCAGCCTTTCCTCGGCTGCCCCTTTGACAGGCACCTTTCCAACTTCAAGAAACAGCGGCGCGGCAAGTGGGGAAACGTGGTCCAGACGCAGCAGGTCGATGCGGTCTCCGATGCGGGCCAGCATCGCCTCGATACGACCGAAGTCAACCAGCCCGCGCATGGCTTCTTCGCGAGTGATCTGCATCAACAGATGATCGGGATCATATTTCAGCAGTGTGTCATAGAGAATATCCGACGAAAATGTGGCTTGCCGTCCGCTTTTACGTTGCCCGCCCGTGTTGCGTTCGATCAGACCGGCAATTGTTGCCGACGCGCGAAAGGTACGCTTCATAACCGCGTTGCCTGCCAGCCAGGTGTCCAGCCCGTCACGCAGCGCTTCGGGTTGAAACAAAGGGCGAGGGTCAGTGACTGCGTCCAACCCCCAAATCAGCGTGGCATAGTCTGTGGCTACAAACCCCAACGGGGCCAAACCGGTTTCCTCCATTCGCTTTGTCAGCAGCAGGCCCAGTGTCTGTTGCGCGTTGCGCCCGGCGAAACCGTAAACGCACAGATGTTCTCGCCCGTCACTTGGAAAGCTTTCGATCAGCAAACGATCGCGCTGAGGCAGGCGAGACACTTGGCGCTGTAAGTCCAACCAATCAGCCGTGTGTGAAGGCAGGTGCGGCCAGTCAGGTTGGGCGAACATGCGCAGAATGCGGTCACTGAGTTGCGTGGAGGTTGCAAACTTCGTACCCGAGAAGGTCGCGATCTTTGGTTTGCGATCTGCGCGACGGCTGACTTCGACCACCATTTCGCGCAGGCCCTCATAGCGCACGATCTGCCCACCGATCAGGAAGGTATCGCCGGGGGTCAGCGAGGCAGCAAAGGCTTCTTCAACTTCTCCCAACGGTTTTCCACCACGGCTGCGCTTCAGGCGTACCTTCAGGGTGTCGGTATCCTGAATCGTGCCCAAGTTCATGCGAATGCGTGACGTTGCGCGAGGATCGCGCAATTGCCATTGCCCGTCGGCACGCTGCTGCAATCTTTGCCAGCGATCATAGGCGCGCAAGGCGTAACCCCCGGTGGCACAGAAATCCAGACAGGCGTCAAACTCGGTTCGCGTCAACTGCGCAAAAGGCCCGGCGGATGTCATCTCAGCATAAAGGTCATCGGCGTCAAAAGGCCCGGCGCAGGCCGCAATCAGAATGTGCTGGCACAACACATCGCGAGGGCCGGGGCCTCGGGGTTCCCCGTCCAGGTCATGAGCCTTGGCAGCCTCGAGCGCTGCAATGCATTCGACAACTTCAAACCGGTTAGCAGGCACCAGTAGTGCCTTGGAAGGCGCGTTATAGCGGTGGTTGGCTCGTCCAATCCTTTGCACCAGCCGTTTGACGTTCTTGGGCGCACCGATCTGAATCACCAGATCGACATCGCCCCAATCAATGCCCAGATCCAGCGAGCCGGTGCAGACTATAGCACGCAAGTCGCCACGCACCATCGCTGCCTCGACCCGCTCGCGTTGCTGTCGGTCAAGACTGCCATGATGGACGCCGATGGGCAGGCCGTCGTCATTTGCCAACCACAGATTGTGAAAGTAGATCTCGGCCTGCGCGCGGGTGTTGTGAAAGATCAGCGTGGTCTTGTGCCGCCGGATTTGTTCCAGCACTGCCGGAATCGAATAAGCCGCGCCGCCGCCGGACCAGGGCGGCATTTCGGTTGTTTCCAGCATCTGTATGTCCGGGTCCGGGCCGGGGTCGGCCTGCACGATCCGGCAGGGGTCCGGGTGGCGCGCCAGAAAGTGGGCAATCGCTGCGGGGTCTTCGACCGTGGCTGACAATCCAACACGGCGCAGATCCGGGTTGAGACGCTGAAGACGCGCCAGGGCCAGTATCAGTTGATCGCCGCGCTTGCTTTCCGCCAGCGCGTGGATTTCGTCGACGATGATCCGTTGCACGCCGTCGAACATGCGCGGCGAATCTTCGTAAGAGGTCAGCAGCGCCAGACTTTCGGGTGTGGTCAGCAGGATATGGGGCGGGTCGGCCCTTTGGCGTTTCTTCCGTGTGGCTGAGGTGTCCCCGGTGCGATCCTCGATCCGAATAGGCAGGCCGATCTCGTCCACCGGGGTGCGCAGGTTACGTTTGATATCAGCTGCCAGGGCCTTCAGGGGAGAGACATAGATCGTGTGCAATCCGCCATGGCCACCGTCGGCCAGCTCGGACAGGGAAGGTAGAAAACCGGCCATGGTCTTGCCGCCACCGGTTGGGGCGATCAGCAAGGTTGACGGGTCCTTCGCCCGATCGAACATCTCTTGCTGATGTGGGTGGATGGACCAGCCTTTGGTGGAAAACCACGTATCAATCCGAGCGGGAATCTGCGTCATGGTCACAGATTACCCGCCCGGAGGAGGGATTGGCACGGCGTTATTTGACGATTTTCTCGTCTTTGACGAACATATTGGCCCAGGCACGGTCAATCAGGTCCGGGCTCATCTGATAAGGTATGCCCTCGAACTCGCAGATCGAGATCATCTGGTCGATCAGGAAGATCGGCTGATAGTTGGCATAGATATTGTCGATAGTCGGATACTTGACCTTCAGCAGGTGTACCAGTGCCGCCTCGTCTAGTGGTATTCCTCGTTTGCGGGCCACCATGGCGAAAATTTTCAGGAAGTTTTCCTGGTTCGGGCCGTCAATCTTGATCTTGAAGAAGATTCGACGCAAGGCGGCTTGGTCGAAGATCTCGTTCGGGTGGAAGTTGGTCGAGAAGATGACCAGAGTGTCGAAGGGTACTTCGAATTTTTCACCCGATTGCAGGCCGAGGATATCCTTGTTTTCCTCCAGCGGGACGATCCAACGGTTGACCAGCGCCTGCGGCGGCTCGGCCTGACGGCCAAGGTCGTCCACGATGAAGATGCCACCGGTGGATTTCAGCTGCAACGGGGCCTGATAGGTTCGTGCGGTTGGGTTGTAGACCAGATCCAACATGCTGAGCGACAGTTCACCACCGGTTACAACGGTGGGGCGTTCACATTGCACATAGCGGGAATCGAATCGCTTGCGACGGCGCAGGCTATTGGGATCATCCGGCTCCTGTTGGATCGCCGTGTGAACGATCGGGTCATAAACCGTGATCACCTGCCCCGAGTATTCGATGGCGTAGGGCACATAAACATTATCGCCCAGTGCGTCCCGTACACCGTTCGAGATTGAGGATTTACCGTTGCCCGGGGGACCATACATCAAAATCGACCGGCCCGCGCTGACCGCAGGGCCCAGATGATCCAGCAGGCTGTCGGGTAGGACCAGATGGCCCATTGCACCTACGAGTTGTTCTCGCGTGACCTGAATATTGCGGATCGACTGGCGTTTAACCTGCTCGCGATAGACATCCAGCGGCACCGGCATCGCACCAAAATACTCGGATTGGCTCAGCGCATCCAGCGAACGGGCCTTGCCCGCATCGGTCAGCTGATACCCCATCTCATTGCCGCTATTGGCGTTCAGTGTCCCGGTCGCTTCAAGCAGTTTCTGATCGCGCGCGATGTCGATCAGTTCCTGAGTAACCGAAGTGGGAAGACAGATGGCTTCGGCCACTTCCGACACGGTGCTCGCGTTTTTGCGGAAAATCGTCTTCAGCAGAATATCCCGCATCATTACAAGCGGAAGCTTCATTTCGCCCAGACCCTTGGGGGCAGGGGGGGCCATAACAGAGGAAGTCTGCATATTCATGCGCGGTGCTCGTCCATCAAAATGTCACGCCAAGAACCCAAAAATGGGCGTCTTGAAAAAAATGAACCAGCTTTGTGGCGGGACAAAGGCAGCGAAAAGGCGCGCTGATGATAGTTTACGATCCGAGAACAGTGCCCAAAATCAGGTACATGGCGAGCGATCCGCCCAAGGCGAACCCCATCGGAAACTGTTTGCCTCGATCCCAGCTTTCCCAATGCGGCGCAATGGTGCGCAGCTTTGTGATTTTGGCCAAACGATGAGTGACCACGGCAGCCAGAATGCAGGCGGTCACGATCACCAGCACAATTCTAAAATCGCCGAGCCATACAAACGCCGACGCGGCAGCCAGAAACTTGGCGTCGCCAGCGCCCATGGTGCCTGCAGCATTCAGGAAGATACCAATTACCAGGACCACGACGATATGCAGAAGTTGCCAGAAATAGACCGGCATCGACACGGTGAACGGCCCCAGGTTGCCGCTGATGCCGCCTGTGGACCAGGGTGGGAGGACGATCAGACCTATCACAATGTAAACCAGTGCCAGCGCAAGGACTGCATGGTTCTTGATCCGCATCTCACGCATATCCGTGAATGCCACGTAAAAGCAGATAGGCAGCACAAACGGCAGGAACCAGGCCGCTGCCACTGCTGGTATTTGCATGTGTCAGGCCCCTTCAAGCGCCCGAAGCGAGCGGACTGCCTCGTCGAAATGCTGCGGGTGGGTTGAAATGGCTTCACGGAACAGATTCTTGGCAGTTGTGATATCGCCCTGTTTGACTGCTGAAATACCCATTGTGTTCAGCAAGCGCGCCCGTTCAACCTGAGTCATGGGGACGACTGGCAGGCTATAGTTGCCTTGCGCTGATCGGGCCAAAACAAGGTTGTTCTTTGCGGTAAACAATGAGTTGTCCTGGCGGATTGCATCCGAGAACAACCGCTCAGCTTCGGCATATTGGCCGCGGGTCAGTTTGGAATACCCCCAGTTGTTCATCACACTGCCTGGACGTGTCGTCAGCCCGACAGCGGTTTCATAGAAATGATCCGCGCGCTTCCACTCTTTCCGGGAATCCGCAACCACGGCCTCAAGGCGATACCGTTTGAAGGTTTCAAAGGTCGGGGGGACCGAATCCAGAACCGTTTTGGCCTGCGACCAATCTCCGTTTCGGACTAGTGCGTCCGCGTATTCGACCTTGTCCGCGGCATTCGTGCCTTTCATCGTTGTAACGCGCTTCCACGCGGTTACGGCTTCGGTCGTGCGTTTGGCACGGCCCAAGGAAATCGCCAGTCCACGCTGAAGATCGATCCGGTCCGGGTTTTTGAGTGCTGCACCGTGGAAATAGGTCACTGCCTCATTTGGATCAGCGGCACTCAGAAGCACATCGTTCAGGTTGGTTTCGTCAATTACGTTCACTTCCTGGAATGTGCGTTCAACCTTTTCCTCTTCGGTTTCCTTTGCACAGGCCGAAAGGATCAGACCACTGATAACAACAGTCGGAATCAAGAATTGCTGGCGCATTTTTTGCGTCCTTTACTGCTCTCGCCTCAATTACTGGGTCTTGCGTAGCGTGAATTGCCCGTCGCCAAGCTGCTCCAGTGTGTATTCTTGTTGTTCTTGTGGGGTATTATTAACAGGATTTTCCATTTTTGCGAGTGCTAAGCGCAGATTGTCCCGGATTGCGTCACTTTCGCCATTGTCCAACGCATAGGCCCGCTGAAACACTTGCGCGGCTTCAGGGTATTCCTGTTTCTCCATCAGCAGGACACCGAGATTGTTCCACGCCACGGGCCAGTCCGTGTCGTCTTCTACAGCACGGCGCAGCAGTTTTTCGGCCTGACCCAAGCGGCGGAGTCCGACATTCGCGGTGCCCAGAGACGTCAGGACCTGGGGCGTCATACCCTGCTCCAGCGCGGCCCGGGAAAAAGTTTCAAGCGCCAGTTCGTATTCTCCGGCGGCCATCAATCTGTTTCCGACTTTGATGCTGTCCTCGGCCTGACCTTTGGCGTCAATTCCCGGTGCATCCAATCCGTTAGGTGACAGGCCTTCTGTGCAAGAAGCCACCATGGCAAAAACCATGGTGGCCCGGAGCATTCGGCGAAACCCGGAAGGGAAGCACCTGATTTCAGCATTCATATGGTTCTATCCGACCTAGCGTCCAAAACTCGAAATAACGTTCGCCGACGGGCCGATCAGAATAATCAGCAGTGGCGGTACTGTCAGCATCATTGTGACAAGAGTCATCTTGGTCGGCAACTTGTTCGCGGCCTCTTCGGCGCGCATCACACGTTTGTCGCGCATCTCACCGGCGTAAACCCGCAACGCCTCGGCAATCGATGTGCCAAATGTCGCCGATTGGATCATAACGGTTACAAACGAGTTCACGTCCTGCACACCACATCGGACGCCGAAATCACGCAGGACGGTGTCCTTGTCCTTACCAGCCTTCATTTCATGCGCGACAGTTTCGAATTCCTGCGCGATATCTGGATACGATGCGCTCATTTCACCGGCTACCCGAACAATGGCCTGATCCAGCGACTGACCGGCCTCAACGCAGACGAGCATCAGGTCGAGCGTATCGGGAAAGCCGGCGGTAATCGCTTCCTTCCGTTCTTCAACCCGGCGCGTAATCCAGTATTTTGGTGCGAAATAGCCAATTGCGCCGGGAACAAGCACCCGGATCATCATCTGTGTTCCGGTAAACTCCTGGCCGCCGGAAAAGACTGTGACCAACATAACACCAAGGAAAATGCCAAGGATACCCAAAGAAAACTGCGCAAAGTGAAAGAACCGAACTGAATCCTTCGACCTGTAGCCCGCCTGACGCAGTTTCAGCTCGACGGCCGAATATTCTTCTTCGTTCTTGGGCTCCAGAAAAGTCGCGAACTTCTCAAGCTGTTCGTTTCGGCTTGAGTTTCGAAGCTGCTCTTTTTTCCCCTTTTTCTGCTTTGGAGGGGCAGCATTAGATCTTTGCAGTTTCTTCAGGGGATCTTCCGGCTGCTTCATCATCAGTGTGACAGCGACCAGAACCAAAATCAGGCCAAGTACGCCGACAATGATCAGGGGGCCGAACTCACCCAAGTGCTGGGTCAACAGGTCATTGATGCTGGTCAGGAATTCCATGGTACTGCCCTCAGACCTTGATGTTGGTGATGATTTTCATGACGATCAGGTTCAATGTCAGCAGGATAGCGACAACAAAACACGCGGGAATAAACCAGGGGTGATCCAACACATCGTCGTAATAACCCGGGTCCTTGACCAGAATGAATATCAGACAGGCGACGGGAAACCCGGACAGGAACTTACCAGACCATTGTGCCTCGGCTGTAATCGCCTTGACGCGACGGAACAGGCGAAAACGAGCACGGATCACCTTTGCCAATCCGGCCAAAATCTCAGCAAGGTTACCGCCAGATTGCTGCTGAATACCCACAGCTACGGCCAGAAAGCGCATATCCTGCATGTCCAGACGTTCAGCCATGTCCTTTAACGCCTCGCCCACATCGCGACCATAGGCACATTCATCGGCGATAACGCCAAATTCGGTTCCCAGCGGATCCTGAACTTCGTTTGCAACCACTTGAATTGTCGATACAAATGGATTTCCGACACGCAGAGATCGCACCATCAGTTCAACCGCGTCCGGCAGTTGTTCTTCGATCATACCCATTCGTTTCTTGGCCTTGTGGTTGACCCAGGCGTAAACGCCACCGATGCCGATTGCGATGGAAACAACGATGCGCAGTGCCGTGTCCGTAGCGGTGCCGATGCTCAATCCGACAAAGGCCATGGCGGATACCAGACCCATGATCATGATCAATTGACGTGGAGAGAACGCGATTGCCGCCTTTTGCGCCTTGTCTGCCAGCAGTGAGTACAGAGGGATGCTCTGCGACTTCATATGCTGCTGCATCTCTTTGCGCAGCTGTTCCAGCACCTGTTCGCGCCCAGCACCCTTTTCCAGCATGTCCAGACGCCGGTTGACCCGGCTGTTCAGGCTGATGGACTTGCCGAAGGCGACAAGATAGATGCCCTCGACCAAGGCAAGAACCCCCACAAAGATGGCGACATAAATGATCGCCTCCATAGGCAATTGCATACCTGGTTCTCCTACATTGTGGTTGGGTCGTAGATGGACGCTGGCAAATCAAAGCCCCATAGACGGAAGCGTTCCGAATAGTGGCTGCGCACGCCGGTCGCGGTAAAGTGTCCGATGATCTTGTTGTCGGGTGTCAGGCCAACGCGTTGAAAACGAAATATTTCCTGCATGGAAATCACGTCACCTTCCATCCCGGTGATCTCGGTGATCGAGGTCATCCGGCGCGAACCGTCCTGCAGACGACTGGCCTGCACGATCAGGTTGACAGCCGAAGCGATCTGACTACGGACGGCTTTGATCGGCATTTCGATCCCGGCCATGGCGATCATGTTTTCCAGACGTGAAATACCGTCCCGGGCCGAGTTGGCGTGGATCGTGGTCATCGATCCGTCGTGGCCTGTGTTCATGGCCTGCAACATATCGATCACCTCGGCACCACGCGTCTCACCCACGATGATACGGTCAGGACGCATACGCAGGGCGTTTTTCAGACAGTCACGCGGACTGACCTCACCTTTGCCTTCCACGTTGGGCGGGCGGCTTTCCATCCTGCCCACATGCGTCTGTTGCAGCTGAAGTTCCGCCGTATCCTCGATGGTCAGAATGCGCTCGGCGTCGTCGATGAAACTGGACAGGGCGTTGAGCGTGGTCGTTTTACCAGAACCCGTACCCCCGGAAACGATGATATTCAGCCGGGTGGACACGGCGGCCTGCAAATAGGCGGCCATTTCTTCGGTGAACGCCCCGAAATTGACCAGATCGTCAATGCCCAGCTTATCTTTCTTGAACTTACGAATGGAAACAAGCGATCCGTCCACCGCAATCGGTGGCACCATAGCGTTGAAACGCGAGCCATCGGCCAGACGGGCGTCAACATACGGGTTGGATTCGTCAACTCGACGGCCCACGGCGGACACGATCTTGTCGATGATCCGCATCAGGTGCTTTTCATCCTTGAAGGTAATATCGCTGATTTCCAGCTTACCGGAGCGTTCCACAAAGATCTGTTGTGGACCGTTCACCAGAATATCGTTGACCGTATCGTCCTGAAGCAGTGCCTCAAGCGGCCCAAGACCCGTTACCTCGTCATAAAGTTCCTTGTTCAGCTGGGACCGGTCTTCGCGGTTCAGAACAATGTTTCTTGTTTCCAGAACTTCACTGGCGATTGCACTGATTTCAGCACGCAACTCCGATTCGCCAGCATTCTCCAGTGCTGCCAGGTTCAGGTTTTCGAGCAACTCGCGGTGTAGTTCGATCTTGATCTCGCCCAGCCGCTCTTTGCGTTTCCGATCCCGGTCCGAGCTTGCGACCTCACCTGCAATCTTTTTCACAGGCTTGCGGGCCACGGCAGTCGCAACAGGTGTCTCTTGCGCTGTGGACGCCTCAGTTTCGGGCGGTTGCGCCGGCGTTTTGACGGGCTGCGCTATGGGCTGCTTTTTGTATCTTGAAAACACGGCTTATCCCCCCTTGGGATGATGTTACGCAGCTTCTTCGGCACTGCTGCCAAGGCTGTGAAGCGACTTTGCCAGCTTTGCGATTTCCCGGCGTAACGGATTCTTGGCGGCCGCATTTGCCAGAGGCAGGCCGTGATCCCCACTTTGCATGACCGGTTTGCCGCCATCAGGCAGTAGCAGGTCGATGGAGATACCAAGGCTTTCCCCCATGCGCTTCACACGGCTTTTTCCGTTCAGGTCGGTAAACTTCGGCGCCCGGTTCAATGCAAAGCGCAACTTGTTGAATGGCAGTTCCTCTGCCTGCAAAGCACGCTTCAGGCGCAGGGCATTCTGGGCGGACCGCATGTCCAGCTCAATCATGGCGAAATACACATGGGCAGCCTGCAAAACTGTTTCAGACCACAGGACAAGCGTCTTCGGCATATCAACAATGACGTAGTCGAAATGCGCGCGCGCCACGTCAATCACGCGTTGAATGTCTTCCGGAGTAATCAGGTCCAGCGGCACCATATCAGAGGGGGCTGTCAAAACCTGCAATTTTTCTTCATATGTTTGAAGAGCTTGCGAGAACACTTCGCTGTCCATCGCATCCGTGTCCGATAACATTTCAAACACTATTTCCCGCCGCGGCAGGTCCAGGTAGGTGGAAACGGTACCGTATTGCAGGTCCAGATCGATCAGGCAGACAGTTGGCGCGTCCTTGTCAGAGGCACATGCC
The DNA here is from genome assembly GCF_059610465.1 of Ruegeria sp. CDSC085. NCBI lineage: Bacteria > Pseudomonadati > Pseudomonadota > Alphaproteobacteria > Rhodobacterales > Roseobacteraceae > Ruegeria > Ruegeria sp. CDSC085. The sequence goes on along the minus strand of NZ_JBXWNR010000003.1, from coordinate 163,785 downwards.
AGTTCCCAAGCTAGGTTAACGGCCAGCGTCGTCGCTCCGACACCACCCGCCAGGCCCTGGACGACAAACAAGGCGCCTTCCTTTGATTCGCCACCCGCCAGAGGAACGGCAGCCGCTTGCGCCACGGCAACCGGGTCTGGCTGCTTCATACGCTCAATGGCTTCCTGCAACTCACCTTCCGGAAGAGGGTAGGGCACAAACTCGTCCGCGCCCTTGCGCAGCAGTTGGTGCAATGAAGCCGGAGTAACGTCCTCGGCGATCAGAACAACTTTTACTTTCTTTTCATTCGCTTGGGTAATTATCTCACCCAGCAGGGAAAGGTTGTCTTCATCTTCTCCGTCGATAGCCAGAGCTACAAATTCCAGTGCTTCAGCTTCGGGTTGGCTGAAAAAGGCCAACGCTTCTGCAAATCCCAGATCCCCCCAGCGCTCGCCCAGGATGGTTTCCATGTCTTCGATCAAAAGGTCGAAATTCTGAACATCCCGACTGATCGTGCAGGCCAAGATTGCAGTATTGTCGTCTTGCGGCGTCGCGCTGGTCATTAACATTATCCTCGTCGTGAGGGCTCAGCATGTCATATGAACGAAATCCGCCAGATTGATGTGCTGTCGCCCCAATACGGTCAAATTTGGCCGCAGGTCACCCTATTGTTCACAATGTTGCTTTGAAGTTGGGCAAGAATTGGGCGCAAAAGAACCAATTGTAGGGAAATGGGCGACGATGCCGCCCATTTCAAACGTATTATCCACCGCTGCCAGCGTCCTGGGCGTCAACTTCCTGAATCTGGCTTACAGCGGTCGCACTTTCTACATATTCGCGATAGATGACTTCGGCATATTTGCCATCCAGAAGCTGCGGGTTACGGTCAACAAATCCTGAAACTTCGGTGACAGTTCTGCGGTTCCTGCGATCCCGGTTTTGCGTTGCGACCAACGGTTGCGTCTTGCCAAAGGACACCACCGCCTCAAGCCGTGAGCGCGAGATACCCTGTTGTCCCAAAAACGCGACGACTGCCTGTGCACGGCGTAAGCCAAGGCTTTTGTTGTAGCTGGTTGATCCCACAGCGTCCGTATGTCCGTAAACGCGGAAACGGGCTTCGGGGAACTGTTTGATCCAGTCCGCCTGTTGCAACAGAATACGCTGAGCCGAAGCATCCAGTTGCGAGCTGTTGAACGCAAAGTTCACCTGGCTGGGCACGTCAGCGGCAAACCGGCGGCTGAGAATCTGCGCATAGGTCAATTCACCGCTTTGAACCTGGACATTGTTTAATGTCGCGTTTCCGAAAGTGCCTGCATCGATCTCGTACCCGGCCTCACGCGTACATGCGGCGACAGCGACCGAAAGACCCAGTGTGATAATCCACTTCTGCATTGGTCCTATCCTCCTGATCAATCTAGGACGTAGCCGTAGGAGCTGCCGAAGTCTTGCTTGGCAACCTCTGACGCTCCGCCGGCTCCAGTGCGCTGTGTGCGCGCGACCCTGCCATTCACGAACAGGTCAAATTCGCTGGGCGGTTTTACCCGATCGGTGGGAAGGGCAAGTGTCTCTCCACGAGTTGGCGTAACCAGATGCGCGGTGATGATGACAACGAGTTCGCTTTGCTCGCGCTGGTAGTCGGCGCTGCGGAACAACGCGCCAAGAACGGGCACATCACCCAGCCAGGGGACCTGATTGCTCAAATCGGCGAAGTTATCCTGGATCAAACCGGCAATGGCAAAGCTTTCACCATCCCGAAGTTCAATCGTTGTTTTTGCCCGGCGCGTGATGAAGCTGGGTACGGAGTCGCCGTTGATGGTGAAATCCGAGCTCTGATCGATACTTGAAACAGCGGTGCCCATTTCAAGATTGATCAGATCACCGTCAACAACGCGTGGGATGAAGTCCATCTCAACGCCGAATGCTTTGTATTCAATGGCAACAACGCCATCATCCTGTGGTACCGGGATCGGAACTTCACCGCCGGCCAGGAAGGAAGCTTCCTGACCTGACAAGGCGGACAGGTTCGGTTCAGCCAGACTGCGGGCCAACCCTTTGGTTTCAAGTGCTTCCAACAACAGGCGAACTTGCGTTGAGCCTGCGCCGAAACCAAACAGGATCGCGCCTGTATTGGCCTGAACGGCCGGAATGTTGTTCGACAAAGCGTTGTTCAGTGCGAACTGGTTGTTGAGCGTGTTGAAGCCCCCCGTAACGTCACCTCCGCCGAAACCAAGCGACGCTGTCAGGCTTTTGGCGACCGAGCGGTTCATTTCCGCAAAGCGGACCTTCAGCATGACCTGCTGAACACCACCGACCGACATCAGGTTGGAAACACGCTCGGGAGCATATCTTTCAGCCAGTTCCAAAGCGCGCGCCAGTTTTGCCGAGCTGGAGATTGTGCCGGACAAAACAATGCCATCATTGGCCGTGCGAACCTCGATGGGTTCGTTGGGCAGGATCTGACGCAGACGTTCCTTGAACTCCGTGACATCTGGTGCGACGCGGACGCGAACGTTGGCCAACAAATTGCCAGCGCCATCAAACAGCGTCAGCGTGGTAAGGCCGGGGGCCTTACCTAGAACATAGATTGTGCGCTCCGACAATGAAGAGATATCTGCAATGCCGGCGTTGGCAATGCTGAGCTCTGCAAACGGTTGCTCGCTTTCTACGACAATTGCGCGGTTCATCGGGACGTCGAGTGTTTCCACAGTCCCTTTCTTCACCACGCGCAAAGTTTCGGCCCAGGCGGTGTCGCCAATGGGGGCCATAACAAGCGACAACCCCAGCAGGGTTGCGCTGATCCAGGAACGTATTGTCATGTGACCTGCCTCTCCGATCACGCCTCGTTTTTTTGGGTCTTATGCCCTATAGGTGGAGAGACTGCGCGAAATCCGAATTTATTGCAATAATCAATGGTTTCCGTAAGTTTCCTTATGTGGGGAATTGGCAACAATCGCAAAAAAATAAGCCGCACCAAGGGTGCGGCTCTGAACCTGTAACGTTCTGAATTGGCGTCAATTTGTACAGGGGATCGGTACATTTACGATTTCGCCACCGCGGCGAATACGTGTTGTGCATACCTTCTCGGCTTTTGCCTCGGGTTCCGGGGCAGTTTTCTGAATTCCCAGCAGCTTGTTTTGGTCCACCTCAATCGTAGACGCAACGGATTCATCCTGTACCCCAACCAGAGCCAGGGAAAGACGCCCCGTGTTTTGGGCCTGTGCCAATGCGGCGACCTGTTCCGGTGTGGCCGCAACCGTAACTGTGCGCGCAATCGTTGTGTTGGTGACATCCGAACCGGCGGTCTGGTCGACGGCAATGAGCTGCACGTTGGTTTCGATCAGGCGGGTGATACCACCGCTGCTCCCCTCGATGGTTCCACTGGAACCCGTCCAATAGATGTCGACACTATCGCCGGGTCGCAAGAAACCCGAAACGCCAGAAGCAACGTCAACGCTGATCGCAAAGGCACGCATACCCTTTTCCAGACGTGACGTCAGGCCAGCTTTTTCGCCCGGACGAGTGATCTTGACCTCCATGATCGCTTCGTCCTTTTCCATTGCCCTCAAAACGAAACGTTCATTTGCGCCGCTTACGGGGAACAGGGCTGTAAGCTCCTTGAAAGTACCTTCCGGGATCGCGTTTTCCGGCCAGTCAACAGCGCGTATATCTTCCTCAGTCAACCGCTCGCCGTATTTCAAGGCGCGGTTCGACACAAACACAGTGACAGTCGGAACAACGTCGACTTTGGCGTTGGCCAGGGCTTCTTCTGCAGCAAGTCTTTGGCGTGCCAACTCGCTTTGGTATTCCGCAATATAGTTTCGCGCCATGTAAACGGCGCCCCCGGCCAGTGCAACGCCGACAATCAGGACAAGTCCGAAAACTGCTCGCATGCGTGTACCTCATTCTTTTGTTTGGTCGATTACTTAGCGGCCAAGGAACCACATTGAAACAGCCTATTTGCTAACTGCAAATTGTGTCGAAATGTGGGACAAATATGCCTGATTGTCAGATTCCACGCCATCTTCCGCACAATTCTTCATGGTGAGTGTTGCCTTTCCTCACGATTGCCAGCGGATCGTGCGCAACAAAAGAGCGCCGCACCCCATGGGCGCAGCGCTTTGCGTCGAAACGGTTAAGAGTAACGTCTTTGGAAAACAGCTGATGCGTACACCTGCTGTGGTTTAGTTTCCGCCGCCGGCGGTTCCTGCGGTGATAATGCCCGAGGGTGCAGTGTTCGACCCGGTGCTGACAACGGCACTGTTCATGGCCCCGTTTATGTTGCCGCCCATGCCGTCGACGCTTGAGCTGATTACGAGGTAGGTCGCGCCCGACAATCCTATGACCACGGCGGTCAATACCACCCAGTCAACTGTCACCGCTCCTGCTTCGTCAGATTTAAACTGATTAAGGAACCTGAACATGTGCTTATCTCCAAATACGTCGCGTCAGTGCTACCGACAGGTTGGCCCATAACCGGTTCGCGCGGATGGCGAAATTTGGGCTAAATATTGATTTCGCAGAAAATTTCGGTCTCAGGCAGAGACCGCGCGTGTGTCGAATTGATTGGGACAGAAGAAACACAGGGGTTGCAACAAAACACCCCGAGCGTCGCGAAGGTTTGCATGACTTGCGCGCAGGCTGGAATCTGTGCGCCTGGGATGAAGCAGTTTCAGATCACAAAAAAAAGGCCGCGCCCATTGAGCGCGGCCTTGAAAATTCTCTAGAGCAGCAACTTAGTTGCTTTTGCCTTCGCCGGTGATACCACCTGTCGCGGTGTTGCTGCCGGTGCTCAGCGATGCGGCGTTCAGCGCTTCGTTTACGCCGGTTGCCAGGCCAGTGGCGCCAGCCGAAATCTGCTGGTATGCAACTGCAGCCAGGCCGATGACTGCTGCGGTCAGAACAACCCAGTCAACTGTTACTGCGCCGTCTTCGTCTTTGCGGAAGTTCTTGATGAACTTGATCATGTTACGTCCCTCCTAAAGGATCAAAAAAAGTTTAACAAACCTCGGCGTCTTTCAGAGCTTTCTCTCTCAGTCCGCTCATGTCCGTCTCGGTATGGGACTATGTTTGACTGTTGGGCGTGGCAGGAATTGGGCCAAACACCGATTTTTTTTCGCGCAGCTTAACTTTTTGGTGATAAATTTAGTAAATTATTGAAAATAAAGGATAAAAAAATATCATCGATTGAAGTGAAGGCCCTATAGCGATGCAAAATTGCGCCAAATGAGGCGAAACTGCCCCAATTCGCTTTGTTTTTCTGGCCTTGCGAGAAGATTCAGGGTTCAAATCGCCTAAAAAGAAAACACGAGGCAGGCAAATGAATCTCCGGAACGCACTCCAATGCGCCGGTGTGCTGGCGTTTCTGATATCGGGTACCGCATCAGTGAATGCGACCGAGATAGAGCCGCGCGGCGTATACAAGCGAGTCAAAGCCCCCAAACCCGGCGAACGCCCGCGTGTATCCGTGCAAATCACACCGGAAGAACACGCAGCCAACCCTTCAGCGCCCAGTACGGGCACGGAACTGGTGGTCCCTGAAATCATCGCGCGCACTAAGGTCACTCCGGCAGCGGTGCCTGGTGTCGAAGCCAAACGAGATCCCAAGGGGTCGTACAAGGCATTCTGGAACCGGGTTTCACCACACATGGATGAAGCCGGGGCCTGGCGGCTGGATGCAGCTATCAACGCCCTAGCCGCGACGAACGTAAGATCACCGCGACTGCAATCGCTGCAAAACATCGCAAAGGAACGCGGGATCGAGATCCTTCGTTCCACAGTCGGAACCAATGTTTCACCTGCGCTGGTGTTAGCGGTGATTTCGGTGGAATCAGCCGGACGTGCAGATGCTGTCAGCTCTGCTGGCGCGCAAGGGCTCATGCAGTTGATGCCCGCCACGGCGGCCAGATTCGGGGTGAAAGACAGTCTCCAGCCCTCTGACAATATCGCAGGCGGTGTGAAATACCTCAACTGGCTGATGGAAGAGTTCGGGAATGATCCAATACTAGTATTGGCTGGATACAACGCGGGTGAGGGGGCCGTACGCAAACACAGCGGCGTGCCGCCCTATGCTGAAACCCGAGACTATGTGCCAAAGGTCCTTGCCGCGTTCCAGATCGCGCGGGCCTTGTGCACGACGCCGCCGGACCTTATTTCCGATGGCTGTGTTTTTCAGACGTCAAACTGAAAAAGGCCCGCCGTGATCTGGCGGGCCTTTCCAATTGATCAGGAAACGATTGTCGCTTCTGTTGCTGCGCGTAGCTCGTCTTCGCTGACACCATCCGCCAGTTCCACGATTTTCAGACCGCCTTCGACCACATCCAGCACACCCAGATTGGTGATGATGCGATCTACGACGCCCTTTCCGGTCAATGGCAGGGTGCATTCCTTCAGGACCTTACTGTCACCATGTTTGTTGGTGTGGTCCATCACGACAATCACACGGCCTACGCCTGCGACCAGATCCATTGCACCGCCCATGCCTTTCACCAGCTTTCCGGGAATCATCCAGTTGGCCAGATCACCTTTCTCATCTACTTCCATTGCACCCAGAATCGCCGCAGCGATCTTGCCGCCGCGGATCATGGCGAAGGATGTGGCACTGTCGAAATAGGCCGTGCGGGACAATTCAGTGATCGTCTGCTTGCCCGCATTGATCAGGTCTGGGTCTTCTTCGCCCTCAAAAGGGAAGGGGCCCATGCCCAGCATGCCGTTTTCCGATTGCAGAGTGATGTCCTTGTCACCCACATAGTTTGCCACCAGCGTCGGGATGCCGATGCCGAGGTTCACATACATGCCGTCTTCCAGTTCCTCTGCCGCGCGTGCGGCCATCTGATTGCGGTCCCAGGGCATTATGCTTCCTCCTTCTTCCGGGTGGTGCGCTGTTCAATGCGCTTTTCGTGTTTGCCCTGAACGATGCGATGCACATAGATACCGGGCAGGTGGATGCAGTCGGGGTCCAGCGCGCCACGCGGAACAATCTCTTCCACTTCAGCCACGCAGATCTTGCCGCATGTCGCTGCCGGCACATTGAAGTTGCGGGCGGTCTTGCGGAACACCAGGTTGCCGGTGTCGTCGGCTTTCCACGCCTTGACGATGGCCAGGTCGGCGAAGATGCCCTCTTCAAGAATGTAAGTCTCGCCGTTGAAGTCCTTGTGCTCCTTACCGTCGGCAATCACGGTGCCAACGCCGGTTTTTGTGTAGAAGCCGGGGATACCCGCGCCACCTGCGCGCATCCGTTCCGCCAGAGTGCCCTGCGGGTTGAATTCCAGCTCCAACTCGCCGCTCAGATATTGACGCATGAACTCTGCGTTTTCACCGACATACGAACTGATCATTTTCTTGACCTGCTTGGTTTGCAGCAGGATGCCGATGCCGAAATCGTCCACGCCTGCGTTGTTTGACGCAAAGGTCAGGTCTTTGACGCCCGATTCCCTGATGGCCTCAAGCAACAATTCCGGAATGCCGCACAGGCCAAACCCGCCTGCGGCGATCAGCATACCATCCGACAGCACCCCATCGAGCGCCTCGGTGGCATTGGCATAGACTTTCTTCATGGAAAACTCCCCCAATGACATGGTGATGGGCAGGTTGTGCCGCCACGTCATTGGGAAGTCAATGAAACCCGGAGGAGGGAGGTATTTCTACCTATCCCGCCGCCTTCTTGGTTGTGGCCTTCTTCTTGGGGGCCGCCTTTTTCTTGGTGCCCTTCTTGGTCGCGCGTTCATTGACCAGTTCGATGGCCATTTCTTGCGTCACGTCCTCGGGTTTTATGTCCTTGGGGATGGTTGCGTTGACCTTCTCCCATTTTACATATGGCCCATAGCGCCCGTCGAGAACCTGCATTGCTCCGCCATTGGGATGCTCGCCCAGTTCCTTCAGGGGTTTCGCTGCGGCTCGTCGTCCACGTCCGGGATTGGCGCGTTTTTCGGCCAGCAATTCAACGGCACGGTTCATGCCGATTTCGAACACGTCATTGGGGTCTTTGAGGTTGGCGTAAACCGGTTTCGCCTCTTCCGGCAACTGATGCATCAAATACGGGCCGAACCGTCCGAAATTAGCGCTGATCATGCCACCCTCGGGGTGTTCGCCGATCTGACGGGGCAGGGACAGCAGCGTCAGCGCCTTTTCCAGATCCATGTCATCCTTGCTCCACCCTCGCGGCAACGAAGCGCGGGGCGGCTTTTTGTTCTCGGGCGTGGGTTCGCCGCGCTGAACGTAAGGACCGAACCGGCCGGATTTCAACCAGATCTCATCGCCACCATCTTCGCCCAGCAGTTTTTCGTCGCCTTCCGCACCTTCACCTGCAATCGGACGCGTATAGGTACATTCCGGATAGTTTCCGCAGCCAACGAACCCGCCGGTCCGCGAGGTCTTCAGGTGCAACTGACCGGTACCGCATTTCGGGCAGATACGCGGATCGGACCCATCCTCGCGCGGCGGGTAGAGCTGCGGAGCCAGAGCTTCGTCGAGCCTGTCCAACACTTCAGAAATCCGCAGCTCGGACGTCTCGCCAATCGCGGCTGAAAAATCACGCCAGAACTTGCCCAACAGGTCCTTGTAGTCGCGTTCCCCGGCGCTGACATCATCCAACTCTTCTTCCAGATTGGCGGTGAACTCATAGCCTACGTACTGCCGGAAGAAATTCAGCAAGAAGATCGTAACGATCCGCCCCTTTTCCTCGGGGATCAGCCGGTTTTTGTCCTTGCGTACATATTCCCGGTCCTGAATCGTCGTGACGATCGAGGCATAGGTTGATGGTCGCCCGATCCCCAGTTCTTCCATCCGTTTGACCAGCGTCGCTTCGGTATAACGCGGGGGTGGTTGAGTGTGATGCTGCAGTGCCAGAACAGATTCGTTCTCGGACAGGATCGCCTCTTTCGCAACCTTGTCCCCGCTGTCGCTGGTCGCCTTGGCGAACTGATCCTTCAGAGAGGTTTTGGCAAAACGGGCTGGATCACCCTGCGTGATCTGTGGCAGACGCTTTTCGTCCTCGTCGGCAACGTCATCCCGGCCTTCTTCGTACACCCGCATGAAACCATCGAACATCACGACCTGGCCAGTGGCGCGAAGGCCGACCTGACCGTCATCGCTGCCAATCTCCACGGTCGTGCGCTCCAGGCGGGCGGCTGCCATCTGACAGGCAATGGTACGTTTCCAGATCAGATCATAAAGCTTGCGCTGATCCTCGTCCGTGACTTTCAAGGCCTTGGCGTCGCGCGACATATCTGTCGGGCGGATACACTCGTGCGCTTCCTGAGCGTTCTTGGCCTTGTTCTTGTAGATGCGCGGGCTGTCCGGAACATATTCGGCGCCAAAGCGGTCGGCGATGGCATCCCGTGCTGCCGCAACGGCCTCGGGCGCCATGTCTATGCCGTCGGTCCGCATATAAGTTATGTATCCGGCCTCATAGAGCCGCTGCGCCACTTGCATCGCGTGGCGCGCGCCCATTCCGAACTTGCGACTTGCTTCCTGCTGCAAGGTCGAGGTCATAAATGGTGCGCTGGGGTTGCGGGCGGCAGGCTTGGCCTCGACCGAGGTGACGGTCAGAGCCCGGCTGGTAACGGCCTGAACGGCCAGTTCCGCCTGCGTGGCGTTGGCCAGATCATGCTTGTCCAGCTTTTTGCCCGCCAGCGTGACCAGCCGCGCCTCATAGGTCTGACCACGAGGCGTCTCGAACAGTGCTCTGACCGACCAGTATTCGACCGGCTTGAACGCTTCGATTTCCATCTCGCGTTCGACGATCAGGCGCAAACAGACGGACTGCACGCGCCCAGCGGACTTCGCGCCGGGCAATTTGCGCCACAAAACCGGAGACAGGTTGAAGCCCACAAGATAGTCCAGCGCACGGCGGGCCAGATAGGCCTCAACCAGCGGCATGTCGACCTGGCGCGGGTTTTGCATTGCCTGTGTGACAGCCTCTTTCGTGATGGCGTTGAAGGTCACGCGGCTGACAGGCGTGTCTTTCTTGATCGACCGGCGTTTGGTCAACGCTTCCTGCAGGTGCCAACTGATTGCTTCGCCCTCACGGTCAGGGTCAGTGGCGAGGATCAGCGCGTTGTCTTCTTTCAGCGCGTCAGCAATGGCTTTGACATGCTTGCGGCTGTCGTTCCCCACTTCCCATTTCATCGAGAAATCGTGTTCGGGATCGACGGATCCGTCCTTTGGCGGCAGGTCCCGCACATGGCCGTAAGAGGCCAGAACTGTGTAGTCGGGCCCCAGATATTTATTGATTGTTTTTGCTTTGGCCGGAGATTCTACAACAACTACGGGCATTTAAGGGGAAACCTCGCTCGACGAATTTGACGCCTTCTATGGTGGAGCAAAATGTGTGGGGCAAGCAGGAATTGTCAATGCGTTCCTTTTGCAGGTGGAAAAGCGCCGTGATTTCAGTGCGCTACCACAGATATTCAGGAACCGGACCAGCCAGATCAAGGGTTCGATCAACTTGCCAGCGACAGCAGACCTCCAGGCTGACGCTGGATTCGCCCATCAAGTTCAAGGTCGATCAGCGCCGGACCAAGCTCACCGGCTGAGACCGTGATATCCCGCAGCAATTGATCTTCAGCGATAGGTGAGGGACCGAGTCGCTCGAGGATCTGCACATGCAGGTCCCTTGCGGGGCGCGCGATCGGTGCAGAGTGAGGTTCGGGCGGTAGTGAAACCAAATCGTTTGTTCGGGGCAACGCTTCAATAACATCATCAGCGGATCGAACCAGCGTTGCGCCATCACGAATCAACAGATTGCAACCGGCGGCCCGCGCGTCGAACGGATGGCCGGGAACGGCCAGAACCTCGCGTCCCTGATCCAACGCGTCACGTGCTGTTATCAGACTCCCGGATTTGGCAGCGGCTTCAACGACGACAACGGCCTGTGCAAGCCCCGAAATGATCCGATTTCGGCGCGGAAAGTGACGGGCCTGGGGTGTTACACCCATCGGCTGCTCAGAAAGCCGCAAGCCTCTGGAGGCGATGTCGCGGGCCAGCTCCGTGTTTTCGGCGGGATAGATCACATCGACACCGCCTGCCATGACTGCCACCGTACCTGTCTCCAGTGCGGCCATATGTGCGGCCGTGTCGATACCGCGCGCCAGACCAGACACAACCACGTACCCCTTGCTGCCCAACTCCGAGGCCAAGCCACGCGCCGTCCGCGCGCCAAGCGAGGAACAGTTTCGCGCGCCGACCATCGCAATCGATGGTTTTTGCAGAAGCGAAACATCCCCGACTGCCCAAAGCAACGGGGGGGCATCGTTCAGATCATTCAGGGTCGTTGGAAAATCAGCGGACCCAAGGCACAAAAGCCGCGCTTTGGCGGCCCTTGCGGCCTTGAGTTCCGCCTCGATCACGCCGGGAGGGCAGGTTTCATACCCTGTTATACCGGCGGCGCGTGCCATTTCAGGCAGCGCGGCCAGCGCGTTCTGCGCTGAGCCATGTTCGCGCAGCAGCCGACGAAATGTCGCCGGACCGACCTTGCGAGAACGCAACAAGCGAAGCCACGAGAACCGGTCCTCTTCCGTGGTGGGTGGGAGTGGGGGGTGATTGGAAGAAAGCTTCTCTTCGGTCATCCGTTGCTCCGCCTTGTTACAGAACTGGTTTACGGGATAGGCGGTTAACAGCTTGTGAATCGTCGAAAATTAGATATATTTATTTTAATCTCGTCAGGCGATGCGACAATAAAATCTTGATATTAAACAATATAAAAGAAATACCACAGGAAGACGTGCTTTTTGTCACCAAACGCAAGTTTAATGATGAAAGAGGCGCAAGGTTAACCCTGCGCCTCTTTCTGCATCTTGGGTTCGACTCAGGCTGCAGAGCCGCCGACGGTCAGCCCGTCCATCAGGACGGTTGGCTGGCCAACGCCTACCGGCACCCATTGCCCATCCTTGCCGCAGGTTCCCATGCCGGGGTCCAGCGCCATATCGTTGCCGAGGCCGCGGATCCGTTTCAAGGCCGAAGGGCCGTCACCAATCAGCGTGGCCCCTTTGACCGGTGCACCGATTTTGCCGTTTTCGACGCGGTACGCCTCGGTGCATGAGAAAACGAACTTGCCGTTGGTAATGTCCACCTGACCTCCGCCGAAACCAACCGCCCAGATACCGTCCTTGATGTCAGCTACCAGAGCCTGCGGGTCGGCCTCGCCCCCCAGCATGATCGTATTGGTCATGCGCGGCATGGGTTTGTGCGCATAGCTTTGTCGCCGCCCGTTGCCAGTGGGCGCAACACCCATCAAGCGAGCGTTCTGGCGGTCCTGCATGTAGCCGGTCAGGATGCCGTCTTCGATCAGCACCGTGCGTGCGCTGGGCGTGCCCTCATCATCCACGCTGATCGAGCCGCGGCGATCAGCAATCGTACCGTCATCCACCACGGTCACACCTTTCGAGGCAATCTGCTGCCCCATCAATCCGGCAAAGGCCGAGCTGCCCTTGCGGTTGAAATCACCTTCCAGACCATGGCCTATTGCCTCGTGCAACAGGATGCCAGGCCAGCCGGGGCCAAGCGCGACTTCCATGACGCCGGCTGGCGCGGGAACGGCGTCCAGGTTGACCAGCGCAATGCGCAGCGCTTCGCGTGCCTTGGCCTGCCAGTCGGCGGGATCAATCAACCCGCTCAGGCCAACCCGACCGCCGCCACCGGCGGATCCGCTTTCGCGGCGGCCGTTCTGCTCGACAATCACCGAGACATTCACACGGGTCATGGGGCGCACATCGCGGACCATCACACCATCCGGACGCAGGATCTCGACCTCTTGCACAGCCGCCGCGATCGTGGCGCTGACCTGAACAACACGCGGGTCCAGATCGCGCGCGAAGGCGTCTATCTCACGCAGTGTCTCGATCTTGACCGGGAACGCGGCAGATTCAATTGGGTCTTCGTCCGTATAGAGACGCGTGTTGGTGGAGCGCGGAGCATCCGCCAAAACCCCGCCGCCATCCCCTACAGCCAGTCTTGCGGTTTCCGCCGCCCGTTTCAGGGCAGGAATGGAAACGTCAGTTGAATGCGCATATCCAGCCACTTCACCTTGTACGGCGCGCAGTCCGAACCCTTCCGACGCATCATAAGACGCGGTGCGCAGACGTCCGTCATCGAACACGAGGGACTCGGATTTTCGTCGCTCGACAAACAGCTCTCCATCCTCGGCGCCATCCGTTGCCGAGCGCAATATGGCAAGCGCTTCATCGTGCGGAAGAGCGCTTTCAAAGGGGCGAAACTGGGCGTCGGACATGGGTTGGGACCTTTCGGGTTTGATCCAGATCAAAAATAGCGTCTGTTTGACGCAAGCATTTTGCTTTATCTACCCGACGGAATATGGTTTTTAACGCGGCCAAAGACAACGGGAGAGGTGCGACCGATTCACACCTTTTCGCCAGGGACGCAAAGATCAAACGATCAGGACAGAACATGAAGAATGCTTTGATGCTTTCAGGGTTTATGACAGCCCTCTCCAGCCTTCCAGCCATGGCTCAGGAGCTTGAGATTATTGGCAAGCCGGTTGACGGCGGTATGGGTTTTCAACCCGCGGCCACCAGCCTTGCCACAGGAATTCAGCGTCTGGACGGCATGATTCTGGTGATTATCACCGCAATCTGCCTGTTGGTAGCCGGTCTGCTGGTTTACTGCATCGTGCGCTACAACGAACGTGTTAACCCCAAGCCGGCACGGTTTTCGCACTACACCCCGGTTGAGATTGCGTGGACCCTTGGCCCCATCCTGATTCTGGTCTTCATCGGTGCGTTTTCGCTGCCGGTTCTGTTCAAACAGCAGGAAATACCTGAAGGCGATATCACCATCAAAGTCGTCGGCAACCAGTGGTACTGGACCTATGAGTATGTCGATCACGATTTCGCGTTCGACAGCTACCTGCTGGGTCATCCCGCCACTCTGGATGAGGGCGCTCGCCCCGCTGACGCGGACGTGACCCCGTTTGTTCTGGATGACGCTATGCGCGCGAAGCTGGCAGATGCTGGTTACAGCGATGACGAATGGCTGTTGGCCACCGATACCGCCGTGGTCGTTCCGGTTGGCAAGGTTGTCGTGATGCAGGTTACCGCGTCTGACGTGATCCACTCCTGGACCATCCCGTCCTTCGGCGTGAAGCAGGATGGCGTGCCTGGACGTCTGGCAGAACTGTGGTTCGAGGCCGAGAAAGAAGGCATCTACTTTGGTCAGTGCTCGGAACTCTGCGGCAAAGACCACGCTTATATGCCGATCACCGTCAAAGTCGTCAGCCAGGAAGCTTATGACCAGTGGCTGCAAGGCGCGATCGAAGAATATGCAGGTCTGCCGCAAAACTATCAGGTTGCTTCGAACTGAGCACGCTGAGGGCGGGTTAAACCTGCCTGACACGAAATGCAGGCTGAGCGGGCTGACCGCACAGCTTTCGCCCCAAAAGGACCCGAGATGACCGACGCAAGCATCAATGCCAGCACAGCGACCGCCCACGCGGACGAGGCCAGCTTTGGCGATTACTTCGCCCTGCTCAAGCCGCGCGTGATGTCTCTGGTCGTGTTTACGGCGCTGGTCGGTCTGCTGGCGGCCCCGGTTCCGGTCCATCCCTTTGTCGGATTCTGCGCCATTCTGTTCATCGCCATAGGTGGCGGCGCATCCGGTGCGCTGAACATGTGGTGGGATGCGGATATCGACAAGGTCATGAAACGCACCAAAGGTCGCCCGATCCCCTCCGGCAAGGTGGAAGAGGGTGAGGCGATGGCCATCGGCCTGACCCTGTCGGGCCTGTCGGTGATTATGCTGGGCCTTGCGACCAACTGGTTCGCGGGAGCGTTCCTGGGCTTCACAATCTTTTTCTATGTCGCTGTCTACACGATGTGGCTGAAGCGCTCGACGCCGCAGAACATCGTGATCGGTGGTGCGGCTGGCGCTTTCCCTCCGGTGATCGGCTGGGTGGCTGCGACCGGATCCATGGCGGTTGAGCCGTGGCTGATGTTTGCCCTGACCTTCATGTGGACGCCGCCGCATTTCTGGGCACTGGCCCTGTTCATGCGCTCGGACTATGACGATGCGGGCGTGCCCATGCTGACCGTGACACACGGCCGCCGTGCGACGCGTGTACATATTCTGGTCTATACGGGGTTGCTGGCGATTCTGGCGGTAGGAACGGCGTTTTCTGGCATCGGCGGTCCCATCTACCTGACCGTGGCTCTGGTGTTGAACGCGTTGTTCCTGCGCGGCGCCTGGCAAATTTCGCGTCGGACCGAGGATGACTCGGAGGCCGACAACTTCAAGGTCGAACGCAGCTTTTTCAAACTTTCGCTGCTCTACCTCTTCCTGCATTTCGGCGCTATTCTGGCCGAAGCCTTGCTGAAGCCCTATGGTTTGGGAGGATGGTCATGAGCCTGCGCAAAAGCCATGAACTGCATCAGCGACGGTTCAGCCGCAATTTGGGCGTTGGACTGACGCTGGCTGCCTTTATCGTGATCATCTTTGGCCTGACCATCGTGAAGGTGTCGGGTACTGATTTCAACATGGCCACGCAAGAGGTTCAGAACTGATGGCGCTGTCTGGTCCTCAGAAAACTGTTGCCCAAACCGTGGGTGTGGTTGTCCTGATGGGCAGTCTGGCCTGGGCATCGGTACCGTTCTACGACTGGTTCTGCCGCGTTACCGGATTTGGCGGCACCACGGGTGTTGCCGAAGCCGCCCCCGAAGAAATTCTGGACCGCACTGTCACCATACGGTTTGACGCATCCAAGGCCAAAGACATGGCTTGGGAATTCAAGCCCGTCGTCCGCGAGATGGAAGTGCGCATCGGCGAGACCGGGCTGGCCTTCTATGAGGCCTATAATCCAACGGATCGTCCGATTGCAGGGCAGGCCTCATACAATGTGGCGCCCTATTCGGCAGGCGGGTACTTTCAAAAGATTGCCTGCTTCTGCTTTGAAGAGCAGGTACTGCAACCCGGCGAACGTGTAGAGATGCCGGTAACCTTCTTCGTCGATCCTGAAATGGTCGAAGATCTTGAAGCAAAGTATGTTCATACGATCACGCTGTCGTATACATTCTACGAAATTGACCTGCCAGAGGGCTATGCCGCCCTTGAAGCGCAGGCAGAAACAAACACGAACTAACGCCTGTAGGTGAGGGACGCTGATGGCACACGCTAAAAACCATGATTATCACATTCTGGCCCCGTCGATCTGGCCTCTGATCGGAGCTGTCGGCGGCTTTGTGATGTTGTTCGGAGCAGTGCTTTGGATGCACGGCGTGACGCCGTGGATGTTCTGGGCCGGTCTGGTCGCAGTTCTCTACACCATGTTCGCATGGTGGTCCGAAGTTGTTGTCGAGAGCCGCCAGGGGGATCACACTCCTGTCGTTCGCATCGGTCTGCGTTACGGTTTCATCCTGTTCGTCATGTCCGAGGTAATGTTCTTCTTCGCCTGGTTCTGGTCGTTCTTCAAACATCGCATGTACCCGATGTACGACTATGCCGGCACCGAATACATCCAGCCGGACATCCACGCGGTTGACCCGTTCCACCTGCCGCTGATCAACACTCTGGTCCTGTTGCTGTCAGGCTGTGCAATCACCTGGGCGCACCACGCGCTGGTGCATGACAATGACCGCAAGGCGCTGATCAACGGTCTGGCCATCGGTATCGTTCTGGGCATCGCCTTTACCGGGTTGCAGGCGTTCGAGTATTATGAGCTGCTGGCCCATGAAGGCTGGAAGTTTGGCGATGATCAGTTCTATTCGAACTTCTTCATGGCGACCGGCTTCCATGGCTTCCACGTCGTTATCGGAACCATCTTCCTGTCGGTCTGCCTGATCCGGGCCCTCAAGGGCGACTTCACACCTGAAAAGCATGTCGGGTTCGAGGCGGCGGCCTGGTACTGGCACTTCGTTGACGTTGTCTGGCTGTTCCTGTTTTTCGCGGTCTACATCTGGGGACAGGCCCCGCTGATGTAAGCCCGGTCAGCTGATTCAATTGCAAAAGCCGCCCCTTGGGGCGGCTTTTTCTCTATTACGGGCGCAAGATTGCGCCCCATACAATTGCGTGGTTGCAATTTGGCCCACACGCCCCTTAACAAGACGCCGGTTCCTGAAACGAGGTTTGACCCTGACATGCGCCGCATTCTGTTCCTGCTGATCTTCGGCCTTGCCGGTTTGGGCGCGCTGCTGTCGCTGGGCATCTGGCAGCTTCAGCGTCTGGCCTGGAAGCAGGAGGTGCTGGCCGAGATCGAAAGCCGAATCTCAGCCGCACCCATCGCCTTGCCTCGGCAGGTTTCAGAGGACACTGACAAATACCGTCCGGTAACGGTTGCGGGTGAGATGGAACCGGGCGAAATCCATGTTCTTGTTTCGGTCAAACAGGTCGGGGCAGGGTATCGGATCATCCAGTCGTTCAGCACCGAGGGCCGAACTATTCTGGTGGATCGGGGTTTTGTACCGACAACGGCCAAGCAGGCACCGCGTCTGACCGGCCCGATGGAGATCACTGGAAACCTGCACTGGCCGGATGAAGTCGACAGTTACACGCCTGAACCCGATATCGATGAAAATATCTGGTTTGCCCGCGACGTGCCAAATCTGGCCGCCGCTCTGGAGACCGAGCCGGTGCTGCTGATCGCGCGGTCTGAGACCGACCCGAACGTGACGCCTTTGCCGATAGATACGGCGGGTATTCCAAACGATCACCTGCAATATGCAATCACCTGGTTTGGCTTGGCTCTGGTCTGGGCTGTGATGACCGGTTATTTCCTGTGGCCCAATCGCGCCCCTTCTGAGAGAGAAGAGCAATGAAATACATCTCGACCCGTGGCCAAGCGCCAGAACTGACCTTTGAAGAGGCGATGCTGACCGGATTGGCCCGCGATGGTGGTTTGTATCTGCCCGCCGAGATCCCCGTGATGAGCCATGACGAGATCGCGGCGCTTGCTGGTCTGCCCTATGAAGAAATCGCATTCCGCGTGATGTGGCCTTATGTCAGCGGGTCCTTTGCCGAGGATGAGTTCAAGCAGATCATCGCCCGCGCCTATGAAGGCTTCGGCCACGATGCCCGCGCGCCGTTGAAGCAATTGAACGAGAATCATTTTCTGCTGGAACTGTTCCATGGGCCCACGCTGGCGTTCAAGGACTTTGCGATGCAGTTGATCGGCCAGCTGTTTCAGGTGGCACTGAAACGGCGTTCGGACCGCGTGACCATCGTCGGCGCGACCAGCGGTGACACCGGCTCGGCCGCGATCGAGGCATTCCGGGGGCTGGATTCTGTGGATGTGTTCATCCTGTTCCCGCATGGCCGCGTGTCCGAGGTGCAGCGTCGCCAGATGACGACGCCTGCGGACAGCAATGTTCATGCTCTTGCCGTGGACGGCGACTTCGACGATTGTCAGGCTGCGCTGAAGGACATGTTCAACGATTTCGACTTCCGCGACGGTGTCAAATTGGCCGGTGTGAACTCGATCAACTTCGCGCGGGTGCTGGCGCAGATCGTCTATTACTTCTCATCCGCCGTCAGCCTCGGTGCGCCGCACCGCAAGGTCAGCTTCACTGTGCCCACCGGAAATTTCGGCGACATCTTCGCGGGCTATCTGGCCAAGCGCATGGGGCTGCCCATCGACCGTCTGATCGTGGCGACCAACCAGAACGATATTCTGCATCGGTGTCTGTCGGGCGAGGGGTATTTCAAGGGCGACACCATCCCCTCGATCAGCCCGTCGATGGACATTCAGGTCAGCTCGAATTTCGAGCGCGCGTTGTATTACGCCTATGGCGAGGACGGTGGAGCCGTGGCGCAGTTGATGGATGAGCTCAAGTCCGGCGGCTTCAACGTCAGTCAGGGCGCGATGGAGGCGCTGCGCGAGAATTTCGACTCGGGCCGGGTGTCCGAGGACGAAACGCTGGCGACGATCAAGCATACGCTTGCCGACAGCGCGGAACTGGTCTGCCCGCATACTGCGGTCGGGATCAAGGTCGGTGAAGACCACCGTGCCACCGGCATCCCGATGATCACCTTGGCCACTGCGCACCCTGCAAAATTCCCGGCAGCGGTCGAGAAGGCAAGCGGCGCGCATCCGCCTCTTCCATCCCGCATGTCTGATCTGTATGAACGTCCGGAACGGGTGACCCGCATCGCCAACGATCTGGGTGCCCTCGAGGATCATATCAGAAGGCATATCGCTGAGTGACTGTCAGACAAGACCAACTGAAGAACGGATTTCGTATCGTCAGTGAACATATGCCGGGGTTGCAATCGGCGGCCATCGGCATCTGGGTGACCGCCGGTGGGCGGCATGAGCGGATCGAGCAGAACGGGATCGCCCATTTCCTTGAGCATATGGCTTTTAAGGGAACCAAGCGCCGTTCGGCTTTGCAAATCGCCGAGGCGATTGAGGACGTAGGCGGATATATCAACGCCTACACGTCGCGCGAGGTTACGGCTTATTACGCGCGTGTTCTCAAAGACGATGTGGCGCTGGCAGTGGATGTCATCGGTGACATCGTTCTGAACCCGGTGTTTGACCCGCGCGAGATCGAGGTCGAGCGTGGTGTGATCCTGCAGGAAATTGGTCAGGCCTACGACACGCCCGACGATGTGATCTTTGACTGGTTGCAGGAGCAGAGCTATCACGACCAACCCTTGGGCCGCACCATTCTCGGCCCGACCGAGCGGGTCAGTGCGTTTTCACGAGAAGACCTCTCTGGCTTCGTAGCCGAGCATTATGGTCCCGATCAAATGATCCTGTCCGCGGCAGGCGCGGTGGATCACGATCAGCTTATGAAAATAGCCGAAGAGATGTTTGGTCATCTGCAACCACGAACCGGGCTTATCGCCGAGCTTGCGCGCTTTACCGGTGGTGAGGCACGGCAGGAGAAAGAGCTGGAGCAGGCCCATTTCGCACTTGCACTGGAAAGCCCGGGCTATCGTGACGATGCGATCTATACGGCACAGGTATACTCGACGGCTCTGGGTGGGGGCATGTCTTCGCGCTTGTTCCAGGAAGTGCGCGAGACCCGCGGGTTGTGCTATACGATATTTGCTCAAACCGGTGCTTATGCAGACACAGGGACGACCACGATCTATGCAGGTACTTCTGCCGATCAGGTTGCAGAACTGGCCACGATAACCATCGACGAGATGAAGCGCGCCGCCGACGATATGAGTGCCGAGGAAGTGGCACGTGCCCGGGCGCAGATGAAGGCCGGGATGTTGATGGGGCTTGAAAGCCCGTCGAACCGGGCCGAACGATTGGCGCGGCTTGTGCAGATCTGGGGGCGGGTGCCTCCATTGGAAGATACCGTTGGCAGGATCGACGCCGTAGGAATCGAGGATGTGCGCGCCTTCGCTGAGACAATGGCCCTGCAAGCACCGGCGGCGCTGGCGCTGTACGGTCCGGTGTCAGCCGCGCCGACACTGGCTGAATTGCAGGAGAGGCGGGCGGCGTGATGCTGTTGGGCAGACGCAAGCTGAAACTCGAGACCGCGCGGCTCAGCTTGCGCCCGCCTGTACATTCCGACTTCAACGATTGGGCCGCGTTGCGGCGGGCCTCGAAAGACTATCTGACACCATGGGAGCCGATCTGGGCCAAGGATCACCTGAGCCGCAAGTCCTTCACCAACCGTGTGTACTGGGCACAACGTTCGGTAGCGGCCGGGACGGCCATTCCGCTTTTTTTGTTTCGCCGCGAGGATGACGTGTTGGTTGGGGCCATCACGCTGGACAACATTCGGCGCGGTCCCGCGCAGGCGGGCACATTGGGGTACTGGACCGGTCAGGCCTTTGCCCGACAGGGGTATATGCGTGAAGCAATTGGCGCGATGGTTCACCATGCCTTTACCCGATTGGACCTGAGCCGGATTGAAGCCGCTTGCCTGCCGGAAAACCGGGCGTCGCGCGGATTGCTGGAAAGCTCGGCCTTCAAGTACGAGGGCGTGGCGCAGTCGTATTTGCAAATCAACGGCCGGTGGCGGACGCATGTTCTGTATGCCAGCCTGCGGTCTGACCGGCGCGGAAAAACCGACGCGGGATAGGGTGGGGGCGCTGCCCCTTCGCGGCAAGCCGCGCCTCCCCCGGGATATTTGGGGCCAGATGAACAAGGGGCATGACTTGTGGGCGTTCTGCGCTACACTTCGGAATATGCGCTGGTTGATTGCGGCATTTATGGTGTTTTCGGGCGGGGCCGTTGCGCAGGAGCGTCGGCCAAGCCACTGTATTGCCATTGCTGATGCGGCACCCGGACTTGAGTATCTGCACAAGGCAGCGTGGCAGGATCCTGTGCCAGTGTTCTCGGTGCGGATCAGCTATATCGCGCATGCCTCTTTCATGATCCAGACCCGCGGCGGGCTGAATGCGGTGACTGACTTTACCGGGTTTATCGGCAGCGCAGATTTGATCCCAGACGTAGTGACGATGAACCATGCCCACGGCACGCATTGGACGGCACATCCCGATCCGGCCATTCCGCATGTTCTTCCGGGGTGGGGAGAGTTCGGGAAAGGTATCGAGCATCATCTGGATCTGGACGAGATGCTGGTACGCAATGTCTCGACCGACATCCGGTCTGTTTATGGTGGAGTCGAAGAACGCGGCAATTCGATTTTTGTGTTCGAGGTTGAGGGGTTGTGCATAGGTCATCTGGGGCATTTGCATCACGTGCCGTCGGATGAACAGTTCGCTGCGCTGGGCCGGTTGGATGTGGTCATGGCTGCTGTTGATGGCGGGACCACCATGCCTCTGCCCGAGATGATTGCGATTCTGAAACGGCTGAAAAGTTCAGTCATCATTCCGATGCACTGGTTCTCGCAGTTCTCGCTGGATCGCTTCCTGGTGGATATCAGGGATACATTTCCGGTTGAGCGCGACGGGGTGTCGGAAATTACCGTCTCGCTGCGGGACCTTCCGGACCGCCCCACGGTTGTGGTGCTTGAGCCGCGCTATCTGATTGATCTTGAATAAGGCTTGCGGCAACCGCATCGCTTGGGCATTGAAGGCGTATGAATTTGAACCCCGCTGATGACCGTTTTGCTGCATTGATCCGTTCGAAACTGGGCGACAGGGTGATGCGCCCCGTGGAAGAACGGTACCTGGAAGAACCGCGCGGGCGGTTTGCCGGACAGATCGGTCTGCTGGCCTTGCCCCGCAACACCGAAGAGGTGGCGGTGCTGGTAGAGTTGGCTGCGCAAGCGCGGGTCCCGATCGTTCCTTATGGCGGCGGCACCGGTCTGGTTGGCGGGCAAGTGATGTCAGAGGGTCCGGCACCATTGCTGATCTCGTTGGAACGGATGACCGCCATCCGGTCTGTCTTCCCGACCGAGAACATTCTGGTTGCCGAAGCCGGAGCCATTCTTCAAGACGTTCAGGCCGCAGCCGAGGCGGTAAACCGGTTGTTTCCTCTGTCGTTGGCGGCACAGGGATCCTGCCGGATCGGGGGCAACCTGTCGACCAATGCAGGGGGCGTCAACGTTTTGCGGTATGGCAACGCGCGCGACCTGTGCCTGGGGCTTGAGGCGGTGTTGCCCAGTGGCGAGATCTGGCACGGCCTCAGCCGGCTGAGAAAGGACAATACCGGCTATGACCTGCGCAATCTGCTGATCGGGGCCGAGGGGACGCTGGGGATCATTACTGCCGCATCGCTCAAGCTGTTCCCCCGCCCGGCCGCCGTTGGGACAGCGGTGTTTCAGGTGGCTTCTCCCGAAGCGGCGATCGACCTGCTGGCTTTGGCCCGGGACAAGGTGGGTGAGGCGGTCAGCACGTTTGAGTTGATCCACCGGCAAGGGCTTGATTTTCTGGCCGAGGTTCTGCCGGATGTCCGTCAACCGTTCCGCTCGCCGCCAGAGTGGAGCGTATTGATTGAGCTGGGTCTGGCTGACAGGCAGTCACCATTTGACGCGCTGGAGGAACTCTTCGTTCGCGCTGAAGAACTCGGTCAGGCTCAGGACGGAGTAATCGCCCAAAGTGAAGCGCAGCGGGCCGATTTGTGGGCGGTGCGCGAACGCATCCCCGAAGCCAATCGTCTGATCGGGTCGGTGTCGAGCCATGATATTTCCATCCCGATTTCCAGAATTCCCGACTTCATTTGCGAAGGCAGAGAATTGATTGCGGGTCTAGGGCCTTTCCGGATCAATTGCTTTGGCCATCTTGGTGACGGCAATCTGCATTACAATGTGTTCCCGCCCAAAGGGCAGAGCCGATCGGATTTTGAGGGCCAAAGAGACGCGATCAAGCGGGCCGTACATGATCTGGTTGACGCCTTTGACGGATCGGTCAGTGCTGAACATGGGGTGGGGCGCCTCAAGACCGGCGATCTGGAACGCTATGGCGATCCGGCCAAGCTGGGCGCGATGCGGGCCATCAAAACGGCATTGGATCCGCAGGGCATCATGAACCCTGGCGCGGTCCTGAAAGGGTGAACACGGCCCGAGCGTCGGACCGTGTCCGGTTGTTTCTTACGAGGCAGGCAGGATCACCTTGTCGATCACATGGATCACTCCGTTCTTGGTTTCGATGTCGGCCTGAACCACGTTGGCGTCATTCACCATCACACCCGAATCCAAATCGATTGTGATATCGCCGCCTTGTACGGTTGCAGCCGTCATGTCATCGCTCAGATCACCTGACATCACTTTGCCCGGCACGACATGGTAGGTCAGAATGGCTACCAGCTGATCCTTGTTTTCGGGCTTCAGCAAGTTTTCGACGGTGCCTTCGGGCAAAGCCGCGAATGCGTCATCGGTGGGGGCAAACACGGTGAACGGGCCTTCGCTTTTAAGTGTGTCCACCAGTTCGGCGGCCTGAACTGCCGCGACGAGTGTTTCAAAGCTGCCAGCGGCGACGGCTGTGTCAACAATGTCCTTGCCGTGACCATCGGCGAATGCAGCAGTGCTAAACAGGATCGAGGCGACACCGGCGGCGGCGAATTTGCGGAACATGAGCTAAACTCCCTAGATTGAAATGCTTCAAGCAGCATCACCCAAGGTACGGGGCAACCTGACCACAAGATCACTTGTATTGATCCGTTTTGCGCCTTGATCGGCGCAAAAACCGCGCTAAGC
The DNA here is from genome assembly GCF_059610465.1 of Ruegeria sp. CDSC085. Classification (NCBI taxonomy): domain Bacteria; kingdom Pseudomonadati; phylum Pseudomonadota; class Alphaproteobacteria; order Rhodobacterales; family Roseobacteraceae; genus Ruegeria; species Ruegeria sp. CDSC085. The sequence goes on along the minus strand of NZ_JBXWNR010000003.1, from coordinate 139,801 downwards.
CTGCCCGGTTTTCAGTTTCCAGTCACGTTTTTGTGAAAAACTCCTGGTCAGAGTCCTTCGAATTCGCACAGGACATGCACGTCCATGCCCATCTCCTCCAGCACTTTACTGCCGCCAAGCTCGGGCAGGTCTATGATGAAGGCGCACGAGACGATTTCGCCCCCAAGCCGTTCGATCAGCTTGATACCTGCCGCTGCGGTTCCGCCCGTGGCCAGCAGATCGTCGACCACCAGAATTTTTTCACCGGGTTGGATGGCATCGTCATGGATCTCGACGATCGCCTCTCCGTATTCCAACTTGTAATCCTGGCTGATTGTTGTGCCGGGCAGTTTGCCCTTCTTGCGGATCGGGACAAAACCGACGCTCAACTGATGTGCGATCGCACCGCCCAGAATAAAGCCGCGTGCTTCAAGCCCAACCACTTTGTCGATCCGCTCACCTGCATAGGGGTGCAGCATCTGGTCAATCGCCATCCGAAACCCGCGGGGGTCGGCAAACAGGGTTGTCACATCGCGAAACATGATCCCTTCGTGAGGGAAATCGACGATGGTTCGGATATAATCTTTGACAGATTTGTTTCTGGACATGGACCAACCTTTTAGCGTCAAACAGCAATTTTGTGTTTGGCCCAAGAGGATTGACCATGCAAGGAACAATTCCTTGGCAGGATTGGCGTCAATGTGAGGTTGCAGCTTTGAGCAGGCCAAAAAATCGGCGTAACCTGGGCCGTCACCACGATAGGTGCCTGACCCATTTATATTGTTGCTGCCGGCTCGACCAAATATCCCCAGCGCCCGGATTGCCGGGGGGACAGTGATCAATCTGTTTGGGTTGCAATCCGATGGGCCTTGGCTCCGGGTGCGGTTTGATTCAATTGCCTTGCTCCGGCGAAAAAACTGCCTGTACGGCATGAAGCTTCATTGCCAATTTCCAATCATTATTGTTATGTGCCTGATAACGACAACAACTATGCTATGTATACACAAAGTATCGCCTATAGCAGCAAAGCTTCGTTAGGAAAATGCGCGTGGCCGGGAAGGATGGCAAAGGATCGACCAAGAAAAACAGTCAGTTGGTCTTACGCCTCGACAGGGACGAACGTGACTCGTTTGTCGAGCTTTGCAAAGAACTGGACACGTCGGCCGCGCGCGAAATCCGCAGATTTATTCGTGGATTCATGAAAGAACACGCCGAAGACTGATGCGGTGTCAGGCCGGCCGGCGCAGGACCGCCGTGGCCATACCCATCCCGATCAAGGTCAAACCGCCAAACCGTGTCATTGCCGTAATGACGCTGGCGCGCCCGATCAGCCGCCGCAACCTGTCTGCCAAAAGGGCGTAGGCCAACGCGTTCAACCAGGCCAGCCCGACGAATGTGGCAATCAGGATGACGAACTGAGGTCCAAGCGGTTCAGCAGGGCGTATGAACTGCGGCACAAAGGCAATGAAGAAGGCGATGGATTTCGGGTTCAGGGCAGTGACGGCCGCTGCGTGGCCGAACACGCTGCGTGCGGTGACATCCCGCCCGGTGTCGACCGTGCTCAATCCACCGGCTGGTGCGCTGCGCAACAGTTTGACCCCAAGCCAGACCAGATAGGCCGCGCCCACCCATTTGAGAACAGAAAACAGCGTGGCCGAAGCCAGAACAAGTGCGCCCAGTCCCAACAAGGATGCGGTCATGGCCACAAGATCGCCCACTGCAACCCCCGTGGCCGAGGCAACGGCGACACTGCGCCCTTTGGATAAGGCGTAACTCAGTACCAACAGCACGGTAGGCCCCGGAATAAGCAGCAGGGCGGTGGATGCGGCAACAAAGGCCAGCCAGAGATCGAGTTGCATCGTCAAATTCCTGATCAGATCGCCCGAGAACGAGAGAATCAGTCCCGGGGATCAAGCTGCTTGAGCCGGGAGATTGTTCTGTAAGCCAGCTCCCATTTCCCGTGAATCACAAATTTAGTCAATCGCTTATTCGTGTTATGGGGGTTTCGGGACAAAATATTCAATTTGTGCTATAATTACGCCGTTTTTTTATTGTCATTTAATAAGGAGGTTCGTCATGAAACTTGTCGTTTCAATTTTTTTGTTGAGCGTATTGCTGATGCCGACTGCCACCGCTGCCTGCCCGGACGGGTATTTCAACTGCGGCGGGTCGCTATGCTGCCCTAAACCTCAAAACTAGTTCGGAGAGCTTGGGATGTCTGTTATCAGTTTACGCAACGCTGTCATTGTTGCTGGCGCACTGGCAATCATGGGCGCTGGTAAAACGCTTGTTTTGAATGCGAATGAACTGGATTTACAATACCAGAAACTTGTTGTTCCGAAGGGTTCACTACATGCGCCTGTGCTTGGTGCGGCTTATGCCTTGGATCATTCGACCGGAAAATTTAGACCCACAAAGATCTGTAATTTGTTTGTTGGGGGAAACGAATCTGGCCCGGAAGATGTTTCCTTCACCAGCCTTAGCCTTGTGGCAATCGGCTGGAACGGTGCCATGGATGCCGTAACCGACTACGTCGGTGACAAAATCGTAAAATCCATGAAGTTCTCGGATGAGAGCGCCAAGTGGGAATTCCAAAAAAGGTTCTGGAGTGCCCACGAGGGTATGTCATTCAGAAGCACCTGCAGGTCTCTTGTTGAGGAAACCGCTGCGAACCCCAACTACTCTGTTTTTCTTGTAGAAACCATCTTCTTTGATCCGGTTTCGGACGAAAAACAGGTTATGGTTCAAATGTCTCAGACTTCGGTAGTATTTGATGGTTGCGAAGATGCATGTCCAAAACCTGTCTCGCTTCAATCCGTGCTGAAAGTCGGCTGGCTAGCTCGTTCAAAGGGCGATTGGGGCATCGTTCGCATTCATTGAGGTCATTGAGACCCTGACCGATTATCTCAAGTCGGTCTTATAGAATTCGCCCGGCCACAGCGTCCAGCTTGGCCAGCAGCGCCGCATCGCGACTATCGGGGGCCGTAAGGATCGCATACTCCAGCGCCCGATCGCAGCCATGCGGGCAGGGTGCGCGCTCGGAACCCAGTAGGGCGGGCAATCCCTTGACCAGTGCGCGGCCTTTTTCGGCATTGCCGGTCAGGGTGGCGATGATCGTGGACACGTCCACCTCGCCATGGTCCGGGTGCCAGCTGTCATAGTCGGTGACCATCGCGATCGACGCGTAACACAGCTCGGCCTCTCGGGCGAGTTTCGCCTCGGGCATGTTGGTCATGCCGATCACGTCACAGCCCCATTGCTCGCGATACATTCTGGATTCTGCAAGGCTGGAAAACTGAGGGCCCTCCATCGCCAGATAGGTGCCGCCCCGGTGGATTGTGATGCCGGCGGCCTTACCCGCTGTCTCGCATGCGTCCGACAGGCGTGGGCAGGTGGGATGGGCAACGCTGACATGGGCAACGCACCCAGTTCCGAAGAAGCTCTTTTCCCGCGCAAAAGTGCGATCGATGAACTGATCGACAATCACGAAGTCACCCGGTGCCATATTTTCGCGGAACGATCCGCAGGCCGAAACCGAGATCACGTCCGTCACGCCCAATCGTTTCAGCGCGTCGATATTGGCGCGATAGGGTACATCTGTCGGCGAATGCACATGGCCGCGCCCATGACGCGGCAGAAAGGCCATTTCGATACCGTCCAGCGATCCGGTCAGGATCTGGTCTGACGGCGTTCCCCATGGGGTCTCAACCTCTACCCACTCCGGGTTCTCCAGCCCATCGATGTCATAGATGCCTGATCCGCCGATGACGGCTATCCTGGTTTGGGTCACTGTCCTGCTCCGCCTGAATACCTGATGTTGAATTTGTGCGGGTTCAGCCCGGATTTGACAAGAGGCCTATTCCTGTACCGCCAACAGGTTGCGCTGTCGTGATTGCCCGGTGAAATCGGCCCAGGCTATGCCAAACGCGCCCAGAGACCAGGTCAGATCCTGTGACTGCCCGTGTCGGTCTCGGAACACGAAGCGGAACGCATCTCCGGTCAGCATGGCGTCCAGCACGTCCTTGGCGCGTTGATCTTCGAAGGTACAGCCAAGCCCGGTCAAGCATCCGGGGCGCCGGGTGCGCCATATGGTTTCTTCGCCTTGGTCGATGCGAAATCCGGATGGGGTGAACAAAGTACCCGGCTCTATCCCGAATTCAACTTTGAAACCTTCCGGTTCCGGCGTAACGAAAACGAACTGTGCCGCGAATTTTGGCCGAAGGGAAAACACTTCTGCCCGTCGGATGTAGCACCGCTGCCGCAACGCACCGTTTTCTTCGCGCTCGTCACAGATCGAATTCCAGATGCCGAAAATCTCGTGATGCGTCACCCGCCAGTTTCCTGCCGTGTCATGGCCATTCAAATCCTGCGCGAGGGCGGGAAGGGCTGAGAAGAGAAAGAGGATGATCCAACGCATGATCTGACATGTGGTGGCTTCTTCGTGGTCCCGCAAATCAACTTGCCGCGAGCCCAAGATATGCATTATACGCATGGCTGCATCCCGCGTAGTGCAGTAGCTCAATGCCAGCGCGCCAGCTACAACAACGCCTTCGCGCGAACATATAACCCCATAGGACTGTCTGATGCCCCGAGCCTTGCTGGCAAGCTTTGCCAATCGCCTCGCTATTCCCGATCTGCGCTGGGTGCCAGATGAGGGACTGACCTTCTCACGCCTGCGGATTGAGCTGCTGTCCGGTCTGACGGTTGCCCTTGCACTGGTGCCCGAGGCGGTGGCCTTTGCCTTTGTGGCGGGCGTGCACCCGTTGGTCGGACTCTACGCCGCGTTTTTGGTGGGGCTGATTACGGCACTGATCGGTGGGCGACCGGGCATGATCTCGGGCGCGACCGGCGCGCTTGCGGTTGTCATGGTGGCACTGGTGGCCGAACATGGGGTCGAATACCTGTTCGCGACCGTTGTTCTTATGGGAATCCTTCAGGTCATTGCCGGGGCCATGCACTGGGGGCGTTTCATTCGATTGGTGCCGCATCCGGTCATGCTGGGCTTTGTGAACGGTCTGGCCATCGTGATCTTTCTGGCCCAGATGGGACAGTTCAAAGTGCCCGGAACCATGGAAAACACCGGTCATGGATTGAGCGGCGGCGAATGGTTGTCCGGGATACAGCTTTACACCATGCTGGGTCTTGTCGGGCTGACCATGGCAGTGATCTGGATCATGCCGCGTATCACGCGCATCATCCCAGCGCCTCTGGCCGGTATTCTGGTTGTCGCGGCAATCGTGATCGGGTTTGGCCTTGATGTGCCGCGCGTCGGCGATCTGGCATCGATCGAAGGCGGTCTGCCTGCGTTCCATGTTCCAATGGTTCCTTTGAACTGGGAAACCTTTGAGATCATTCTGCCTTATGCGGTCATTCTGGCCGCCATTGGCCTGATCGAATCCCTGCTGACTCTGAACCTTGTGGGTGAGATCACAGGCAAGCGCGGTGGGGCATCTCAGGAATGTATCGCGCAGGGCGCGTCGAATATCGTGACCGGGTTTTTCGGCGGCATGGGCGGTTGCGCGATGATTGGCCAGTCGATGATCAACGTGAAATCCGGCGGGCGTACACGTATAGCCGGTATCGCGGCAGCGCTATTCCTGCTGACCTTCATCCTTTTCGCATCACCCCTGATCGAGCAAATTCCGCTGGCCGCGCTGGTCGGTGTGATGTTCATGGTGGTGATCGGCACCTTTGCGTGGAACTCATTCAAGATCCTGCGCAAAGTGCCAATGACCGATGCCTTCGTCATCGTTCTGGTCACCGTCGTAACGGTGATGGAGGACTTGGCCGTTGCTGTCGTGGTTGGCGTCATTGTCTCGGCCCTGGCCTATGCATGGAACAATGCCAAGCGCATTCATGCGGTCACCCGTGAATCCGAGACCGAACAAGGCGCGAAAGTGTATGAAATTCAGGGACCACTGTTCTTTGGGTCCTCTGAGGGCTTTATCGAACTGTTCGAAGTACAGAACGATCCTGAAACCGTTATCATCGATTTTGCCGAAAGCCGCGTGGTGGATCAGTCCGCCCTGCAAGCCATCGAGAATATCGCAGGAAAATACGAGGCAGCAGGCAAACGAGTCATGCTTCGCCACCTGAGCCGCGATTGTCACAAACTGCTGAACAAAGCCGGACACCTTATGGTCGACAGTGATGATGACCCGGACTACGAGTTGGCGGTAGATTACTCTGTCCGCACCGGTATACTGGGCGGGCACTGACTTCGAAAGGCGGCCAATCAGGCCGCCTTTTTCAAGGGTCCAAGCGCTCCAGCTTATCGATATCTCCCGTCAGCAGAGCGCTTTCGGCTTCGGCGATCAGTTCGACTGGCCAGTCCCACCACTTCAAAGAAAGCAGCCGCTCGATTGTGTCGGCGTCAAACCGGTATCGCCGTGCCTCGGCAGGATTGCCAGAGACGATCGCATAAGGCGGGATGGTTCCACGCACGACTGAACCCGCGCCGATTATCGCTCCGTCACCGATATTGGCTCCGGGCAGGATCAACGCGCCATAGCCGATCCAGACATCATTGCCTATCACGGTGTCCCGGAAGTCCGGCTGGAATTCCAACATCTGTTCCGGATCGAAAACTGGAAAGGGAAAGCAGGTTATCCCATCCATCGCATGATTTGCCGAGGTTGTCACAAAGCGGACGCCGTGGGCAATTTGGCAAAACTTCCCCAAAATCAGCTTTTCGCGCGAAAACTCGAACAGATAAGGGGCCAGCCGATTGGCCCAATCCTCGGGTTTGTCAAAATCTGATGCGTAAGTGTAATCTCCCACCTGAATTCTGGGGTGGTCGATCACTCGTGACAGAAAGGCCGTTCCTTTGTGTTCCGTGCCGTCAGGCAGAGTGACAGGATATCGGCGCGAAGCGTCAGGCAGGGGCATCAGTCATCCGGTCTAGAAAGGCTGAACAACTCGGAAACGACAGAGTAATCGCGATACCCAAGCCGCGCCAAAGGTTGGAACGAGGTCACGTCGAACATGCCATCCCGAATATGATCGTCGTGCAGGTGTACACCTGTCACTTCCCCAAACACCACCCGGTTGGCTTCACCGGGTAGGGTGACGATTTGGGTCAGCTTGCATTCCAGGGCGGCTGGTACCCCTTCAATCCGTGCGCAGGGGATGGTCTCGCATTCGATGGGTGAAAGCCCGGCATGTAAAAACTCATCAACTTCTTTCGGCAATCCGGCGGAACTTGCATTCATCGCGTCCCGGTGCGCATGGGCCACGACATTCACGCAAAACACACCCGTGGCCTCGATATTGGCGATGCTGTCCTTGCCCACGCTCTGATCCTGTTTGGTGCCGGTCGAGGCAAACATGACCTGCGGGGGCGTATAGGCAACGCCGTTGAAGAAGGAATAGGGTGCCAGATTGTTGATCCCATCCGCATCCCGGGTCGAGATCCAGCCAATCGGGCGCGGCGTGATAATGGCATTGAACGGGTTGTGCGGAAGGCCGTGGCCGTCTTCGGGGCGATAGAACATCTGAACTCCAAGCGTTTGCCCAAGGCGTAGCGAAGTGCTAGGGCGATTTCCAGCAAGTAAAAGAGGGCAGGGTGCAGCAATTCGGGATCAGGCCGGAAGAGCCGGACGACTGGTGGGAGGTCGAAGCCCTTTATGACCTGTGTTTTGCACCGGGTCGTGAGGCCCTGTCGTCGTACCGGTTGCGCGATGACGTGCCCCCGGTTGCGGACCTGTCTCTGGTCGCGCGTGACGGTCAGGGGATTCTGGCCGGTGCGATCCGGTTCTGGCCGGTTCATGTCGGCGATCACGACGCTCTGCTGTTGGGGCCGGTTGCCGTGCATCCCACCCACCAAGGTGAGGGTCTGGGCGGATTCCTGATACATGAAGGGGTCGAAGCGGGGCGGACCCGCGGGTGGCAACGGGTCATGCTGGTAGGGGATGAGCCCTATTACAGTCGGTTCGGGTTCACCCGATTACAAGGGGTCGAGATGCCTCCGCCCACAAATCCTGACCGGGTTTTGGGGCTGGAATTGTTGCCCGGTTCCTGGTCCGGCATAGAGGGGGCAGTAACACGTTGGAGCCTTTGACCTATTGAAACCATGCTGCGTAACGCCGATGTTTATAGACAGGAGGGCGTGAATGCAGAACGTAGTTCTTGTCGAAAACGTGGATACCGAGGCCGAACTGGATCGTTTGGCGGATCACTACCGATCTGCCGGAGGCGTTGGTGTCAAGTTGTTGAACAAACTGGGCGGCTCGGCCGAGTCATTGCTGGAACAGTTGCCGGAACCTGTGCGAAATGGCCTGACCGGCGCAACCGAGCAGGCGTTGTGGCTGGCGATGCATGCGGCTCAGGGGTCACGGCGCGCTGTTCCCGATCAGCAGCCTTGGGTGAATACCGCCGTCACCACGGCCATGGGTGCGGCCGGGGGGCTGGGCGGTGTTTCCACGGCCCTGATGGAACTGCCTGCAACAACCGCGATGCTTCTGCGCGCCATTCAGGGGGCTGCGGCACGCGAGGGGTTCGATCCTTCTGCTGAAAACGTAAAGTTCGATTGTGTTCGCGTATTGTCGGCGGCAGGGCCATTGTCGCATGATGATGGGGCAGATCTGGGTTTTTTCTCGGTTCGGCTGACCCTGACCGGGCCGGCCATGCAACGTCTTATTGCCGCCGTTGCGCCGCGCTTTTCGATTGTGCTGGGGCAAAAACTGGCAGCCCAGTCCGTTCCTGTACTGGGCGCATTGGCCGGTGGTGGTACGAACTACGTCTACACGCGCTATTACCAACAGATCGCGCGCGTGCATTTCGGTTTACGCCGGCTGGCAATCGACGCTGATATTCCCCATGACGCTCTGGCGCGGCGGCTCTCTGCCAGAATGTAGGCGATCCCTTGGTCGACCTGACTGCCTTGGCGAACGACACATCATGTGGTATGTTTGCAGATGTCGGCCGCTAGATAGGTACGCGTAAGATTTTTCGGTTGGCTGACGTTTGACCAAAAGGGTGCGTCGCTCAATGAAAGCACGATTGCTGCTTCATGACTTTCCCAAAGCTGCAAAGCAGCCTGTTTTGCGGCAATCTTCGGCTTTGTGTTTCCGGATCAAGCGCGGTCGTCCCAAGGTCCTGTTGGTCACGACACGCAAGTCACGGCGATGGATCGTTCCCAAAGGGTGGCTTATCTCCGGCCTGAGCCCACAGGAAACCGCCTTGCAAGAGGCGTGGGAAGAGGCGGGCGTGTCTGGCGGGTGCAACGGAACGCGATTGGGGCAGTTCCTGCATCTAAAGCACCATTCGAACCGGTCTCCAACCTTGTGTCTTGTGGATGTTTTTTCAGTGCATGTGCGGGTTTTGTCGCCAGACTACCCGGAAAAGAGTGAGCGCAAGCGCAAATGGTTTTCGCCGAAAAAAGCGGCGCAAAAGGTTGATTCCCGTGAACTTGCTGAATTGTTGCGCGACTTTAAGCCGTACACACATTAAAGTAGCATCTGGTAGGCTTGATATTGTCACCTTGATCGGTATCTATTCGCCAATCGATTTTTTGGACTGAACATGATTCAATACGCGTTGAAATGCAGCGAAGGCCACACTTTCGACAGTTGGTTCCAATCCGCCGAAGCCTATGACAAGCTGGCCTCTGTGGATATGGTCACCTGCGCGGTTTGCGGGTGCACGCAGGTCGAGAAGGCGATCATGACGCCTCGCGTCCGCCCAGCGCGGAAAGCTCTGAAAAAAAACGAAATCCGGCCTGCCACAGAAGAAAAGATCGACGTGGCCACCCCATCGCCTGAGATCGAGAAGGTTTTGGCCGAGATGCGCCGCCATGTCGAAGAGAACTCGGATTATGTGGGGAAAGACTTCGCCAGAGAGGCGCGCAAGATCCACCTTGGCGAAGCTCCGGACCGCGCCATCTACGGAGAAGCCAAGCTGGATGAGGCGAAATCGCTGATCGAAGATGGCGTGTCGGTGGCCCCGCTGCCGTTTGTCCCCAGCAGAAAGACTAATTGATCATGCACATCGTGATTACCGGCGCCAATCGCGGCATCGGGCAAGCGCTGGCACAGCGTTACGTCAGTCGGGGGGAGAAAGTCACCGGAACGGCGCGCGACGGCGGCATGCAGGTTCGTCTTGATGTGTCCGATCCCGTGCAACAATCGGCCATGGCGGAACAGTTGAAAGGTCAGCCTATCGACCTGCTGATCTGCAACGCCGGAGTGTATTTGGACAAAGGGCACTCGATCAATGATTATCCGGCTGACATGTGGGCGCAAAGCTTTGCGGTAAATGTCACGGGTGTCTTTCTGACGATACAGGCCCTGTTGCCCAACCTGCGCGCGGCGGGGGGCAAGGTCGCGATCCTTTCGTCGAAAATGGCGTCGCACACCCTCGCGCCGGGTGGCAGTTATATATACCGCGCGTCCAAAGCGGCGGTTCTGAACCTTGGGCGGAATCTGGCAATGGATCTCAAAGATGACGGGGTTGCCGTTGGTATCTATCACCCGGGCTGGGTTCAGACAGATATGGGCGGTGCTGCGGCTGATATCGATGTGGATCAGGCCGTATCCGGCCTGATTGAACGATTTGATGCCTTGTCGCTAGGCACCACGGGGTGTTTTGAAACCTATGACGGGCAACCGCACGCTTATTGAGAGGTCAAAGCGGCTTTGGGGATTTCAAAGACCTCACCGGGTTCAATGTAGACCACCATCAAATCGCCGCGCGTTTCATGTGAGATTTTCGAGGTCGAGTTGCTGGAGTCCGGCACACCATCCTTGAAGTAGATATTACGCACATGTCCGCCACCCAGGGCCACCGCAACGGTTATACTGCCGTCGTCATGGCGGCGCAGCTCGGCGTTGCAACTTTGCATGGGATCACCGGCATTTGCGGCGCAGGGAATTTTACCCAGCGCGTTCTTGCCGTCCGTCCCGGCGACACTCGCGACCTGGGCCAGTGCAGGCGATGAAAGTAAGGCAAAGGCAAGGGTTAGGCGAAACATGAAGAACCTCTTGAATTGGTTGTTCTTCATAGGCTGACACCGTGCCGGTGCAATGTAAAGCGGCCCTGCGCCGCAGGGGTGACCCCTTTGCGCCCTTGCCCTTGCGGTGCCCCTCGCTTATGAGGCACGGAACTTATAATCCAAGGCGCGGAGACTTTTGCCCCCATGCCCGTACTCGTAATGAAATTCGGCGGCACATCAGTCGCCAATCTGGACCGTATCCGCCGCGCTGCCAAGCGTATCGGCGTTGAAGTTGCCAAGGGCTATGACGTGATCGTCATCGTCTCGGCCATGTCGGGCAAAACCAACGAGCTTGTGGGCTGGGTGAACGAGACATCACCTCTGTTCGATGCGCGCGAATACGATGCCGTCGTGTCCTCGGGTGAGAACGTGACCGCCGGCCTGATGGCCCTGACCTTGCAGGAAATGGACATCCCTGCGCGCAGCTGGCAGGGCTGGCAGGTGCCGCTGCTGACCACCAGTGCGCACAGTCAGGCGCGGATCGAGGAAATCCCGACCGAGAACCTGAACCAGAAATTCGGCGAAGGTATGCGCGTGGCCGTGGTTGCCGGGTTCCAGGGCATCAGCCCGGAAGGCCGGATTACCACGCTGGGCAGGGGTGGGTCGGACACCACAGCCGTTGCCTTTGCGGCAGCCTTCGGTGCTGAGCGCTGTGACATCTACACAGACGTTGATGGCGTCTATACCACCGACCCGCGCATCTGTGAAAAAGCACGCAAGCTGGACCGCATCTCATTTGAGGAAATGCTTGAACTGGCGTCGCTTGGTGCCAAGGTGCTGCAGACCCGCTCGGTTGAACTGGCGATGCGGTACAAGGTGAAACTGCGCGTTCTGTCAAGCTTTGAAGAACAATCCGATGAGGCCGGCACGCTGGTCTGCGACGAGGAGGATATCATGGAATCCAATGTTGTGGCCGGTGTGGCCTATTCCCGCGACGAAGCCAAGATGACTGTTGTTTCCGTGGCCGACCGGCCGGGCATCGCCACGACCATCTTCTCGGCCCTCAGCGAAGAGGGCGTGAATGTCGATATGATCGTTCAGAACATTTCGGACGAGGGCCGCACGGACATGACGTTCTCGTGCCCCACCGATCAGGTGGCCCGTGCCGAAAAAGCGCTGCTGGCGATCAAGGAAAAGGGCGAGTTGAACTATGCAGAGCTGGTGGCAGACACCGATGTCTGCAAAGTCTCGGTTGTGGGAATCGGGATGCGCTCGCAATCGGGTGTTGCGGCCAAGATGTTCAAGGTGCTCTCGGATGAGGGGATCAACATCAAGGTCATTACAACCTCCGAGATCAAAATTTCCGTACTTGTGGATCGGAAATACATGGAACTTGCCGTTCAGGCGCTGCATGATGCCTTTGAACTGGACAAGGCGGCCTGAGCTGATCGGCCAAAGGTTTCGCCTGACACATTAAATCGGTTGGGCCATGTCAGACGGCACGGAAACAGAATCCCGCAAGCTGCTGCGTCGGCTACGCGAAGAAATGGCAAGCGAAGCCGCCGGTCAGGAACGTCTTGACCGGATCACGCACCTGATTGCTGATAGTATCAGGGCCGAGGTGTGCTCGATCTACCTGTTCCGCGATGAAGACACGCTCGAGCTTTGCGCGACCGAAGGCCTGTCTCCCGAAGCGGTCCACAAAACCCGGATGCGCATGGGCGAAGGTCTTGTCGGGCGGGTTGCCAAGTTCGGCAAGGTTGTCAACACCGCCAACGCGCCGTCGGCCAAGGGCTTCCGCTATATGCCGGAAACCGGCGAGGAACGATATTCCTCCTTCCTGGGCGTGCCGGTTCAGCGCCTAGGGGAAAAGCTGGGTGTTCTGGTTGTCCAGTCCCGCGAGGCGCGCGAGTTTACCGCTGACGAGATTTATGCGCTTGAAGTGGTGGCCATGGTGTTGGCCGAAATGGCCGAATTGGGTGCCTTTGTCGGCGAGGGCGCGGCCTTGTCGCCACTGCACCAGCAATCCGTTCTGTTGCGCGGTGGCCCGGCGCAGGAAGGTTCCGCCGAAGGGCATGTCTGGCTGCACGAACCGCGCGTGGTTGTAACCAATCCAATTGCCGAAGACCCGCACCGGGAAAGCGAACGTCTGGTCGGCGCGGTAGAAGAACTGCGCGTCGGTGTCGACAAGATGCTCGAGATTTCTCAGGGCGGCGATAAGGAACAGCTGAAGGTGCTGGAAGCTTATCGTATGTTCGCCAATTCCAAAGGCTGGATGCGGCGGATGGAAGAAGACATTGCCCTGGGTCTCAGCGCCGAGGCCGCGGTGGAGAAAGAACAATCCCAGGCCCGTGCCCGCATGGGGCAGGTCACAGATCCTTACTTGCGCGAACGTCTTGCAGACCTGGACGATCTCAGCAACCGCCTGCTGCGCATCCTGACCGGGCAGGGCAAGACGGACAGTGCTGATCTGCCACCCGATCCGATCCTGGTCGCGCGCAATATCGGCCCCGGCGACCTGCTGGAATACGGGCGGGCGCTGAAAGGGATCGTGCTTGAAGAAGGGTCTGTTGGCAGCCATGCCACCATCGTTGCAAGAGCGCTGGCGATTCCTTTGGTCGTGCATGTGGGCCGGATCACCACCGAGGCACTGAACGGAGATCACATTCTGGTCGATGGTGACCAGGGTGTTGTGCATCTGCGCCCGGAAGACAGCGTGGTCAGTGCCTTCCGAGACAAGATCGCGATGCAGGCCAAGGCGCAGGAACGTTATGCTTCGATCCGCGAAACTCCCTGCGTGACGCGGGACGGATCGCGGATAAACCTGGTGATGAATGCGGGTCTGATGGCCGACCTGCCGTCGCTTGGCACCTCGGGCGCCGAGGGTGTTGGCCTCTTCCGAACGGAACTGCAGTTTCTGATCCGAAACCAGATGCCGAAACGGTCTGAACTGGTCAGCCAGTATCAGCGCGTTCTGGACGCGGCGGCGGACAAGAGGGTCGTGTTCCGCACACTCGATATCGGGTCGGACAAGGTTCTGCCCTATATGAAACACGTGGCCGAACCAAACCCGGCGCTGGGCTGGCGCGCCATTCGCGTTGGTCTGGACAAGCGTGGTGTCATGCGGATGCAGTTGCAGGCCTTGTTGCGGGCTGCGAATGGTCGGCCTTTGACCATCATGTTTCCCTTTGTCGCCCAGGCCGAGGAATACCGCGAAGCCCGCTGGGAGGTGAACAAAACCATCGAGCGCGAAAAACGACTTGGCCATGTCCTGCCCGAAACGCTTGAGGTTGGCGCGATGCTGGAAACCCCGTCGCTGGCCTTTGCACCGCAGAAGTTCTTTGACGAGGTGGATTTCATTTCAATCGGCGGCAACGATCTCAAGCAGTTCTTCTTTGCCGCTGACCGTGAAAACGAACTGGTCCGCCGTCGCTATGACACACTGAATGTCAGCTTCCTGAGCCTGATGGAACGCATTGTGGAACGCTGCGATATCTCGGATACCCCGCTCAGCTTCTGTGGCGAAGATGCGGGTCGCCCGGTTGAGGCGTTGTGCCTTGCGGCAATGGGGATACGGACGCTGTCGATGCGCCCTGCCTCAATCGGTCCGGTCAAAAGCCTTCTTTTGCGGTGTAACCTGACGGAGGTTCGCAAAATCATCGCTGATGCACGCCATCGCGGCGACCAATCCGTGCGTCCTGCGGTGATGGATTGGCTGCGCAATCAGACTTAATGCGCAAAACGAGCCAGTTTTGTCAAACTATGCTTGATTTTTTATGGGCGACTTTCTAATAGACAAGCAATGTTAGCGATAACATATCAGGTTTTGCGGGTTTTCACGCCGTGCTAAGCTGATATCGGCAAACTCAAAAGGAGCCCGTGATGGTTTCACGCGTAATTCCGGTAGAGCCATTCGATCTGGTGCTTTTCGGCGCGACCGGCGACCTGGCGCAGCGTAAGATCCTGCCGGGCCTGTACCATCGCTTCGAGGTCGGGCAAATGCCCGACGGCGCGCGGATCATCGGTACCGCACGCTCTGATATCGACAGCGACGGGTTTCGCGATCAGGTCCGCAAATCGATGCAACAGTTCGCGCCGGGTTTTTCCCAACAGACATTGGATCGGTTCCTTGCCCATGTCGAATACGTGCCCGTGGACGCTCTGGGTGAGGCCGGGTGGTCTGATCTGAAAGAGCTGATGCGCGATGACGTCGTGCGGGCCTTTTATTTGTCCGTTGGTCCAAGCCTTTTTTCGGGTATCGCGCAGCGGCTGCATGACGCTGGCCTTGCGACACCGGACAGCCGCATTGTCGTCGAAAAACCATTTGGGCACGACCTGGCCTCAGCGAAGGCGCTGAACGAAGGCTTGCGTGCCTGTTTCGAAGAACATCAGGTTTACCGGATCGACCATTATCTGGGCAAAGAGACCGTGCAGAACCTGATGGCGCTGCGCTTTGCGAACTCGCTGTTCGAACCACTCTGGAATTCGACCCATGTTGATCACGTGCAGATCACAGTAGCCGAGACCGTAAGCGTCGAAGGGCGCGGGGCCTATTACGATCAGTCCGGCGCGATGCGGGACATGATCCAGAACCATCTTGTGCAGTTGTTGTGCCTGACCGCGATGGAACCGCCGTCGAAATTCTCGCCCAACGCGGTGCGAGACGAGAAGGTCAAGGTTATCGAAGCGCTGGAACCCGTTGCCCAGTCCGACATCGCGCGCGGCCAGTACCGGGCCGAAAAAGGCGAGGGCGGCTATGTCGATCATGTCGGCAACCCCGCCAGCCGCACCGAAAGCTTCATTGCCCTCAAGGTTCATATCGGTAACTGGCGCTGGGCAGGTGTGCCGTTCTATCTGCGCACCGGTAAACGTCTGCGGGCACGCGAATCCGAAATTGCAGTGTTCTTTCGTGACCCACCGCATACGATTTTCCCCAATGTCGGTCCGCTGCATGGCAACGTATTGGTGATCCGGTTGCAACCTGATGAAGGCATCACCTTGCGCACCACGATAAAGGATCCGGGGCCGGGGGGCTTCCGCCTGTCGGACGTTGCGCTTGACATGAGCTTTGCCGATGCACTGGGGGCCGAAGCGCAAGCGCCGGACGCTTATGAACGTCTGGTGATGGATGTTATCCGTGGCGATCAAACCCTGTTCATGCGCGGGGATGAGGCCGAGGCCGCCTGGGCCTGGGTCGATCCCATCGTTCAGGGGTGGGAACAACGGGGTGATCGACCCGCACGATACGATCAGGGCGGTTCAGGCCCCGAAGAAGCATTGATGCTGATGCATCGCGATGGGCGTCGCTGGCGTCAGATCGGAGGGTAATCATGGTTCACTCAGTCATTTCCGATGTCACCGGACGGATCATCGACCGCAGCGCCGATCTGCGCGGTCCACATCTTGAACGGATGGAGCAGGCCAGATCGAAAGGTCCCGCCCGTGCGCATCTGTCCTGCAGTGGTCAGGCCCATGCCTATGCGGGTGCGGGCGAAGATCAGGACTCGATGGCCACCGGCACCGCCGGAAATCTGGGCATTGTCACTGCCTATAACGACATGCTCTCGGCTCATCAGCCGTTCGAACGGTATCCCGCCCTGATCCGCGACGCGATCCGCGCCGCCGGTGGAACGGCACAGGTGGCAGGCGGTGTGCCCGCCATGTGTGACGGTGTCACCCAGGGCGAAGCGGGAATGGAACTGTCTTTGTTCTCGCGCGATGTGATTGCGCTGGCGACCGGTGTGGCGCTCAGCCATAACACGTACGACGCGGCCGTGTTCCTCGGGGTTTGTGACAAGATTGTCCCCGGTCTGATCATCGGCGCGCAGGTCTTTGGCCATCTGCCAGCCGTGTTCCTGCCCGCAGGACCAATGACCAGCGGCTTGCCGAACGACGAAAAAGCCAAGGTCCGACAGAAATTCGCCTCCGGAGAGGTGGGCCGCGAAGAGCTGATGGCGGCTGAAATGGCGGCTTATCACGGCCCCGGCACCTGTACCTTCTACGGCACCGCCAATACCAACCAGATGCTGATGGAGTTCATGGGCCTGCACCTGCCGGGCTCCAGCTTCGTCAATCCGAATACCCCGCTGCGTGACGCCCTGACCGAGGAAGGCGCGCGGCGTGCCCTGTCACTCAGCGCGTTGGGTAACAGCTATACACCGGTCTGTCAGATTCTGGATGAACGCGCCTTCGTCAACGGTATCGTGGGCCTGATGGCGACTGGTGGTTCAACCAATCTTCTGATCCACCTGATCGCCATGGCGCGCGCCGGTGGTATCGTGTTGGACTGGCAGGATTTTTCCGACATTTCCGCAGTCGTGCCGCTGGTCGCAAGGGTTTATCCCAACGGTCTGGCAGATGTGAACCACTACCATGCGGCCGGCGGCCTAGGGTACACGATCGGAACGCTGCTTGAAGATGGCTTGCTGCATCCGGACACGCTGACCGTCGCGGGGCAGGGGCTACACAACTATACCAAGGAACCCAAGCTGATTGATGGCGAGTTGATCTGGCAGGACGGCGCGGGTCACAGCCTGAACGAAAAGATCCTGCGCCCGGCCAAAGACCCTTTCCAACCCACCGGTGGCCTCTCGCGCCTGACTGGAAATCTGGGCACTGCTGTCATGAAAGTCTCGGCGGTTGCGCCAGAACATCAGGTCGTCGAAGCCCCCGTGCGCGTGTTTCACGGTCAGGACGAGGTCAAAACCGCATTCAAGGCCGGAGAGTTCACCGATGACGTCATCGTGGTTGTTCGCTTCCAAGGTCCCAAGGCCAATGGAATGCCTGAGCTGCACTCGCTGACACCTATCCTGTCGATTTTGCAGGGCCGCGGGCAGAAAGTGGCACTGGTCACCGATGGCCGCATGTCGGGTGCTTCCGGCAAAGTACCCGCTGCCATTCATGTCTGCCCCGAAGCGCTGGATGGCGGGCCCATCGCCTACCTGCAAGACGGTGATCTTCTGCGCGTTGATGCGGTCAAGGGTGAGTTGGAAATCCTGACCGAAGGCGTTCTGGATCGTGCGCCCACAACCGCCGACCTTTCAGCCAACCAACACGGTGTCGGGCGCGACCTTTTCGATGCGTTCCGGCAGAATGTCGGGTCTGCCGACGCAGGCGCCAGCATATTCGGAGCATAAGAGATGTCCAAAACCCAACGCACCCGTGAAATCTGCGCACTTGCGCCCATTGTTCCGGTTCTGGTCGTCGATGACGCCGCTCTGGCTCGCCCTCTGGCCGAGGCGCTGGTCGCAGGTGGTTTGCCGGCGCTTGAAGTGACCTTGCGCACCCCGGCGGCGCTGGATGTGATCAACGCCATGTCCGAAGTGCCCGGCGGCGTGGTCGGTGCAGGTACACTGGTCACGCCCGATGATGTCCGCGCTGCCAAACAAGCCGGCGCGCTGTTTGGCGTTTCCCCCGGCGCCACAGATACCCTGATCGCGGCGTGCGAGGCCGAAGGTCTGCCGCTGCTGCCCGGCGCCGCCACAGCAAGCGAAGCGATGGCGTTGCTGGAAAAGGGCTATGACATGCTGAAGTTCTTCCCGGCCGAGGCTTCAGGTGGTGCGCCTGCACTGAAGGCGATCGGCGCGCCGCTGCCGCAGATCAGCTTCTGCCCTACGGGTGGTGTGTCCCCATCCAACGCCCGCGATTACCTGTCTTTGTCCAACGTGGTCTGCGCTGGCGGCAGCTGGGTCGCGCCGAAGAAAATGGTCGAAAACGGCGACTGGGCCGGGATCGAAACACTTGCGCGCGAGGCATCGAAGCTGGCGGATTGACGCCGCCCGGCCCCTCGCTAAGGTGGGCGTCAATTCAAACAGGTTGACCCCATGACACAGACAGGTGCCCTTTCCCAGGGGCGGACATATCTGGCCATCCCCGGCCCTTCGGTCATACCGGACGCGGTTTTGCAAGCCATGCACCGTCCGTCGCCCAACATCTATGATGGCGAACTAATTGATATGATGCCCGGCCTGACGCGCGATCTGTGCCGGATTGCTGGTACAAAGCACAATGTCGCCATCTATATCGCCAATGGCCACGGCACGTGGGAGGCGGCGCTGTCCAACGTGATCGCCCCCGGCGAAACCGTTCTGGCCCCTGCCTCGGGCAGGTTCACCCATGGCTGGGCCGAAATGGCCGAGGGGCTCGGGGCAAAGGTACAGTTGATCAATTTCGGCAGCTCGTCCGCCTGGGATTTCGACCGGATCGCAGATGCGTTGCGTGCGGATCAAATCCACCAGATCAAGGCCGTTCTGGCGGTGCACGTGGATACATCCAGTTCGATCCGCAACGACATCCCGGCATTGCGTCAGCTTTTGGACGATCTGAACCACCCGGCGCTGTTGATGGCAGACTGTATCGCCTCGCTGGGCTGTGACCGGTTCGAGATGGATGAATGGGGCGTCGATGTCACTGTCACCGCCTGTCAGAAGGGGCTGATGACCCCGGCAGGCGTCGGCTTTGTCTTCTTCAACGAAAAGGCGCAAGCCAAGCGGGCCACCATGCCGCGTGTTTCGCAATACTGGGACTGGCAACCGCGTGCCCATCCAGACCTGTTCTACCAGTATTTCAACGGCACAGCGCCCACGCACCATCTCTACGGTTTGCGCGCCGCGCTGGACCTGATCCATGCAGAGGGGATCGAACAGGTCTGGGCCCGTCACGAACGACTGGCCAAGGCCATATGGGCAGCCTGCGAAACCTGGGCACAAGGCGGCGCGCTGCATCTGAACGTCGCTGACCGCGCCCACCGCAGCCACGCCGTTACCGCATTGCGCCTGACGGACAGCCGCGGCACAGCCCTGCGCGCATTCACCGAAAACCAGTTGGGCCTGACACTGGGCATCGGATTGGGAATGGAGGACTATGACGGCTGTTTCCGCCTGGGCCATATGGGTCATGTCAACGGGCAGATGGTGATGGCCATTCTGGGTGGAATGGAAACAGCCATGGCCGCACTTGATATACCGCGTGGCACGGGTGCCCTCGAAGCCGCCGCCGCCGTACTGGCCGCCTGACACCCTATTGGGGTCCCTGCGCGATCCGCCTCTTCATCTGGCTAAAAATATCCTCGGGGGGATCGCGCAGTGGCGCGATGGGGGGCAGACAGCCCCCCTTTGCTGTCCGACCGTATGGAAAAGGATCAGTCAGCCAGTCCGCGCGCGACCACAAGCGCCTTGGGCAAAGCAGCGGCAAACGCGTCCAGATCAGACGCCGCTCCACAGCTGATCCGAATGCACCTGTTCTGAGGTGCAGCAAACGGCATTCGGACAAATATCCCTTGCGCGACCAATGCATCCAGAACGGCCTTGGCAAAACCCCCGTCCCGCCCACAGTCAATCGCCACGAAATTGGTGGCCGAAGGCAGGGCCGCCAATCCATTTTCCCGGGCAATCGCGCCGATCCGCTCACGTGCCTCTGCGATCTGCGCTTGGATATGCTCCAGCCACGCACCATCCTGTAAAGCCGCCAAAGCCCCGGTCTGCGCGGCGCGGTTCATGCCGAAATGGTTGCGCACTTTGTTGAAGGACGCGATCAGATCCCGCGTGCCCATGGCATACCCAACCCGTGCACCCGCCATGCCATAGACCTTCGAGAAGGTTCGCATCCGGATAACGCGGGGGTCGTCGATACCTACAGGCGCAGCCGTCCCCTCTGGCGCGCATTCCACATAGGCCTCATCCAGAACCAGCAGGCACCCATCGGGCAAAGCGTCCATGGCGGCCACAATATCCGCGCCAGAATGCCAGCTTCCCATCGGGTTGTCCGGATTGGCCAGATAGACCAGCTTGGCGTCGACCTCAGCAGCCTTGGCAAACAGGGCTGAGGGGTCTTCGTGATCACCTGAATACGGTACCTTGTGAAGAATGCCGCCGAACCCGGCCACATGATAGTTGAAGGTCGGATAGGCCCCGTCCGAGGTGACAACGGCATCCCCGGGACCGACAATCAGCCGCACCAGATAGCCCAAAAGCCCATCAATCCCTTCGCCCACAACAATATTTTCCGACGATATGCCGTGATGGTCTGCCAAAGCATGGCGCAGGTCATGGTTTTCGGGGTCGCCATACATCCAGATCTCTGACGCCGCTTGTGCCATGGCCTCGATCGCGTGGGGGGACGGTCCGAAAATGCTCTCGTTGGCTCCCAATCGCGCAACAAATGACGCGCCACGTTGACGCTCTTGCGTTTCGGGGCCCACAAAGGGCACGGTGGCGGGCAGGGTTTGGGCTAGCGGGGTGTATCGAGGTTCGGTCATGTCCGCAGATAACCCCAAGCCCGATCAATGAGCAAGCACGCACCATGTTTTGGCGCGCGGGAAAAGATATTTGAAAAAGGAGCGCAAATGCGCATTTTCGTTGCCGTTATTCTCCTGGGCCTCGCCTATCTACTATTCTGGCCCGTCCCGGTTGAACCTGTTGCCGTCGAGATGCCGGAAGATGCCGGATTCACTGGGGATTTCGTCGAAAATACAGCACTGGACGCAGCGCAACTGATCCGCCTGCCGGGGGAAGAGATCGGCCCTGAAGACATCGCCGTCATGCCCGATGGATCAGTCTACACGACCAGTCTGGCAGGCACCCTCTATCGCATCGACGCGGCGGAACCGGTTGCAGTTGACCAACTTGGCGGGCGTCCCCTGGGCCTCAAGGCCGGACCGGATAGCGCGCTTTACATCGCCGACAGCTTTCGCGGCGTAATGCGTTGGACTGGCCCGGGCACGTTGGACAGAGTGGTGAGTGACATCAACGGCGCGCCAGTGATCTACGCGAACCAGTTGGATGTGGCGCAGGATGGCACGATTTACTTCTCGAATTCATCTGACCGCTTCGACCCGGAAACCATGGGCGGGACCAAACCGACCTCTGTCCTCACCATCTGGGAACAGTCCGATACAGGTTACGTCGCGCGTCGCACAGCCGATGGCCGCACCCAGAAAATCGCCGAGGGTTTTGTCTATACCAACGGTGTCGCGCTTTCACCTGATGAGGATTTTCTGCTGATCGCGGAAACAGGTCGCGCGCGCGTGCACAAACTGTGGCTGACCGGACAAAAAGCAGGGCAACAAGAGATCCTGTTGGAAAACCTGCCCGGCTATCCTGACAACCTCGAGGCTCAGGGTGACGGCACCTATTGGATGGCCTTCGCCAGCCCGCGGGTCCCGTCCGAGGCACTGATGGCGTACCCGTTCCTGCGCAAGGTGATCTGGCGGTTGGGTCCGGCAGTACGCCCCGCGCCAATCCATCGCGGCATGATGGTGCAGTTTGATGGCGACGGTACGATCCTGCGCACGCTACAGGACCCGCAAGGCCGCTTGGGCATCACGACCGGAGGCAAGATCGTAGGCGATCAGTTCTATGTCATGACCCTCGATTCCCCGTGGTTCGGACGAATGCCTGTCAGCGAAATGCCCTGACGTCGCAGTGGTATTCCGCACTCTGTCCGGGCATGTTTGCAGCAATTGAATTTCGGGAGGTCCCCCATGTCACGCGTATCCGTTGCCTATCAAGACCACGTTGCCCATGTCACTCTGACCCGAGGCGACAAGATGAATGCGCTGGATGATGCGATGATCAAGGCGCTTCTGTCCGCCGGGCAAGAGGTCACCGCATCGGATGCCCGTGCCGTGGTCCTGTCCGGCGAAGGCAAAAGCTTTTGCGCCGGGCTCGACATGGCAAGCTTTGCCAAGATGGCCCATATGGACCCAACGGAATGGCTGATGACCCGCAGTCATGAAGACGCTAACGAAATGCAGGAACTTGCCCTGATCTGGCGTCGCGTTCCGGTTCCGGTGATCTGCGCAATTCAGGGTGTGGCCTATGGCGGTGGCCTGCAAATCGCGTTGGGCGCGGATATCCGTATCGCGCATCCCGAGGCGAAACTGGCGGTGATGGAGATGAAATGGGGCATCATCCCCGACATGGGTGGCATGGTTCTGCTGCCTCGACTGGTCCGCTCGGACGTGCTGCGCCTGCTGACTTACACAGCCCGCCCGATCGGCGCGACGCAGGCGGCAGATTGGGGCCTTGTCACGCAGCTGTCCGATGACCCGTTGACCGAGGCGCTTGCCATCGCCGAGAACATTGCCGGCCAAAGCCCTTCGGCCATCCGTGCCGCCAAGCGATTGATCGAAGTCGCCGAAACTCAGGTACGCGCAGACGTTCTGATGGCGGAATCCGCTGAACAGGTGGAATTGATCGGCAAGCCTGATCAAATGGAAGTGGTGATGGCGCAGATGCAGGGCCGCAAGCCTGAATTCAAATGATCACCGCATGAAAGACCGCCGTGCGTCGCGGGCCATGTTGTAGCGCATCTCCAGATCGGCGATGCGAGCCATGGCGGCCTTACGCTCGGCGGGGTCCGTCAGGGTCGCGTAGTCCTGTCTCGCGATATCGAGCTGTTTTTTGATGTCGAATTCTTCTGGCAAAACACCTGCCTGGGCCATGATCCGATGGCCGGCGGCGGTGGCCGGATCGCTCAATGCCTCGGATGACCGGTCAGGCAGCGGTTGGCCTTCGCCCTCGAGGCGCTGCAACTGACCCTCGGCCTGGGCTTTCTTGATCTGGCGCTCGACCAGTTTTCCCAACGCTCCAAACATAGCCTCTTCATACGTGATCCGCAGGGAGGTTGAAACCGGCTATCTGACGCGTTGCGTAACCAGATAGGCAATGCCACCCGCCAACAGACCCCAGACAGCCGCGCCGAGTCCAAACGCGGTAATGCCGGATGCAGTGATAGCAAAGGTCAGGATGGCCGCTTCGCGCTCGGCTGGAACTTCCAGCGCCGCTGAAGCGGCATTGGCCATCACTCCGATCAGCGCAACACCGGTCAGCGTGCCCATCAACAGTGGATCGGCATGAATTGCGAACCCGGTGATTGCCACGGCGAACACTCCGAACAGGCAATAGAATACCCCACCCATTATCGCGGACCAGTAACGTTGTTCGGGGTCTGGATGGCTGTCTTTGTTGGAACACATCGCCGCAGTGATAGCGGCAAGGCAGGTTGCGGGCGCACCGAACGGAGAGGACAAGATGCTGGAAATGCCTACGGCCGAGAACAGCTTGCCTGTCTGCGGCGCATAACCAAAGCTGCGGATCACCGCGATTCCGGGGATGTTCTGAGTCGCCATCGTGACAATGAACAGCGGCACGGCAATTCCGATGACCGAAGCCACAGAGAAGCTGGGCGTGGTCCAGACCGGAGCCGCGATCCATTGCGTCGGTGTCAGCGACGCGTCCCCGGCGTTCAAAACCACGACGGCTGCAGCTGCTACAACCGCAGCCGGAACGGCAAACAGGCGGTTGATCCGGCCGGCGATGAACCAAGTCAGGATCACCGGCAAGGCTTGCCATGGCAGCTCGACCGCCGCCTGAAAGGGTAGTATGCAAAGCGGCAGCAACACGCCCCCCAACATGGCCTGCGCCAGAGTCGTAGGTATCGCCGCGGCCAACCGCCCCAAAGGTCGCCACAACCCGGCCAACACAGTCAATGCCCCTGCACATAGGAACGCGCCCGTCGCCTCAGCGAATCCGAGAGCCGGTGTGGCAGACACCGCCAACAAGGCAGCACCCGGTGTGGACCAGGCCACGCTGATCGGCTGCCTATACCACAGGCTTAGCACAATGGCGGTCAGGCCCATGGCGATCGCTGCCATCATCAATCCGGACGCCGCCTGCGCCGGGGATGCGCCCATCGCCGCCAACCCTTGCAATACAATCGGGAAAGAGCTGAAGAAGCCGACGATTGCCACAACCAGCCCGGTCGAGACTGTCTGGAGCGGTGGGGCTGTGTGCGTCATGACGGCCTCGGAATATTGTGGTCGCAGATTGCTAACAAGCGGGGGCAGGGTCGGGCAAGGTCCCATCGTGCAAAAGAAAACCCCGCCGGATCAGCGACGGGGTCAGGGGTTTGAACATTAAGGACAAGATGAAGATCAGGCGATTTCAGCCAGCCGGGCGAGGGCTTCGTTCAGCTTGGCCTCTTCTTCCTCGCGGGCGGCGAGGTTGGCTTTGGCTTCCGCAACCACCTCTTCCGGGGCCGAGGCCACGAATTTGGGGTTGTTCAGACGGCCGCGTAGGCCACCAAGTTCCTTGGCCAGTTTGCCCTTGGCTTTCTCCAACCGTTCCTTTTCCGCGCCGATGTCGATGATATCCGCCAGCGGCAGGCCAAAGGAGGCTCCGGGGGCGGCAATCGAGATGGTACCCTTGGGCAATTCATCCGCTTTGGTCAGGCTGTCGATCCGCGCCAGACGTTTGATCAGCGCCTCGTTCCGGTCCCAGGCGGCCTGGCCGTGCGCGTCGATCTCGGTCACCAGCATCGGCACGTACAGGCCCGCCGGAACGCGCATCTGGGCGCGGGCCGAACGGGTGTTCTCGATCACCGAGATCACCCAGTTCATCTCGCGATCCGCGTCGGCATCGACCAGATCAGCGGCGGCATAGGTTGGCCAGTCGGCATGCACCAGCATCTTGGCGCGGCTGCCGGTCAGGCCCCACAGCTCTTCGGTGATGAAGGGCATGATCGGGTGCAGCAGAACCAAGCACTGGTCCAGAACCCAGCGCATTGTGGCGCGGGTTTCAGCCTGTGCTTCGGCATCGTCGCCTTGCAGCAGCGGTTTGGACAGTTCCACGTACCAATCACAGACCTTGCCCCAGACGAAAGCATAAAGCCCGTTCGCCGCATCGTTGAAGCGATAGCTTTCCAACGCCGCGTCGACCTCTTCGCGTACGCGGGCGGTTTCGCCGATGATCCAGCGGTTCACGGCGGCCTTGGGCTTCAGGTCGGCCACATCCAACTGCGGCACTGCGTCGGTGAAGACCTCGTTCATTTCGGCAAAGCGGACGGCGTTCCACAGCTTGGTGCCGAAGTTGCGATAGCCGGTGATGCGTTCGCGCGACAGTTTCAGCACACCGCCAATCGCCGCCATCGAGGCATTGGTAAAGCGCAGGGCGTCGGCGCCGAATTCGTCCACGATCTCCAGCGGGTCGATGACGTTGCCGGTGGTCTTGGACATCTTCTTGCCCTTCTCGTCGCGGACGAGCTGGTGCAGATAGACGGTGTGGAACGGGACCTGATCGACCACCGCCAATTGCATCATCATCATCCGGGCGACCCAAAAGAACAGGATGTCGAAGCCAGTGATCAGAACGTCCGTAGGGAAGTAGCGTTCCAGCTCCTCGGTCTGCTCGGGCCAGCCCAGCGTGCCGATGGGCCAGAGGCCGGAGGAGAACCATGTGTCGAGGACGTCAGGGTCACGCCAGACCGGGTAAACCAGCTTGGTCGGATCCTGTTCGATTGCATACTGCGCAAGGCTTTCGGCGAATTGATGGATCGCGTCCTGCTTGTCGGCGACCTCGATCACAGTCGCGTGGCTCAGAGGGCTGGGAATGTCCGCATTGTCGTCAAGGAACTTTTCGGTAATGGCCTCAAAGCTTGCGGCACATTCCATGACATTGCCACGGTGCAGCATGCCGCCTTCGTTCAGCAAACGGCCCAATTCAACCAGATCAAGGTCGCCATCATTCTCGTCGTCAATGAAGTCTTCCGCGGACAGGTCGAGCCCATACCAAACCGGAATCTGATGCCCCCACCACAGCTGGCGGCTGATGCACCAGGGCTCGATATTTTCCAGCCAGTGGTAATAGGTCTTCTCGCCCGATTCAGGAATGATCTTGACCGTACCATCCTTGACCGCATCCAGCGCGGGGCCGACGACCTTTTCGGCGTCGACGAACCACTGGTCGGTGAACATCGGCTCGATCACCACCTTTGACCGGTCGCCGAAGGGCTGCATGATCGGTTTGCTCTCGACCAGCGGCACCAGCGTGTCGGCCCCTTCCTGATCCGGCTTCAAAGCGGTCGCACCCAGACGCGGATCATCCGCGCGGGTCATCACGGCCAGACCATCAGCCGTGATCTCTTCCACCACCTTGGCCCGCGCTTCGAAGCGGTCGAGCCCGCGCAGGTGATCAGGCACGAGGTTGATCGCGTCGATTTCGTTCTCGGTGAATTCGCGCCCGCGCGCGTATTCCTGAGCCTTGCCTGCCGCTTCGGCGTATGGCGCACCATCTGCCCGCATTGCACCTTTGGTGTCCATCAGACGGTACATCGGAATGCCGCCGCGCTTGGCCACCATGTTATCGTTGAAGTCATGCGCGCCGGTGATCTTCACCGCGCCCGAGCCGAAATCGGGATCGGGGTAGTCATCGGTGATGATCGGAATCTGGCGGCGATGCTCTTTCGGGCCAACCGGGATTTCGCACAGTTTGCCGACGATGGGCGCATAGCGTTCATCCGACGGATGAACCGCAACCGCGCCATCACCCAGCATTGTCTCGGGGCGGGTCGTGGCGATCGAGATGTAATCGCGCTCTTCTTCCAGCACGATATTCCCGTCCTCGTCTTTTTCGACGTAAGTATAGGTCTCACCCCCGGCCAGCGGATATTTGAAGTGCCACATATGGCCGGCGACCTCGATATTCTCGACCTCGAGGTCCGAGATAGCGGTCTCGAAATGTGGATCCCAGTTGACCAGCCGCTTGCCGCGATAGATCAGGCCCTTCTCGTACATGTCTACGAAGACCTTGATCACCGCATCATGGAAGTTGGCCGAGTTCTCATGCCCCGTGCGCGGATCGCCCGCCGCACCGGCCATAGTAAATGCGTTGCGCGACCAGTCACAGGAAGACCCCAGACGCTTAAGCTGCTCGATGATCGTGCCGCCATATTCGCCTTTCCACTCCCAGACTTTCTCAAGGAATTTTTCACGGCCCAGTTCAGTGCGGCTGGGCTGTTGGGTGGCGGCCAGCATCTTTTCGACCTGCATCTGCGTGGCGATGCCGGCGTGGTCCTGACCCGGTTGCCACAGCGTATCAAAGCCACGCATGCGGTGCCAGCGGATCAGGATGTCCTGCAGCGTGTTGTTGAAGGCGTGTCCAACGTGAAGCGCACCCGTCACGTTGGGCGGCGGGATCATGATGGTAAAGCTTTCATCGCGCGAACGGTTCGCGCCAGCCTTGAAGGCTCCGGCCTGTTCCCAGGCCTCATAAATGCGGGCCTCGGCCTCGGCCGCGTTGAATGTCTTTTCCATCGCCATGGGATGCGTCCTGCGTCAACAAATTCGGGTCAGCGACTGCAATAGCGAATGCGCGCGGTAAGGGGAAGGCCTAGTGCGCCTAAGCCATGCCAAAGCGCGCTTTGAAATAGGCGTCAACGCGTTGATAGGCGGGATCATGGAAATCCAGCGTCAGCAGCGAATGATCCTTGCCGGGATATTCGACCGTTTCCAGCAGATCGCCGAATGCCTGTTTGAGCGCCTGCATCAGTTTCTTGGGTGCAAGCTTGTCTTCTGAATACCGCATCGCCAGACCGGGGCCCTTCGCGGCCATACCCGCAGAGGCCGCGCCGACGTCGTCAGCGCTCATGTGCAGATGACGGCCCCCGAGGATTGGCAGTGCAGGTTGGCTGGCTACCCCACCCAGTACTGCGTCTTCGGCCATCAGAGTAAGGGCAAAACTGCCTGTCAGGCACATGCCGATGACGCCCACACCGGCGCTGTTTTCGCGTTGCTTGATCTCACGGGTCAGGGCGCGCATCCATCCTGCAATTGGGCTCTGTCTGCCACGGGCAAAAATGTTGAACTCGCGCCGCACGCAGAACAACCGGGCCATGTTCTTGGCCATTTCAACCTTGCCATAGGCTCCAAACAAATGAGGCAGGTAGACGCGAAAGCCGGATGCATTGAGCTTTGCGGACAACGCCAGCGTTTCGGGCCCGATCCCTGGCAGCTCCTGAAGGATCAGGATCGGTGGGCCTTCACCGCCGACATAAACGTCATGTGTGATCGTCTGCCCGCTGGTCATCGGGGCAGAGAAGGGAAAAACGGTATCATGCGTCCAGCTCATGGCCCAAGGCTATCCGAACATCCTTTGCGCGCAAACGAATTTCGGCGAACCCCGCTGGACATTGCCGGGTCGCGGGCTACGCTCGCCCTGAGATCGCGCAGGAGGGCCACCCCATGGAAAAGTTCGGCAGAAGCCAGCCGGTGAAACGGACCGAGGATCAACGATTCCTGACCGGGCAGGGGCGTTACATGGATGATGCGGTGCCCGGGAACGCTTTGTTTGCCGCTTTCTACCGCAGTCCGGTGGCGCATGGTGACATCACGTCTCTGGATATTGAGGCCGCACGGGGTGCCGACGGCGTTCGGCTGGTCATGACGCTGGACGATCTGGCCGCAACAGGCATCGACACGGTGCTGAATGCGGCAGTCCTGCAGAACCGCGATGGGTCCAAGGCGGCTGCGCCGGACTGGCACATGCTGGCCAAGGACCGTGTGCGCTTTGTGGGCGAGCCGGTGGCGGTTGTCGTTGCGGATACACTGATCCAGGCGCAGGACGCGGTCGAGTTGATCTGGATGGATACAGAAGAACACCCGGCCAAACTGGACGTTGACGCAGGTGGTGAGACTTTACACACGCAAGCACCTGATAACCGCGCTTTTGATTGGGGATTGGGCGACGAAACCGCGACCCAGACTGCCTTTCAGTCCGCCGCACATACCGTGTCGCTGAACGTCGCCGACAACAGGGTCATCATCAGTTCGCTGGAACCGCGTGGCTGCCAGGCCGATTGGTCTGACGGGCGTCTGCATTTCTCTTACGGAGGTCAGGGCGTCTGGGCGATGAAGGCCCAACTGGCACAAAAGCTGAAACTGGATGCGGACGACATACGCGTCACGACCCCGGATGTCGGTGGTGGTTTCGGTATGAAAGTGATGCCATACCCTGAATATTTTTGCGTTTCAGTGGCGGCGATGAAGTTGGGTCAGCCGGTGCACTGGATGTCCGACCGGTCCGAGGCGATGCTGTCCGACCATCATGGCCGCGATCTGACCTCGCTGGCCGAGCTGGCCTTCGACGCCGATTGCAAGATCATTGCCTACCGCGTCCACAGCAAGGTGAATCTCGGCGCCTATAACAGCCACTTCGGTCAGGCGATCCAGACCAGCCTGTTCAGCAAGGTGTTGATGGGTGTCTACGACGTCCAGACCACTTATTTGCGGGTCGAAGGGTTCTATACGAACACGACGCAGGTCGACGCATATCGCGGTGCAGGTCGGCCCGAGGCGATTTACGTGCTTGAACGCGTGATGGATCGCGCCGCGCGCGAACTGGGCGTTGACCCGTGGGAGTTGCGGCGCAGAAATTTCATCCGCCCCGGTGATTTCCCTTACACCTCCTCCACCGGCGAAACTTATGATGTCGGTGATTTCGACATGGTCCTCACCCGCGCGGCTGACCAGACCACCGGGTTCGAGGGCCGCAAGGTTGCGGATGCGGAACGCGGGCTGATCCGGGGGCAGGGTCTCTGTTACTATATCGAAAGCATTTTGGGAGACCCTTCCGAAAACGCGAAGGTCGCGTTTTGCGAGGATGGCACGGTGAACCTTTACGTCGGCACACAATCGAACGGGCAGGGGCATGAGACTGTTTACGCCCAGTTCCTGTCGGATCAGACGGGTATCCCCATGAACATGATCACCGTCATACAGGGCGATACCGACCGGCTTGCCCATGGCGGCGGCACTGGTGGTTCTCGCTCGGTCACGGTGCAAAGCACCGCCACTCTGGTCACGATTGACAAGATGATCGCCGCATTCACGCCTTATCTTGCCGATAAGATGGGGGTCGAGGAAAGTGATGTGAGTTTTGACCACGAGACATTCCGAGCGCCGGGCTCCAACCTGACGCCGACGCTGACCGAAGCCGCCGAGATGGCGCGTGCCGATGGTCGAATGGATCTGCTGCAACATGAGGCCCGCGCCAACCTGGATGCGCGCAGCTACCCGAATGGCGCGCATGTTGCCGAAGTCGTGATCGATTCTTACACCGGCGAAACGTGGGTGGACCGCTACACCGTGGTTGACGATTTTGGAAATCTTATCAATCCGATGCTGGCCGAAGGGCAGGTGCATGGCGGGGTGGTGCAGGGCATCGGGCAGGCCCTGACGGAACATGTCGTGCACGATGCACATGGGCAACTGCTCACGGCTTCGTTTATGGACTACGCCTTGCTCCGTGCAACCGACATACCCATGATTAAGTTTACCTCGGCGCCGGTTCCATCAACCTCAAACCCGATGGGAATGAAAGGGTGTGGCGAGGCCGGCACCGTGGGCGCGCTGGCTGCTGTGGCAAATGCGGTTCAGGATGCGCTTTGGGATCACGGGGTGCGGCAGGCGGACATGCCTTTCACACCTCAAAGAGTATGGGAATTGCTGACGCATGAATCTGTCGCGGCTGAGTAGAAAGGTTCTGGGATGGCTTGGACGGCCTTTGCGGTCCGAGCATTCCGCTGAGTCGCGGCACCGTGAACCGATCAGTCATGTCATCATCCTTGATGGCACCATGTCCACCCTCGAGCCCGGATTTGAAACCCATGCCGGTCAGACATTTCGCCTGTGCTGTGAGATGGGCAGCAAGGTCTCGGTGTTCTATGAGGCAGGGGTGCAGTGGGAAAGTTGGAAATCCTCGCTGGATGTGATGATGGGCAAGGGTATCAATCGCCAAATCCGTCGCGCTTACGGTTATTTGGCGTCCCGTTACAAGCCGGGCGACAGGATCTTTTTCATTGGGTATTCGCGCGGTGCCTACGGCGTACGCAGTCTTGCCGGTGTAATCGACATGGTCGGGTTGCTGAAGGCGGAACACGCCACCGAACGAAACATACTGCAAGCGTACCGCCACTACGAATGCAATCCAGACAGCATTGCCGCCAGCGAATTCCGCCGTCGTTTCTGCCACGAAGGGGTTGAGATCGAGATGATCGGCGTCTGGGACACGGTTAAGGCGCTGGGTCTGAGACTGCCGCTGCTGTGGCGCTGGGCCGAGGATAAGCACGCCTTTCACAACCATCAACTGGGCCCGGTGACGCGACACGGTTATCACGCTATTGCACTGGATGAGACACGCGAGGTGTTCGAGCCGGTTTTGTGGACCTGCACTCCCGAGTTCAAAGGCCATGTGGAACAGGTCTGGTTCCGCGGCACACATGGAGACATCGGGGGGCAATTGAATGGCTATGAAGAGGCACGGCCGTTGAGCAACATTTCCCTGATCTGGATGCTGGACAAGACGGAAATGCACGGTCTGCCTTTGCCCGATGGCTGGCGCGATCGTTTTCCCATTGATCCCCATGCTGCGTCGGTTGGCACATGGCGCGGCTGGGGCAAGATTTTCCTGCTGCGAAAGCACCGCAAGGTCGGGCAGGACCCGTCAGAACGCCTGCATGTTTCAGTTTCGCCGGAGGAACTGCCTGAATGGGTCGCGATGCCGAATTTACCTTCGCATCCGGCGCAATAGGGGTCACCTTGGGACGAAGGCATTTCTGACTGACGCGACCATTGCATCCGGGCGCTCAACCAGATCGAAACGCCATCTTCTTGGAGACCAGTTATAGACCCGTTGCTTATCGGGGTGATCTACTATCATCAGGCCGTGAAAGTACCATTTTGATGTGGATTTGTATCCCGTCGCGGCCGTGTAGAATGAGAAGCCCCGGAAATCTCGTACTGCCTCGATTGGCGCATTTTTTGCATGTTCGGCGATGCAATAGGGCGCGCCATCCGCAATGAAACGCGCCTGAACAAGGATCATCGGAATTGTCAACAACGACCAGAGCGCGGCGATTGTCCCGATTGAAATGCCAATCTTCGCCGCCCGGGAGGGCTGTGGTTGCCCGCCCGATCCCGACCAAATGAGAAAGCTTGCGGCGATGGCTAACGCCAGGGTGACACCGTGTAGAATTTGGGTGTCTGAACCGAGCGAGAGCACCATCCCAGATAACGTCAGAAACAAGCCGGAAACGATTGAAAAACGGCAATGCAACTGGCGGGAAATCGTGGAGTCGAAGACAATCCCAGTAGTACAAGGCCACCAATGAATGTGGGAATGGCGGGCGTAAGCCATGAATACAAGTATGTGGCCTGAAAAAACAAAGGCAGGGTTTTCCGCGCCAATTCGGCTCGAATATCGAAGGGCTAAATGGCTCAACGTACGCCGCGAAAATCAGCACACTGTAGACACAAAACAGGATCTTGTATTTCAGGTCGGGCTGAATGACTGAATTTCTTGGGTCAAAAAAACACTGCCCACTTATCTTGCGACGGGTGGGCAGCCAAGAAAGAAGAAAATGTCACGCCATTAAAACCAGCGTTCATAGCTAAATTCTAACGTCGACGATCCCTGCGCGAGCTCATCGGCTGGAAGGCCACGCCCACATGTGCCTCGCAATAGGGTTTGCCTGCCTCAACCGGAAGGCCGCAGAACCAGAAATCCTCGGTCGCGGGGTCGCCCACGGGCCACTTGCAGGTTTTCTCGGTTAATTCCATCAGAGTCAGCTTCTTGGCCTTTTTCTCTATCTCGTTGACCTTGGCCAGCGCTTCGGGGCTGATCTCATTGGCCGACGGTTGCGGTGGCAGCGGCTGACCGGCGGGGATGATCTGACGGCGGGCCGGAACGACCGGTTTTGACTCGGAGGTCGGGGCAGGCGCCGGGCGCGCCGGTTCGGTCTTGGGCGCAGGTCTGGGTTTGGCCTCGGCCTTGGGGGCAGGCGCCGGTTTTTCTTTCGGTTCCGCCTTGGCCGGGGATGCGCCTGCCGTCCGGTTGGACAGGCCCAGGCGGTGCACCTTGCCGATCACCGCATTGCGGGTCACGCCACCCAGTTCCTTGGCAATCTGGCTGGCCGACTGGCCTTCGCCCCACATCTTCTTCAACAGTTCTACGCGCTCGTCTGTCCAGGACATCGTTAGCCTTTCAAAAGCGGAAAGCGGCCCCGGATTCGGGCCGCCTTGGGAATTCGTCTCAGCCCCCTATTCTAAACACTGCAGCCCGAGTTACAAGCTGTCTTCGAATCAGTTTGAGGGCAAAACATGCAGAATCCCGCAGATCAGACCGCGCGTCGCTTCGGAGCAGTCAACTGGATGGGCCTTTACACGCTGGCGCAGCGCGAAACCCTGCGCTTTCTGGCCGTCTGGACCCAGACGGTTCTGGCACCACTGGTTACGGCGGGGTTGTTCCTGTTGATCTTCACCATCGCCATCGGACCCAGCCGGCCTGATGTCATGGGCGTGCCGTTTGTGATGTTTCTGGCGCCGGGGATCATGATGATGACGGTGATCCAGAACGCCTTTGCCAATACCTCGTCCTCGATGGTGATCGCCAAGGTGCAAGGCAACATCGTTGATACCTTGATGCCACCGCTGTCACCGCTTGAGATTCTGCTGGGCTACCTCGCGGGTGGCATCGCCCGCGGCGTGATGATTGCAGTGGTGATCTCGATTGCGCTTTTGGTCTTGCTCTCCATCGCGCCTCAGCACCCGTTGATCGCGTTGACCTTTGTCGTTCTGGGCGGAGCGTTCATGGGCGCGTTGGGACTGTTTGCAGGTATCTTTGCCAACAAGTTCGACCAGATGGCTGCGATCACCAACTTTATCGTCACACCGCTGGCCTTCCTGTCGGGTACGTTCTATTCGGTCGAGGCGCTGCCGCCTGTCCTGAATCGCCTGACACACCTGAACCCGGTGTTCTATCTCATCGATGGCTTGCGGTATGGGATGATCGGGGTGTCGGACAGCTCTCCGTGGCTGGGAATGGCGGTCTGTACGTTTGCAACACTCGTGATCGGAATCATCACCTGGCTGATGCTGCGCACCGGTTACCGTCTCAAGGCTTAGCGCCGCTCTGCCAGCGTGTCGGGTTTCAAGGGCAGGCTTGGCCTTCCCAGCAAGGGCGCAGGCGCCCCCGTTCCGGAATACAGGGCCTGT
Source organism: Ruegeria sp. CDSC085 (assembly GCF_059610465.1). Taxonomy (NCBI): domain Bacteria; kingdom Pseudomonadati; phylum Pseudomonadota; class Alphaproteobacteria; order Rhodobacterales; family Roseobacteraceae; genus Ruegeria; species Ruegeria sp. CDSC085. The sequence continues at coordinate 105,068 of NZ_JBXWNR010000003.1, read as the reverse complement.
GCAGGGCAGGCTCTCAGGCATGGCGCTGCACCGCTTCTCGCCAGACCAGGATCAGCCCGCCGGCTAGGATAGTCGCAGACCCGACCAGACTGATCCAGTCAGGGATCACATCAAAGACCGCAAAGTCGTAAAGGGCGGCAAAGATCAGCGTGGCATAGCTGATCGGGGCCACAAAGGATGCGTCCGCCCGCGCCATGCCGTTGACGAAACAAGCCTGAGCGCAGGCCATCAGAACGCCGATCCCCACCAATGCTGCCCATTGCTGCGAGGTCGGCATCTGAAAGACGAAGCTGACGGCTGTCGTGGCGATCACCAGCCCCATCGAGTTATTGATCAGCAGGATCTGCATCGGTGGCTCGCGCCCGGAAAGTTTCTTGATGAAAATCAACTCCATCCCGATCAGCGCGGCCGCTGCCAGCGCCAGAAGGGCAGCGGGCTGAAAACTGGCTGGGGTCGGGCGAAGCAGGATCAGTGCACCCGTCAAGGCAACAGCCGCAGCCAGCCAGCGCCACAGTCCCACGCGTTCTTGTAGCAGAGGAATGGCCAGCACCATACCAAAGACAGGGTTCAGAAAGGATATAGCCGTCGCATCCGCCATCGGAATGAAGGCAACCGACGCGAACATCAATGTCACCCCCGCCCAGCCAAAACTGGTCCGCCCGATGTGAAGACCCCAATGGGGCCGCACCAATCGGGGCCGCAGAATTGCAACCGCCAACAGGATCGCCAGCAGGGCAAACAGAAACCGCCCGTGACTGATCTGCATCGCATGCAACGGAGGGCCCAACGCATCCGTCCCCAGCGCCTTGGCCAGCAGCGTCGTCGCCGCAATAAAGGCGGTGGCGACAAAGATAAGCGCGGCGGCAAGCGGTGGATTATGGTGTTTGGGTTCGAACATGGCCAAGCGGTGCGCGGTTGCGCAGGCGTTGGCAAGCGCAAAATGGGATCGTTTCAAAATACCGGCTTCCCAACCTGCGCAAGCATCGCTATACGGAAGGCCATGATCAAACATGTGCATATCCAACTGCTCCGACGCCGACGCATCTTTGCGTAACCGGCCTGTTTGATCCCGTGTGCCCAGCTATTCGGCACAAACCTCACCAAATCTGTTGACGAACTGGGCCTTCGTGTACCACTCACGAGGCTCATACTACCTGAAAAGGATGATCCCATGATCCCGTCCGTTCTGCCGACCTACAACCGTGCGCCCCTGACATTCGTGAAGGGCGAAGGCGCCTGGCTGACCGAGGCGGATGGCCGACGTTTTCTGGACCTCGGCGCCGGGATCGCGGTGAACGCGCTGGGTCACGCCCATCCGGCATTGGTGGCCGCGCTGACTGACCAGGCCCATGCGCTGTGGCATGTCTCGAACCTGTACAACATTCCTCAGCAACAGGCGTTGGCTGACAAGCTGGTGGAACACACTTTTGCCGATACGGTTTTCTTCACGAACTCTGGCACGGAATCCTGCGAACTGGCCGTGAAAATGGCCCGCAAGTATTTCTATGACAAAGGTCAGCCCGAGCGGGTTGAAATCATCACCTTCGACGGTTCCTTCCACGGCCGGTCGTCAGCCGGTATCGCTGCTGCCGGGTCCGAGAAAATGACCAAGGGCTTCGGCCCGCTGCTGCCCGGCTTTGCCCACCTGGCATTCGGAGACCTCGATGGCGTCACCGACGCCATAACCGATGAGACCGCCGCGATCCTGATCGAACCGGTGCAGGGCGAAGGTGGTATTCGCCCCGTACCTGATGCCGAACTCAAAGCGCTGCGCCAGATCTGCGACGAAAATGGCCTTCTGCTGATCCTTGATGAAGTCCAATGCGGCGTTGGCCGGACAGGCAAGCTCTTTGCCCATGAATGGGCGGGGATCACCCCTGATATCATGATGGTCGCCAAGGGCATCGGCGGGGGCTTCCCGCTGGGGGCTGTACTGGCGACCGAAGACGCGGCGTCCGGTATGACCGCGGGCACCCACGGTTCGACATATGGCGGCAACCCGCTGGGCTGCGCCGTGGGCTGCGCGGTGATTGATCACGTGGCAACACCCGCCTTCCTTGAAGGCGTCAACCGCAAATCCGGGCTTCTGCGCCAGAAGCTCGAAGGCCTGATCGCCGACCACCCTGAAGTGTTCGAAGAAGTGCGCGGATCGGGCCTGATGCTCGGCCTGAAGTGCAAGCCGACCAATATCGACGTGGTCAACGCAGGGTATGACAACGAGGTTATCACCGTTCCCGCCGCCGACAACGTGATCCGTCTGCTGCCACCGCTGACCCTGACCGAGGACGATATCGCTCAGGCCGTGATCCGCCTCGACAAAACAGCCAAACAGATCGAAACCCAGCTTGCGACTGCCTGAGTTTCACCTTTCTTCAAATACTTTGGGGGTGTTGGGGTCTGACCCCACCCGCCGTCAGCCAAAAGCGAAGCAAAATGAACCATTTTCTTGATATCCACAAAACCGATTCTACCGATCTGCGGGCCATGATCGATCAGGCGGGCGTGATGAAACAGGCGCGTTTGGGCCGCCCCAAGGCCGCCCCTGACGACGAACAACCGTTGAAAGATCGTATGGTGGCACTGATCTTCGAAAAGCCGTCGACGCGGACGCGCGTGTCTTTCGATGTGGGCGTGCGCCAGATGGGCGGGCAGACCATGGTGCTGTCCGGCAAGGACATGCAGCTGGGTCATGGCGAGACCATTGCCGACACCGCCCGTGTGCTGTCGCGCTATGTCGACATGATCATGATCCGCACCTTTGATGAAACCATCCTGACCGAAATGGCCGAATACTCGGACGTGCCGGTGATCAACGGCCTGACCGACCGCACCCATCCCTGCCAGATCATGGCTGATGTTCTGACATTCGAGGAACACCGCGGCCCCATCGCCGGAAAAAAGGTGGTCTGGACCGGCGACGGCAACAATGTCTGCGCCTCCTTCCTGCACGCCGCTGGTCAGTTCGGGTTCGATCTGACCTTCACCGGGCCCGCTCAGCTTGACCCGGAAGAAGGGTTCATAGGGTTTGCCCGCCAGAAAGGGTCGAAAATCGTGATCGAAAGGGATCCGCACAAAGCGGTGGAAGGCGCTGACCTCGTCGTCGCAGACACCTGGGTCTCGATGCATGATTCCCAGTCGGCCAAGGAACGCCGCCACAACATGCTGCGACCATATCAGGTCAACGCTGAACTCATGTCGCATGCCAAACCGGATGCGCTGTTCATGCATTGCCTGCCGGCCCACCGCGAGGAAGAAGCGACCTCCGAGGTTATGGACGGACCGAACTCGGTCATTTTTGATGAGGCCGAAAACCGCCTGCACGCGCAGAAGGCGGTCATGCGCTGGTGTCTGGGCGTCTAAGGGCGCCGACGGACATCTCACACTTTCAGCTTGGCGAGTGCGCTTGCGCTCGCCAGCAGGACCAGTGTGCAAAGCGCTGTTTTGGTCATGATCTCCATCGTGCCTTCGATCAGCATGGCGTGAACAACGCTGCCGACAATCGTCACCGCGGCCAGCACGGTGTGGCTCAGCCGCCAAAGTCGAAAGCGCAGACGCAGGTGCTGGCGGAAGACACCCAGCAGGGCCGCCCCGAAAGCTGTCCACATGGCAATGACGCCCCAGGCCGAGAACGGTGTCGGAGAGACGAACAACAACGCATCCACCACATCCGGCGGGCTGGTAAGCCACAAACCCGCGACATGGACCACAATCACCAGCACCAGGGTCAGGCCGACCCAACGGTGAATGTGGCGGCTCTTCACTGCGGACAAGCCCGGAAGGTTTTTTCCGGCTAGAAGCGGTTGCAACAACAGCAGATCCAAGCTCAGAATTCCGGCAAACCCGGCGAGGATGTAGACAGGGTCGCGCCATGCAAGGTAAGGGCTGCCTGCCGCAGCGATCAGAGGAACGGCAAGGGCGGCGATCAGGGTCGCCCAAATGACACCGGTTCGGATCACCGGGATCAGAGCGGTTGCAACACGAAATGCGCAGCCAGTGTCTTGTCCTTGGAACTGGACATCACAGGCCGCAGGAACACCGTCTCGAACGCGCCGCTGTCATAGGCCAGATGCCCGTGCGGTTGGCCGAAAGCGGGCACGATCTGCGGCATTTCCAGGCGGAATTCACCCTTTTCATTCGTCAAAGTCGCCCCATGGCTTTGCGGGTCACGCTCGTGCCCCTCGGTGGTATGGGCCCAGATTTGAATGCGTTGGCCGGGCAGGGGTGCGCCGTCGCCCGCCCGTCGTACGGTGCCGGTCATCCAGAACCCCCCTCTGCCGATCCGGTCCACGACCGGTGCGCCAGGGCGATAGTTGTTTGATCCACCCCGCATCGAAGGCGTCGGCGCAAGCCCGGCTGCGCGTGCAGGAACCAAAAGCCCCGCAGCCCCGGTTGCCAAAACGGCAGCACCTTGGGTGATCAGGGAACGGCGGGACAGCAACGCATCTGTCATCGAGAAACCTCCAATACGCGATCCAATCTTGTCAGTCTGCGGCTTCCATCTGAAACATAGCATGTTTCTCTAAAAATCCGAGGCTGTGCTCGGTTCAACCCATGCACGCTCACTGTACTGTGAGCGATTCTGGGTCGTCGAAACGAATCTCTTTGACGTCTCGTGCTGTGCGGTGCGATGCTCAGGGTCACCGAACCACTTCGGGATGATCATTCCATGACGACAGCAGACCTGGTCACAAAGGAAGACATCGGCGCCTTCCAACGCGATGGGGCTGTTGTTCTCCGGTCGAAATTCTCATCTGACTGGTTGTCACTGTTGCGCGCCGGTATCGATGCCGACCTTGACACTCCAACCGACAATTTCACTCGCCACACCAAGGATCCGGACGCCCCGGGTTATTTCGAAGACTACTGGGCCTGGAATAAAATTCCGCAATTCAACGAATTCGTTCACAATTCACCCTGCGCACCGCTTGCTGCCGGGTTGCTGGGCGCGCCATCCGTAAACCTTGTCATGGACAACTGGTTTCTCCGCGAGGCCGGCTCGACTTCGCGCCCGCCCTTCCATCAGGACCTGTCTTACTTCGATTTCGAAGGTACGATGTGCGTCCTTTGGCTGCCGCTGGAACCAGTGACCAAGGAAAACGGCATCGCTTTCGTCAAAGGCTCACACCTATGGGACAAGCTGTTCATGCGGGTGCGGTTCGCCGATGGTCATCCCAGCTATAAGCCCACCGAAGTTGCCGGGCAGACCTATCACCCACCACCTGATGTCAATGCAGACCCCGACGCGTTTGATTTGCTGCAATGGGATCTTGAGCTTGGGGATTGCATTTTCTTCGACATGCGAACGCTGCATGGCGGGCTGTCTTCAACCACCCCGTCGGAAACGGTGCGCCGCTTTACCCTTCGCATGACCGCACCAGACGGTGTCATCCGATACCGTGGCGACTGGGCCAAGGACGAGCGCGCGCAGTTCGAGGCAGCAGGTTATGGCGAGGGGGATCGGATTGACGGACCCTTTTTCCCCCAGCTCTGGCCGCGTTAGTCGGAACGGCGCCGTACTCCACCTGTGCAATCGTGCACTTTATAGGCTGCTTTGCGCGGCTATTTCTTACCTGAGAGAACGCAGACGGCCTGACCATCTGCAACGAGGGGAGTGCTGAAATGAGTTGGAACCCGACACACAATCCGGACTGCATCTCGGAAAATCCGGCGCTGGACACGTTGATCATCCCGCGTGCCCGTGACCTGGGAGGGTTCGAGGTGCGCCGTGCGCTGCCTTCGGTAAAACGACAGTTGGTGGGCCCGTTCATCTTTTTCGATCAAATGGGGCCTGCTGAATTCATCACCGAAGGCGGCATCGATGTTCGCCCCCACCCGCATATCGGATTGGGCACGGTCACTTATCTGTACCAGGGCGAGTTCGAGCACCGCGACAGCCTTGGCACACATCAGATGATCTATCCCGGCGAGGTCAACTGGATGGTCGCAGGCCGCGGTGTGACCCATTCAGAACGCACCAGTGATGAGACCCGAGGCAAGAAACACAGCCTGTTCGGTATTCAGACCTGGATTGCCTTGCCCGAAGCGCATGAGGATATGGCCCCGGATTTCGAACACCACAAACAGGCCGCACTGCCGCATCTTCAGGATGCGGGTGTCAGCGCCCGGTTGATCCTGGGTTCGGCCTATGGTGAGACCAGCCCGGTCAGGATGTTGTCCGAAACCTTCTATCTCGATGTGCAATTGGAACCCGGCGCGTCCTTCCCTCTGCCTGACGACCACGAAGATCGCGGTGTCTATGTCACGCAAGGTTCGGTCGAAATCGCGGGTGACACGTTTGACGAGGGCCGCATGATGGTGTTCCGCCCCGGGGACAGGCTGTCTGTCACGGCGGGCGCACTGGGCGCACGGCTGATGCTGCTGGGCGGAGCGACCCTAAATGAAGACCGCTACATCTGGTGGAATTTCGTTTCGTCTTCGAAGGAAAAGATCGAAACGGCAACCCGTGAGTGGAAAAGCGCCGATTGGGCCAACGGTGCGTTTCACCTGCCTCCGGGTGACGATCAGGAATTTATCCCTATTTCCAAAGAGCTTGAGCACACAAAACCCCGGCTGGCCCGCTAGCGCGCGACGTCAGGGGCAAGTGGGCTTGTGTCACGGGCCGTTTGCGGTGATCCTTTTCGGGAATACCGGAGGGGGTATCATGAAAATTGTCCTCGCAGGCGCGGGCAGCATTGGCTGCTACTGCGGTGCCTTGCTTGCCCGTTCGGGGCACTCCGTGACCCTTCTGGGACGGGCGCGTGTGCTGGACCCGATCCGTGAGCACGGGCTGACGGTCACGGATTTTGACGGCCTTGATTACACGGTTCCGCCCGAATTTTTGTCTCTCAGTGAAGATCCGGCCTGCCTGGGTCAGGCCGAACTCGTCATCGTATCCGTCAAATCGGGCGCTACATCAGACATGGCCGAGCTGATTGGCACTATTGCACCGCGAGATGTGCCTGTCCTATCCTGGCAAAACGGGATCGAGGCCGCAACAACACTGCGCAATGCCCTTCCCGGGCGCGACGTTCGCGCCGGAATGGTTCCGTTCAATGTGGTGCCGACTGCCCCCGCCACCTATCACCGGGCCACGTCCGGAGAGATCGTCATCCAGAGCGGCACCGGAGATCTGGCGACGCAGCTGAGCAGTGCGGACCTTCCCGTTATGTCCAGCGACCGGATCGAGGCCGTGCAATGGGGCAAGCTTGTGATCAACCTGAACAATGCGCTCAATGCCTTGTCGGGCCTCACGCTGGTGGATCAGCTGATGAACCGCGACTGGCGCAATCTCATGGCGGATCAGATGTCCGAGGCACTGACTGTTCTCAAGGCGGCGGGGCATCCCGTGGCTTCGACCACACCACTTCCGGCATGGATGACGCCGCATATTCTGCGACTTCCGACGCCGCTGTTCACCCGGATCGCGGCCCGGATGCTGACAATCGATCCGAGTGCGCGAACGTCCATGGCCTATGACCTGATGGCCGAGCGCCAAACGGAAATTGACAGTCTGCAAGGCCATATCATCCGGATGGGTCACGAAACCGGAGTGCCAACACCCATCTGCACGCAAGTGTCCGACCTGATCAAACACGCACCCGATCACCCGTTGTCACCTGAGCAGATCAGGCTCTGACGGTATTCGTCAGACGAATGCAGTCAGTACCCAGTATATTACCGCCGACATGGTTGCAGCGGCTGGCACGGTCACAACCCATGCCGCCACGATGGTCATGAAATGCGACCGGCGCACCAGCTTGCGACGGCGGTATTCTTCCGGGGCAAGGTGTTGCGCCGTGCGCTGAAGGTTTCCCTGCTTGCGCCGACGCTCGGAATGCCACTCGCGATAGAAGCCGACGCCAAAGACTGCTCCAACGGCAATATGGGTCGAACTGACCGGCAGACCCAGCCAGCTGGCCAGAATTACGGTGATCGCCGCCGACAGGGCGACGCAAAAGGCGCGTATCGGGTTCAGCTTGGTGATCTGACTGCCCACCATGCGGATCAGCCTGGGGCCGAACAGGAACAGACCGAACGAAATCCCGAACGCGCCAATGATCATCACCCACAGAGGGATTGAAACCTTGGCTGCGAACTCTCCGAATTCAGCCGCGTGAACAATCGCGGCCAGCGGGCCGACCGCATTGGCCACGTCATTTGCGCCGTGGGCGAAACTCAGGAACGTGGCCGAGATCACAAGGGGCAGCCCAAACAGCGTTTTCAGAGACCGGGTCCGGTTCTCCATTCCTTCGGATTTGCGTTTGACCCACGGGACGGTCACGGACCAGGCCAGAAGCCCCACAGACAACCCGATCAGCAAAGCCATCTCCAGATCGATTGTCACGATCCGCTTCAGCCCTTTGACGGACATATATGTGGAAAAGGCCCCAGCCATCACCGCCAAAAGGATTGGCACCCATTTGCGCGCGGCTGCAATCTTGTCGTCCTGATGCTGGATCTTTGACCTGATCAGCGCCAGAAAACCCGCTGCAATCACACCCCCAAGCACCGGCGAGATCACCCAGCTGGCCGCAATTGCGCTCATTGTGCCCCAGCTCACCGCGCTCAGGCCCGCTGCGGCAATACCTGCACCCATGACCCCGCCCACGACAGAATGCGTGGTGGAAACAGGAGCGCCGATCCAGGTTGCCAGGTTGACCCACATGGCTGACGATATCAGCGCCGCCATCATGGCCCAGATGAACACCTCGCTGTTTTGCACCGAGGCCGGATCGATGATCCCCTTGGAGATGGTCGAAACCACATCACCCCCCGCAAGCAAAGCGCCTGTGCTTTCGGCAATGGCGGCAATCACGATGGCGCCGCCCATGGTGAGCACATTCGCACCAACCGAAGGGCCCATATTGTTGGCCACGTCATTGGCGCCAATATTGATTGCCATATAGGCCCCGAACGCAGCCGCTGCGACGACGATATAGCTACCATCCGCCTGACCAAACAGAACTGCCGCCGTCAGCCCGGCCAATGCCATGAAGGCCAGCGCGACTCCCGGTGCCAGCAAATGGCGCGCGACATGGATATTGGCGGCTTCGACACGCGAAATCCGGTGCAGGTCGCTGTCTAGTTTTTGCCAGCGTGGTTTTGGATTCGTGTCAGACATGAACTTGGTCAAATATTGAACGAGCGCGCAGCTAGCGGTTTCCTGCTGCGCAGGCAAGCTGGGTGCCACAGAATTGTTGCGAATTCCTTAGAGACTACGCAACAAGGCCTGTAACTCGGGCTCCTGTACCTGTGTGGCCGCATCAGCCGGCGAAAACCAGCGGCGTTCGCGCTGATCGGCCTCGGGAAACTCTTCAGCCAGTGCGCGCACCGAAACCCGGTAGACACTGGCCAAAACCGGCTGCGCTGATCCGTCTTTGAGGATCTTGTCGTAAGTGTAACGACCGATGGGATCATTGTGTACCGTATCCCCGCGTACTCCGGCCTCTTCCCAGGCCTCCTGCAGGGCCGTTTCCGCTCCACTCAAACCATCAATTGGCCAACCTTTCGGGATGATCCAGCGTCTGGTGTCGCGGCTGGTGATCAACAGGACTTCGTCCATTCCGTCATGAATGCGGGTGCACAACGCTGCAAACTGCACCCGCCGGGGGCGCAGAAAAAGAGGTCGTCCAACCTCTTCCCAGATGTTTTGCAGCCATGCACTCATCGGTTTCTTGTTGTCTACTCTATGCCTTCAAAGTTGATAAGACATAACAACAGAAATGGTGAGTTTCAATTGTATCTTCCGATTTTGGCCGATATCTGAGGGTTTTTAGCCTGAAATTGTGGGTTTTTGGCCAAACAGAAGAATTTTCTGACTGCTCTATTCCCGTCTGCGCTTCGCTCTCAGCGTGGGATCAGCCCGGGTCGGATCTTCGGGCCAGGGGTGTTTGGGGTATTGCGCCCTCATGTCCTTGCGTACATCCGCGTAAGAGCCCGCCCAGAAACCGGGCAGGTCGCGCGTTATCTGGATCGGGCGTTGTGCTGGTGACAGCAGGGTGATCTTCAAAGGCTGGCCGCCGATTGCCGGATGTCGGGTCACGCCAAACACTTCCTGCAAGCGGACCGAGATTTCAGGCACGGCAGCGCTGTAATCAATTGGCACCTTGCGCCCCAGCGGCGTTTCAAATGACCCCGGAGCGCGCCGGTCCAGTTCCTGCGTCTGTGCCCAGTCCAGCCGCGCGCGCAGGGCGGGCATAAGGTCGAACCTCTTCCAGTCTTCGGCGCTTTTGACACCTGACAGCATGGGCAGCAACCAGTCGTCCATCTCGGCCATCAGGCCTGCGACCGAAAAATCGGGCAGATCGACGCCATCGGCACGCACCAGTTCGACACGGGCGGCCAAACGCGCGGCGGCACCCTCCAGCCGCAAGCCCAGATCGCGGACCCCGTCCAGCATCGCGTGCGCCACGGCGTCGTCTGGAACGTTCTTCCAGATGCGGTCATCCAACGTGATCGCGCCGAACCGCTCTTGCCACCGAGACACGACCCGCCGCTCGCGTTTCGACCAGGCGCAAGTCTCAACCCAATCGATCTGATCCGCGAACAGATCGCGGATTTCGCGTTCCGAAATCTGGGTGGCCATCCGGACCTTAGCCTCGCGCGGGTTGCCATCAGTGTCGATGACGACCAGAAACGGAGCGTTGGCCAGTGGATCCGCACTGTCCAGAACAACGCCTTTTCCCCCTGACAGCACATAGCGCGGCGCGTCACCTTTGCGCCGCTGCCCGATGCGGTCAGGATACGCCAGCGCAGCCATGGCGGCAGGGCTCAGATCAGCAGAGTCGCCCTTGGCCTGTTTCCGCAACCGTTTGGTCTCGGCATTGATCCGATCCACGGCGCCCATGTTGACCTGCCAGACCCTGTTGCGCTGAAAAGTCCGTGGATCACGCAGCGCCTCTTGCCGCAGGGTGATATCCACCGGCGCACCGCGAAGGGGGTCACGCTCTGCCATCAACGCCGCCAAAGGTGCGGCGTTTGGACCGGCCCGCACAAGCATGTGCCCCAACCGGGGATGCAAGGGCAGTGCTGCCAGGGCGCGCCCATGATCAGTGATCCGCCCATTGGTGTCGAGTGCGCCCAGCATTGTCAGCAAAGCCCGCGCCTCGGCCATCGTCCCTTCGGGAGGTGGAGTCAGAAAGGCAAGATCGGCCGCGCCAGCGCCCCACAGGGACAGCTCCAGCGCCAGCCCGGTCAGGTCAGCCGCTTCGATCTCGGCAGGCGGGTAGGCGGCTAGCGCACCGTCTTCCCCCTTCGACCAGAGCCGGTAACACACCCCTTCGGCGACACGTCCGGCCCGGCCCGCACGCTGTGTGGCCTCGGCCCGTGTCACCCGTTCGGTCACCAGCCGTGACATTCCCGATCCCGGATCGAACCGAGCCCGTCGGGCCTGCCCCATGTCCACGACAACCTTGATATCGGGGATCGTCAGCGACGTTTCGGCAATCGACGTCGCCAGCACCACTTTGCGCCCATGTTCCACCGGGGCGATCGCCGCACGCTGGGCCGCAAAGGGCATGGCCCCGAATAACGGGCGCACCACGCAACTATTGGGTAATCGACTGTTCAAAGCGCCCTCAGCGCGCCGAATTTCGCCCTCTCCCGGCAGGAAAACCAGAATTCCGCCGCCGGACTTGCGCGTCTCACGCTCGGCCTGAGTCACCAGATCGATCAACGCATCCAACCGTCGCGCTTGCGGTCCCAATGGCCGATCAAGCCAGCGCGTCTCAACCGGAAAGCTGCGCCCGTCTGATGTGATCAGCGGGGCCGCCATCAACGCGCCGACGGGATCTGCATCCAGCGTGGCTGACATAGCCAGCAGGATCAGATCGTCTCGCAGTGCGCCCGTTACCTCAAGGCACAAGGCCAGCCCCAGATCGGCGTTCAGAGACCGTTCATGGAATTCGTCGAAAACCACCGCGCTGATGCCGGGCAGGTCGGGTTCGGATTGCAGCATCCGCGTCAGGATACCTTCGGTCACCACTTCGATCCGGGTGTCTTTTGACACTTTCGCATCACCGCGCACACGGTAACCCACGGTCTGCCCTGCGCGCTCTCCCAGGGTCTCGGCCATCCGCTCGGCAGCGGCCCGGGCCGCCAGCCGCCGGGGCTCCAGCATCACGATCCTGCCGTCACACAGACTTGCCTCGAGCATTGCCAGAGGAACCCGCGTGGTCTTGCCCGCCCCGGGTGGCGCCTGAAGCACCGCGCGACCATGCGCACGTAAAGTGTCTAGCAGTTCGGGAATGGCGTCGTCGATGGGCAGGCGTATCGTCATCCGGCTCTTATCCGCCATCATGCAGGTGACGTCCAGTTCTCGCACAGTACGAGCACTTTGGTGTAACCCATGGTGCCAAGACCATAACCGGAAGTGCCACGCGGCGCACGAATTGACGCAGCTATTGCCTTGATCGCATTTCCAGAGACCTCCGGTCTGGACAAACGCCCCCGGAGCGCGGCAACTATTCTTGCCTCTAGGATCGGGACAAGAATGCAGACAGACAGCCTCAGCGACAGGATTTTGAAGGGCGAGCGCCGGGCGCTGGCACGTGCAATCACTCTGGTGGAAAGCAACCGCGCCGATCATCGCGCACAGGCGAGCGAGCTGTTGGCACAGCTCGCCGGATCGGGGCGCCAGGCGCTGCGGATCGGTTTGTCGGGCACGCCAGGAGTGGGCAAGTCCACATTCATCGAAAGCTTTGGAATGATGTTGACGGGGCAGGGGCTGCGTGTCGCGGTTCTGGCAGTCGATCCCAGCTCTGCCCGTTCGGGGGGCTCGATTCTGGGGGACAAAACCCGGATGGAACGCCTGAGCCGCGAGAAGAACGCTTTCATCCGCCCGTCCCCCAGCCAGAGCCATCTCGGCGGCGTTGCCCGACGGACCCGTGAGGCCATCGCCCTGTGCGAGGCCGCGGGCTATGATGTGGTGCTGATCGAAACCGTGGGCGTAGGGCAGTCCGAAACGGTGGTGTCTGAATTGTCGGACCTGTTTCTGTTGTTGTTGGCCCCGGCGGGTGGGGACGAATTGCAGGGTGTCAAACGTGGCATCATGGAGATGGCCGACATCATCCTGATCAACAAGGCGGATGGTGACCTGAAGGCCACGGCGACACGGACGTGCGCAGACTATGCCGGCGCGCTGCGATTGCTGCGCAAGCGCCCCCAGGATCCCGAAGGTTTCCCCAAGGCAATGACCGTTTCAGCGGTCGAAGAACAGGGGCTGGAGCAAGCCTGGGACGAGATGCAATCCCTGATCCAGTGGCGCAGCGACAATGGTATCTGGGAGGCCAACCGCGCCGCGCAGGCACGTTACTGGTTCGATCAGGAAGTCCGTCACGCCCTTCTGGCCCGCCTCGACACGCCGCAAGCCAAGGCCGAGATGGAGCGTCTGAATGCCGAAGTCTCGGCCGGGCATCTGAACCCGGTCCTGGCGGCACAGGAACTGCTCAATACGCTGACCTGACGGGTTGAAAAAGGGCGGGGTTTCAAAGGTTGGCGCAAAATGAAAGAATTCGCGCAGCCCGTCTTGACCCTCCCTGCGATTCCCACTACACGCATCCAACCAGTTTTCGGGCGCGACTTCGGGTTGTGCCCCTTGTGATTTGGCCGAGGGCTTTGTGCCCGGCCTCCAGAAACAAAGGAAGAAACCATGTCGCGCCGTTGCGAACTGACCGGAAAAGGCCCGATGACTGGCAACAATGTCAGCCACGCCAAAAACAGAACTCGTCGTCGTTTCCTGCCGAACCTGAATGACGTCACCCTGCAGTCCGAGACCCTGGGCCGCGGCGTGAAGCTGCGCATCTCGGCCGCTGCCCTGCGTTCGGTTGACCACCGCGGTGGTCTGGACGCATTCCTGGCCAAAGCCAAGGATGAAGAGTTGTCGTCGAACGCTCTGAAAGTGAAGAAGGAAATCGCCAAGGCACAAGCCACGGCCTAAGCCTTTTCGCTAACGGTATTTCAAGCCCTGTACCTCTGTGGTGCGGGGCTTTTTCTTTTTTGAAACGCCCACACTGCCTCATATTGTTTTCAATTTCGAAATTATTTTTCGCTATTGGTGAATTGCTTCACATACGGGCTCTCGAATCTGACCTAACGTAACTGTCATTCATCAGGCGGGGGCCACACTATGACGTTAAAAAGTTTCTACCTTTTCCTGTTCCTGGCCGCGGTCTTTCGCAAAGCAATTTCGGCTTGCACGCGGATGCAGCGCAGGGTGAACCGTTCCCACACCAGCTTCAATACAAGCAAGGTGAAACGACCGGGAATTGACTACTGAAGCCAGCTTCAAGCGCGACCCTTTGGCGCTTGAAGCTACTCTGCTGACTGACCTATACCCGAGTCAGGATGAGACCAGTTTTAATCAGAATCCTACCTTATGTTCTGTCCCTGCTTTTGGTTCTGACCGGGCAGGGCCTTGCTGTTTCGCGCGGCATGGACAGGGCCGTGGGTCAGATGGTGCTGTGCACAGGCACCGGTCCGGTCGTTGTCTATATGGACGAAGACGGGCAACCGACCGCGCCACCGCATTACTGTCCGGACTATGCGCTGTCCCTGATGGGCGCGATTGCCGTCGCCCACCCATCGATGCCTGTGGCGCCGAAACAGGCGCAGCCTTCGCCGTTGCGGCATCTGGTCAATCAGGTCGCTTTGCCAGTCCCCGGCTCCCCAGCGCGTGCGCCGCCTGTAAGTATTTGAAAAACAATCTTTTTAAAACTCAAATCACAGGAGAGGCACGATGTCCCTCAAGACTACTCTGTTTGCAACTCTGTCCGTTGTGACACTGGCTTTGCCGGCTTTTGCCGAAGGTACAATCAAAGTTGATGACGCCTATGCCCGGTCATCGGGAAAGACCGCCAAGGCGGGTGCTGCGTTCATGATGATCCGGAATCAGGGTGATACAGATGACCGGCTGGTCGGCGCGTCTTCGGATGCCGCGGCCCGGGTCGAACTGCATACGCACAAAGTCGACGAGAATGGCGTGGCCAAGATGATGCATGTCGAGGAAGGCTTTGCCATTCCGGCCGGCGAGACCCATATGCTGAAACGCGGCGGCGACCACGTGATGTTCATGGGGCTGACGGCACCGTTCGAGCAGGGTGCCACGGTTCCGGTGACGCTGATCTTCGAAAAAGCGGGCGAGGTTGAAGTCGAAATCCCGGTCGATCTGGAGCGCCAGGACATGGGCGGGGGATCACATTCGAACTAGGGCAACGCCTGTCTTCAGGCCGCGCTGCGGCCGTCATTCATGCGTCAGGCCGGGCATTGCCCGGCCTGTTGTCCTTGTGGCTGTCGCTGGTTCTACTTATTGACGGTCTTCAGGCCAACACGGTCGCCGGCCTGACGGAATCGGGACGCCAGCCAGAACATGACGGCAGCAATGGCCAGTGCCGAAAAGGCGATGCCCCATCCCAGCGCAACAAGCGCGACCGCGGGCCAGATCATCAAAACGAGCCCGACGACAAGCGCGACGAATCCCGATACGCGCATCGAGCCACGTTGCGGGTCTCTCTCATGCATTTGCCCGGAGGCCGCCAGCGAGCCGATCCCGATGATCAGCGCCCATGCGCCCATCAGGAAAAAGGCCAGTTTGACCGTCCCTTCCGGCCAGAACAGCAGGACAAGCCCGATCAGAAGCGCACCAATCGCAGCGCCGCCCATCACACCACGTCGCCCAACGCCCAAGAGCGTCAGGCCGCCATCGAGGATCAGCAGCACGCCAACCAGTCGCAGCAGCAACGCGATGCTGCCCGACGGCCAGAACAGTGCGGCAATGCCGACAAGCCCGGCCAATACGCCGCGCAGCAGAAAGGTCCACCACAGGCTGGAAAGCTGCTCGCCCAGCATGTCGCGCCCGGCCATGCTGTCGTCATCAAGGATCTCACCGGTCCGGGGGTCTTGATCAGCCATTTCTCGTCCTCCAGTCGTTTCGAAGATAGTCTATACAAATTAAGCGCGTGCTGTCTGTACTTTAAGTGTGCGGCGCAAGCAGATGCTCGACCCATCGCGGAACTGTTTGAGTCGCTTTGCCGACAATACGTTCGTCAAACCCGGATGTGCCCAGCGACGGTTCCAGATTGATTTCGATCGTCCGTGCGCCCGCCGCTTGTGCCTCGTGCACAAAGGCCGCTGCCGGATAAACCTGACCCGAGGTGCCAATGGCAGCAAAAAGCGACGCGCTGGCCAGGTGGTCATAAATCTCGTCCATGAAATAGGGCATTTCACCAAACCAAACCACATCGGGCCGGGCAGAGGGGTGCGCACAGGCGGGGCAGGGTTCTCCTACAGCCATCTCGGTCGGGGCGGTCCATTGATGGCCGCAGGCAGAACACAAAGCGCCGACCAATGTTCCGTGCATGTGGATGACATCTTTGGCGCCGCCCGCCTCATGCAGGCTGTCCACGTTCT
The DNA here is from genome assembly GCF_059610465.1 of Ruegeria sp. CDSC085. Lineage (NCBI taxonomy): Bacteria > Pseudomonadati > Pseudomonadota > Alphaproteobacteria > Rhodobacterales > Roseobacteraceae > Ruegeria > Ruegeria sp. CDSC085. The sequence goes on along the minus strand of NZ_JBXWNR010000003.1, from coordinate 88,664 downwards.
GGGTGACAATCACGACGTATCCGGGCCAGTCCCGTTGCAATCGGGCCAGTGCTTCATGTGCGGCATTGGGTTGCACCTCAGAGGCCTGAACGCGCCGCGCATTGTAAAACCCCTGAACCAGTGCGGGGTCGCGGGCGAATCCTTCCGGCGTGGCGACATCTTCGATCCGGTGCTGTGCCCATAATCCACCCTCATCGCGAAAGGTGCTCAACCCGCTTTCGGCGGATATTCCGGCCCCGGTCAGGATCACGATCTTTTCCATTTCTCCTCCGCGCGGTACAGTTTGGTGCATGTCACACCGTATCCTCTTTGTCTGCCTGGGCAATATCTGCCGTTCGCCCGCTGCCGAAGGCGTTTTCCGCGCCCGCGCGCCGCACCACGTAACCGATAGTGCCGGAACCATGGGCTGGCACGCTGGGAACCCGCCCTATGGCCCGATGCAGGCAGCTGCGAAGGTCAGGGGAATCGACCTGGGTGACCTGCGCGCCCGTCAGTTCACCGCCGCCGATTTCGCCCGCTTCGACCTGATCCTCGGCATGGACGCCAACAACATCGCGGATATCGAGGATCTGCGCCCCGCCGGCAGTGACACCCCGGTGCGCCTGCTGACCGATTTCGCCCCTGAAACCGGCGCGGATCATGTGCCTGACCCATATTATACACGGGATTTCGATGGCGCTCTGGACCTGATCGAAGCGGCGGTCGAGGGCCTTGCCGCTCATCTGGACAGTTAACCGCCGATCACCCGCAGCGATCCGCTCAGCCAGGGCAGTTTGGCCAAAGCCGGGTCCACGATCTGGTTCTGCATCAGGCGCCGTGTCATGCCCGCGACCTCCTGCGGTACCTGATCGGACCAGTCCGTACGCGCCAGCAAGGATATGCTGCGCGAGAAATCCCCGAACGGGGCAGGGTGGGCCTCCAGCCCTTCATGGAACCGCGCTGCGCGCATGAAACCCAGCGGCGTCGTGATCGTCCAACCCAGGCCCCGTGCAACCATGGCCATCAGCGCCATGTGCGAGCCGATCTCGAACCGTTCCTCAAACTCCTGCGCGCCGCGCGCCATATGCGCCTCGATCTGCCGGCTGATCAGTTGCTCGCGGGCATAGCGCAGATATGGCAGCCTGTCCTGTACCGCCTCCACTCCGCCCGACCCCTGTGGTGCAACCAGAATGAACGGATCCCGGACCAGAGGGTACTCGACCACGCCCTCCAGCACTTCTCCGCTATGGGCGGTTACGGCCATATGCAGGCGTTGTTCGGCCAGGGCCTCGAACAGATCGAGGCTCGACAATGTGATCAGTTTGAAATTCGATCGGGTTAGACTGTCTGCCAGCAACGTTGCCAGCCGCGGGGTAAGATCATTGTCGAAGTCGTCGATCAGCCCGATTGACAGCGTGGTCAGATGCCCCAGATCCATGACCGACAATTCGCTTTGTGCCATTTGCAGCTCGGCCAGAACCGTCTCGGCCCGCGCCAGAAAGCTGCGCCCGGCCTGTGTCAGGCGCATCGGTCGCCGCCCGTGATCGACCAGTTCAGTGCCCAACGCCTTTTCCAGATTACGTAATTGCTGGGAAACGGATGGCTGGCTGAGCCCCGTGATCTCGGCGGCTTGCGCCACCGATCCCGTCCGTGCCAAGGCCTCGAATACTTCAAGGCCCCGCAGGGTCAGCCCTTTCATCACCATAAGATACACCTTTCGTTGCGCCTTTTCTGGGGCGCAGCGTGCATCAGGTCAAGCGTTCCGAAGGGCTTAGTTGCAGATCGCCTGCGCCATCTGGCCAAAGTTCTGATACCGATCCCACAGCGCATCATCGCGCGCGGTCTGCGACATCTTCAACTCTTGCGCCTGATGCGGGTCAGAGAACCACTTGGCCACGGTCTTCTGATCGCTGCGGGTCAGCGCCTGATCCGCCACGCGCTGGATGCAAGTACACCGATCCCGCGTCGCTGCCGACCGGTCCGACGCCAGACACGCCCGCTTGATCTGCGCCGCGTCTGCAACAGGCGCAACCGCCGTGAGAGACGTGGCGCAAAACGCGATAAGGAGAAACTGTTTCATACTCGAGCCTCGTTTTTGCCTGCCCGGACGGGTCTGATGCCCCTCTCGGTCTGCGGCGGAGTATGAATCAAACGGGAATTCGGATCAACGGTCAAGATACTGTTGATCAAAAATGTTGCCTCTTTTCTCTTCAGTGTCAGCCTCGCGGTTTCAACGGCAGATGAAACCTGATCGACCAGGCCGTGAAAGAACAGATCATCCGGGTTCTGGCGGCTGGCGGATGGTGCCAGCAGCAGGCTCTCGGAACTTGCTCCGTTGGCGTTAATGGCGTTATGTGTCTCAAGCAGCAGATGATGGTAAGTTGCACTGTTCTCCTTGCACATTGTTGCAATGCCCGCATCAACAAGGCTGATAGCTGGAACAAACACTTCGTTCTCTGCGCAAAGGATTTCAGCCAAAGGGTGCGTGACCAGCATTCTGTGTTGCTGGGACACTTTCAAAAGTGCGAAATTCGATAGCGTTCCCTCGGGAATTTCGACCATTCTGAAACGACCGGCTGTGATGACAGCCTGTTCACCTGTCCAGATGACGGGTAGATAGCCATTGTCACGGGTCCAGATTTCATCACCCGGCTTCAACATTTCGATGGGCCGGTATCCGGACTTGGTTTCGATCAGTGTTCCGCGACAGTAACAAATGGGGCTGACATATGCGTTTGATGCGAAGCTGGGACCTTCCTGTGTGCTGACGACCGTCAAAGGTACTCCGGCCGGCGGAAACTTTCCGGGTCCCCCAATGAATGCGATGCCCTCAACGCTTCCATATGCCGGTGATGAGTTGTTCACGTTGAACGCAACCGCCTGCCATGTGGTTGTTCCATCAGTCAGCGTAATACCATATTCGGCTTCAACACGCGTGCCGCTGGAGAAAAGCGTGCCATCGATTGTCTGATCGCCGTTTAACCGCTGATTACCATCATTGTCGGAAAAGTCGGTGTCCGATCCAGCATCCGTGATGAAAACTTCAGTCGCCGCGCGCGAATTAATGGTAATCGTTTCACCTATAAGATGTATCCCCGTGCCCTGATTGATCCCGTCCAGACCCTGCGCCACAGAGACGGACAATTGACCTTCACCCAACACAAAGATCGAATAATCGGCCAAGTCTTCCCTGCTTTCTGTTTTTGAAACGGCCAGATGATGCGATCATCTTAACTATTCGCTGAATTCGGGTAAATGCCACTGAACAGAAAGGCGCGGGTGGGACCTTTTTTGCAACGCTTCAACGCTTGACGAGGGACAAAACTCCCGACATATCCCACTCCATGACAGACCTCGCTCATATCCGCAATTTCTCCATCGTCGCGCATATCGACCATGGCAAATCCACCCTTGCTGACCGGCTCATCCAAGAGACCGGAACGGTCAAGGATCGCGACATGAAGGAACAGCTGCTCGACAGCATGGATATCGAGCGGGAACGCGGTATCACCATCAAGGCCAACACGGTCCGCATCGACTATACCGCCGACAATGGCGAGCAGTACGTGCTGAACCTGATCGACACCCCCGGCCACGTGGACTTTGCCTATGAGGTTAGCCGGTCCATGCGCGCGGTCGAAGGGTCTCTGCTGGTTGTGGATTCCACCCAAGGGGTCGAGGCTCAGACGCTGGCGAACGTGTATCAGGCCATCGATGCCGATCATGAGATCGTGCCGGTTCTGAACAAGATCGACCTGCCCGCGTCCGACTGTGACCGCGTGGCCGAGCAGATCGAGGATGTGATCGGCATCGACGCGACCGACGCCATTCAGGTCAGCGCCAAGACGGGGCAGGGCATTCACGAGACGCTTGAAGCCATCGTCACCCATCTGCCCGCGCCGCAGGGCAATCTGGACGCGCCGCTCAAGGCGATGCTGGTGGATTCGTGGTACGACGCTTATCTCGGCGTCATCGTTCTGGTCCGCATCATGGACGGCACGCTGAAAAAGGGTATGCGGGTCAAGTTCATGTCGAACAACACCCTGCACCATGTCGACCGCGTCGGCGTCTTCCGCCCCGAGATGGAGATGGTCGACTCGTTAGGCCCCGGTGAGATCGGATTCCTGACAGCCTCGATCAAGCAGGTTCGCGACACCCGCGTCGGTGACACCATCACCAATGACCGCAACGGCACGGAAGAGGCCCTGACAGGCTTCAAACCCGCGCAGCCGGTGGTGTTCTGTGGCCTGTTCCCCGTCGACAGTTCCGAATTCGAAGACCTGCGCGATGCGATTGACAAACTGGCGCTGAACGACGCCAGCTTCAGCTTTGAAATGGAAACCTCGGCAGCGCTTGGCTTTGGCTTCCGCTGCGGCTTCCTGGGCCTGCTGCACCTTGAGGTGATCCGCGACCGTATCGAACGTGAATATGATATCGAGCTCATCACCACCGCGCCGTCGGTGATCTATCACGTCTACATGAAAGACGGCGAGATGATCGATCTGCACAACCCCGCCGACATGCCCGACCCGTCCAAGGTCGACCATATCGAGGAACCGCGCATCAAGGCGACCATTCTGGTGCCCGACGAATTCCTGGGCGACGTGCTGAAACTGTGTCAGGACCGCCGCGGTATCCAGCTGGACCTGACCTATGCGGGTTCGCGCGCCATGGTCGTCTATGACCTGCCGCTGAACGAGGTTGTTTTTGATTTCTACGACCGCCTGAAATCGGTGACCAAGGGCTATGCGTCGTTTGATTATCAGATGACAGGCTATACCGAAGACAACCTGGTCAAGATGTCGGTACTGGTGAATGATGAACCCGTTGACGCGCTGTCGACCATGGTTCACCGTGACCGGGCCGAGATGCGGGGCCGGGCGATGTGCGAAAAGCTGAAAGACCTGATCCCGCGCCACATGTTCAAAATCCCGATCCAGGCCGCCATCGGAGGCAAGGTCATCGCGCGCGAGACCCTGTCTGCCTTACGCAAGGACGTGACCGCCAAATGCTACGGCGGCGACGCCACGCGGAAACGCAAGCTGCTGGACAAGCAGAAGGCGGGTAAGAAGAAAATGCGCCAGTTCGGGAAGGTCGATATCCCGCAGGAGGCGTTTATTTCAGCGCTGAAGATGGACAGCTAAAGCTGTCCGTTTTGAACAGTCACTGACAGGCTTTCTTTTTGGGTTCGAGCTTGATGCCACCTGATCAGGTGGCGGCTCGAACCAAATGGAATTCGCAGTCCGTCAGGCCGAATTCGCTGTAGTCAATCGGCTTGGAAAAGTTTAGACGCCTCAACTGTCTGTCTGCAATTCGAACCGGTCTGAGGTTGGAATCGTCATGCACGATGAATGCACCGGACGGCATAAGAGCGTGTAGCGCCAGAACCTCTCTGAGGTGCGTGTCTTTGGCGCCGTCCAGGTGCAGGAAATCGATTTTCGCATCAGGGTGCCTCAGGGCGTATGCCGGAGCTTCGATCAGAGAGTTTCCTTTTATCAGCTCAACCCGGTCAGGAAACTTGTACCTTAGCCAGTTGAATGCTGCCGGTACGTAAATGTCCACGCGGGCCCACCGGCGGTTCAATCTCTGGCAGACATCCACGCCGACGCACTTGATTTCAGGGTTGGCCATAAGCGCCAACAACATGCTGTGGCCCGCATTCACGCCTATTTCGAACAGACGTGTCGAGCGTCGGGCCAACTCAAAGAAATTTCTTCGTTTGGGTTCGAATCTTTCAATAAATGGCTGTGTTTGAAAACCCGTCGCGCGGTGTTCGTAGAACAGATTGCCATTTAGCGCAGGTGGTTCACCCACTTGTTCAAGCGAATGTGCGACATACTGATTGAGGTCGCGCAAGTTTTCGTTCCACTGTGCTGAGGACAAGAGATCGTCATAATCTGAAGGATGGAAGTTGGAAGACACAGTACTTTTCCTCGAAACCCTTTAGCTCCATTACACGCGAGGTTTTCGTTAAACTGTTGAAGCGATGGAAAGTAAACCTTTGAAGCGAAGAACAAGTGTTCTCGTTTTGTGGGCCTAAAGTGAGTTCCGTCAGTGACGTAAAAACACGAGTGCCTGCCTTTGGGATGACCTTCCTGCGTCAACCTCAGGGTTTACCTTCGAAAAAAACGGGTGGTGCGTTTGCGCCCTTGGGCTCTGCCCGTTCGCGGCTGAATTCGTCCACTGGACGAATTCCGAGACGCCGCTCACCCCCTCGGGCCGGCGCTGCCCTCATCACTTGGATTTCTGTGACTAGCCGCTGACAGATCACCTCGTTAGGTTGTTGCAATGGCAATGAACTATAGAACTATCTTGGAGCGCTGGCCCGTCGCGACGATTGGCCTGACATATTTTTCATACTTTGTTTTGCAAAGCACTATGGACCACACTTTCCGCGCCTTTGATCAGCAGGAGTTTAACCCTGGTTGGGTGCTGTTTCTTATTTTTGGTGGTTGGGGATTCTACAGCATGTTTCACATAGTCTTTTATCTAATTCGAACGTTTAAATAGCATCGTATCAGTTGTCCATCTAACACCTGTGACCAACCTCACAGCCCCAACCGCACCCTCCTGCTACACTTGACCCAACGGCAACCTCGGCAGGAGGCGCAGATGTCTACATCCATGATCCCCCTCATCGCCCTTGGGTCGGCGGGTCTTTATTCCGTTGCCATGATTTCGATGAAGTTCTGGTGGAAGCTCCCCGGTGTTGGTCTGACCCTTCTGATCGTCGCCACGTTGCTGGCGGCCGCAACGCTGGAACTTGCCGCGCTGCGCAACGAACGGTTGGGCATCATCTATACCGGCATTCTGGGGGCCGAGGTCGTGCTGATCGCCATCGCCTCGTATTTCCTGTTTGGCGAGAACTTTTCCTATCGCGAGGGGATCGGCATCGCGCTGGTCATTGTCGGGACGGCTCTGGCCTGGGCCTGAAGCCCCATTCTAAGCCCCCGGTGAACCAATCATGAAGTTTCCCTTAGGTAAGTTGCAACCGGTGCGTGCGCTCCCAATCTGTTGACCAGACGAACAGGAGAGAGCCCATGACCAGATACATGACTGCCGGAGCAGCCGCTTTGGCCACGACCCTCGCCCTTGGAACGGCCGCGCTGGCCGATACCACGCCCGACCTGCGCGGCACATGGCTGGGGTCCTACACGACCGTCCAGCCCAGCCATTACTACAAAGGCGATCAGCCCCGGTTCAATCAGGCCGAATGGATGCTGGATGTGCAGCTTCAGGACGGCAACGTTTTCTGGGGGCACAGCAAATGGCGTCGCGATGGCGATACCGACTGGAATGAGTACGAGGCCACCGGCACCATCAGCATCGATGGGTCGGGCAGCATCGGCATCGTCGAGACCTCACCTCTGCTGATCGGGGCCAATGCGCTGATCGATGCGCGGTATGAGGAGGGGAAGATCTTTGCGGATTTCCGTAGCCTGCGGAACGGAACGACCTACAGCACCGTTCTGGAACGTCAGGTGAACTGAAGCGTGTCCGGCCCGGGCGATTGTAGGGGGTAAGTACCGCTGATGCGATATTGACTGCGGCGGAGGTTAGTAGGTTGCCACACGCGGGTCGGACCGCTTCTCAAAAACGGAACCATCGTCTCCACCGCGAGGAGACGGGCCGGGCGGCCAACTCACCGCCCTCGACAGGATCCACACCGCCCCGCGCTAGAATGCGGCATTCCTCGGCGCGGGTCATCTGGATCTCGCGAACCTTCAGCGCGGCCTCGCGCGCGGTGACATAGCTGCCGTCCGGTCCCGGCTCCATTCCGGGGATGTTGCGTCCCCGCGACCACATCCCGCGAATGCCAGACAGCGGGTGCTTCCACCCGATCTCGTCATCATCCTGCAAATGCCAGATCCGGTTCGCCTCGACGATCGAAACCAGAGCGGCCAGTGGTTTGCCGTGCCGGGTCAGTATGATTACTTCGCGCGGGTCCTGTGCGCGGGTGACCAGAGCGCCCAAATTGGCGCGCGCGTGGGAAATGGTGCAACGCATCGGCGAATCTCCGTATGTACGATTCGAAAGATTGGTGGTCCGAGAGTTGTACAAACCGTGCAATTTTCACCTAATGGAGCGTGCGGCAGCCTTTGCGCCTGCAGCATAGGGCGAAAATGGGGGCCTGGATCAAGTCTGAACATGTCCCGGTTCAAACATGCGTGGATTCGAGATTTCTCGGATTATCCACAAAGATTTCCCGTCAGATACTAACAGTTTATCCCCGTCTAATTTTCATGCTGCAGTGCTATTTTCTTGTCGGATACAAGACGTAATGCAACAGTCTGAACACCACACAGGTTCTTCGGAACCGAAGGTGGGACGCAAAGGCCCGGGGGTCTTGGCAGAGAGACCGGATCTTAGGATTTGCGTTGAACTGCAATGGCTTACCGGTGGGTGATCAGCCGCATGCGGGTTTCGTACCCTACTCGGATGGCTACCTTCTCAAAAGGCCGATGCACGCTGTGATGTTCCTTCGGGCGCAAAGCAGCAGTCGCAGTCTCTTAGGGGGCTGGGGCAACTGGATCGGGGTGCCCTTCGGGACGCATCGAACCGGTAAGGCGTCAGGAGTATCCGAAAGGATGCATGCAAAGACCGCGTCTGCGCACCTGACGCCTTTTCCTTTGCCGATTTCGGTTTCATACAGGCTACCACTCACCCCTGCCGAAAGGGACCGGGGCTCTTCTGCGTGTGCAAAAGAGCCCCGATTTAGCGTCAGATGTTGCAGTGCCGCGTCTATGCACCTGTGAGGATAGGTTACTGCGGCCTGGTGCGTCTTTCAACCATATATTGATACTGGTTCCGCGCGTGGCGCAAAATAAGGTGTGCTACAGGCTTTCCTGAACGTCGGTTGCTGCGCCCTGGATGGCATCTCCGGCTTTTTCGATGTCCTTGCCGGCGCCTTTTGCAGTTTCGCAGGCGGTCAGTGCAAACAGACTCAGGCCAATCAGAATTACGCGGATCATATTCGTCTCCTTAGTGCTCGATCATTTTTCGGTAGCACCTTTCTTCAGGCGGAGCCAGTTCTTAGGCTGGGGCCTCGCCGCAGAAAAGTTCGTAAACGACTTCGAGCATGCGGCGCGGACGTTCATCCGCCAGACGATAATAGATGGCCTTACCTTCCCTGCGAGGTGTCACCAGACCTTCAAGTCGCAGGCGGGAAAGCTGTTGCGAAACAGCGGCTTGCCTGGCGGACAGCAGCTCTTCCAGTTCCGTGACAGATTTTTCACCGGACACAAGGTGACACAGGATCATCAATCTGCCTTTGTGGCTAATAGCCTTGAGGAAATTGGATGCGCGCGTCGCGTTTGAGACCATGCGGTCAAAATCTTCTTGTGACATGTCTTGGGATAGCTGGGGAATTGCCATCGATTGTGTTCCTTGCAAACCCGTTGGCCGGGCGGTGTTTCCGTTACGTAAAGAGGTGTGAGAGTGAGCCCTTCAGTACACGTTTCGTACATTCATTTCTATATGTATGAATCAAAATAGCGTGATGTGTGAAAGGGGAGTTCGGATTGAATGTTCCCGAAACGCAAAGTGCATGCAATTCAACTGAAGGCGATCTGCGGATCAGCCCGGGAAACAACAGATGGTTCGCTTTGAGGATTGATCACGATCAACATTCGGTCAGCGTTCTCACTTGCCCCCCCTTGCAGCCCCCCTTAGCCGACACTAAGACTCAGGTAACACTTGTTGGGATATTGTCCCGATCCATAGCTAAACAGGCAGGTTACGAATGTTCGATCCCGTAGAAACCTACATGAATACACTTGTCCCCATGGTCGTTGAGCAGACCAGCCGGGGCGAGCGCGCCTATGATATTTTCTCCCGCCTGCTGAAAGAGCGGATCATATTCATCAACGGACCGATCCATGATGGGATGAGCCATCTTGTTGTGGCGCAATTGCTGCACCTCGAGGCGGAAAACCCGAACAAGGAAATCTCGATCTACATCAACTCGCCTGGCGGAGTGGTGACCAGCGGTTTGTCGATTTACGACACAATGCAATACATCAAGCCGAAATGTTCCACATTGGTTATCGGTCAGGCGGCCTCGATGGGGTCGGTTCTGTTGGCCGGGGGCGAGAAGGGAATGCGCTTTTCACTGCCCAACAGCCGCATCATGGTGCACCAGCCCAGCGGCGGATACCAGGGCCAGGCCAGTGACATCATGATTCACGCGGCTGAAACGCAGAAGCTGAAGGATCGCCTGTATGACATCTACGTACGTCACACCGGACAGACGAAAAAGGCAGTCGAAAAAGCGCTGGACCGTGACAATTTCATGAGCCCTGAAGAGGCCAAGGAATGGGGTCACATCGACGAGATTGTCGAAAACCGAGCGAAAATGGACACGGAAGAGGCCTGAGGCCAATACCCCGCGTCACCGGCGCGGGGGTCATTTTGAGATTGTAGCCGCCAGAGTGCTGGCCTAAGCTGCACACACAGGTGTAAGCGCCCCCGAAAAGGGGTGCAGGGACGAAGCCCGAAAGGTAGATCATGGCGACGAATTCAGGCGGCGATGGGAAAAACACGCTCTACTGCAGCTTCTGCGGCAAAAGCCAGCATGAAGTCCGTAAGCTGATCGCAGGTCCCACGGTTTTCATCTGTGATGAATGTGTTGAGCTGTGCATGGACATCATCCGCGAGGAGACCAAGGCCAGCGGGCTGAAGTCTTCTGACGGTGTTCCGACGCCCAAGGATATTTGCGAAGTACTGGACGATTATGTAATCGGTCAGGCCACCGCAAAGAGGGTTCTGTCGGTTGCCGTTCATAACCATTATAAGCGTTTGAACCATGCTCAGAAAGCGGGCAGCGATATCGAACTGTCGAAGTCGAATATCCTGCTGATCGGCCCGACCGGTTGTGGTAAAACGCTGCTGGCGCAGACACTGGCGCGCATTCTGGACGTCCCGTTTACCATGGCGGACGCGACTACGCTGACCGAAGCCGGGTATGTGGGCGAGGATGTCGAAAACATCATCCTCAAGCTGCTTCAGGCCAGTGAGTACAACGTCGAACGTGCACAGCGTGGCATCGTCTATATCGACGAGGTTGACAAGATTACCCGCAAGTCCGAGAACCCTTCGATCACGCGCGACGTGTCGGGTGAGGGCGTGCAGCAGGCTTTGCTGAAACTGATGGAAGGGACAGTGGCCAGCGTCCCCCCACAGGGTGGCCGCAAGCATCCCCAGCAGGAATTCTTGCAAGTGGACACGACGAACATTCTGTTCATCTGTGGCGGCGCATTCGCGGGTTTGGACAAGATCATCGCGCAACGCGGCAAAGGTTCGGCCATGGGTTTTGGCGCCGATGTGCGCGACAATGATGACCGCGGTGTCGGCGAGATATTCAAGGAACTGGAGCCCGAGGATCTGCTGAAATTCGGCCTGATCCCGGAATTCGTCGGTCGTCTGCCGGTTCTGGCGACGCTTGAGGACCTGGATGAAGACGCGCTGGTGACTATCCTGACCAAGCCCAAGAACGCATTGGTCAAGCAATACCAGCGTCTGTTCGAACTGGAGGATGTTGAACTGGCCTTTACGGATGACGCCCTGAAGGCAATCGCCAAAAAGGCCATCGAGCGCAAAACCGGTGCGCGGGGTCTGCGGTCGATCCTGGAAGATATTCTGCTGGATACCATGTTCGAACTGCCTGGTATGAAGAATGTCAGCGAAGTTGTTGTGAACGAAGAGGCGGTCATCTCTGACTCGCAACCTCTGTTCATCTATACCGACGCTGCACCGGAGTCGGCATCGGCCGGATAAAATCGGTCATCGATCGCGGCTGTGGTTCGGTGTGCTGAATCGGTTGAGGGGGCTCTGCCCCCGCCACCAAATGAGAACTTCCCCCGCGGTACTCCCAGCCAAAAGAAGCCGGGGATTTCCACCTGGAAGGTTTGCGCGTGCAAGTATGTACAACTCCGGCGGTTTCCCAAGCGGGTAAGGTGAATGGTCATGACGCTTAAACGCATTCCCTCTGGTGGTGAGTTCGAAGCAAAAGTCGGGTACTGCCGTGCAGTGATCGCAGGCGGATGGGTTCACGTCGCCGGTACCGTCGGGCAGGGTGAAGACGCGGTTGAACAGTGCCGATCAGCCCTCGCGACAATTGAGAAGGCTTTGGCAGAGGCTGGCGCAGGCTTTCACGATGTGGTTCGGGTCACTTACATGTTACCCGATCGCAGTGAGTTTGAGCCGTGCTGGCCGATCCTGGCCGAAACTTTCGGAGCCAATCCTCCGGTGGCGACAATGATCGAATGCGGTTTGATTGATCCGAAATACAGGATCGAGATCGAAGTGACCGCCTTTCTGTCGGAGTGACGCAGGTGGTATCAGGGGCACTGGACCTTGGCGGGCCTTTGGTCCATACCTTTCTTCGACGAAATGCCGGAGGCACCCGATGGGAATCCTGAACAGTCTTTTGCGAGCTGTGACCTGGTGGAATGGGTCGACTTTGAACACTCAGATCTATACTGCGCGCAAGGGCGTGAAAGTGGGCGAAGACAATGAAGGCAACGTGTTTTACCGCAATGCCGACGACAGCAGGCGTTGGGTTATTTTTAATGGTGAGGCCGAAGCCAGCCGGGTTGATCCTGAATGGCATGGTTGGTTGCATCGCACTTGGGACGAGCCTCCGACGGATAAACCGCTGCCGCATAAATCCTGGGAAAAACCACATCAGGAAAACCTGACCGGCACCGCGCTGGCCTATACTCCTGCCGGGTCTCTGCGTCGTGCAGAACCGATGGAGCGTAGGGACTATGAGGCCTGGAGCCCAGAATAGACGAGGCAAAAATGTCGACCCATAACTGGACCGAAATTCTTGTCGGCGGCGTCGTATTGGCCGGTGCCGTGGCATTTGGCGTTTATGCCAGTCAATCGACGGGCTTGTCGCAAGGTACCGCTGGATACGAACTGGGCGCGTCGTTCAGATCTCTGGAAGGGGTAGGCGTCGGCACGGATGTTCGCCTTGCCGGTGTCAAAATCGGAACCGTGACGGGTGTCAACCTCAACCCGGATACCTACCGGGCGGACACGACCTTCACGATTGCGGACGGGATTCTCGTGCCGGACGACAGTGCCATTGTCATTTCGTCAGAAGGTTTGCTGGGCGGAAACTTCGTCGAGGTAATGCCCGGCGGCTCGCCGTTCTTTTTTGATCCCGGCGATGAGATCGAGGATACCCAGGGCGCGGTCAGCCTGATCTCGCTTCTGGTCAAGTTTGTCGCTGGAGACGGCAGCGAATGATACGCGTCGCGTTTCTTGCCTTGTTGCTTTCCGGCACTGGTGCGGCCGCGCAGCAGAATGTTCAGTCTGGACCCGGGGCACTGTTGCGGGGCCTCGACAAGGTGAATGGCCAGACCGTCGATGTTGAATTGCAGACCGGCGAGACAGCAGCGGTTTTTGGGCTGGATGTCGCCTTGGGGGATTGCCGTTATCCCGTTGACAATCCAACGGGTGACGCTTTCGCCTATCTGACCATCTGGGAGAGCGGAAAGGCCGATCAGCTGTTTGACGGTTGGATGATCGCGACGTCCCCGGCTTTGAATGCGCTGGATCACGCGCGTTATGACGTTTGGGTCATACGGTGTATTACACTCGCTGCGAACTGATTTAGCGGCGCTGTGAAATCGGCGCTGAAGTTCAGGGCTTCTTCCAGCTCTTTCTTGTAGACACCGCGCGGAATTTCGATCGCCCCCAAAGAGGCCAGATGTGCGGTTAGAAACTGCGTGTCAAACAGACGGAACCCGGTTTGCCGCAGACGGTCCACAAGATACGCGAGGGCGATTTTCGAGGCGTCTTTGCGCCTTGAGAACATGCTTTCGCCAAAGAAGGCCGCGCCCAGGGTCACGCCATAGACGCCCCCCACCAGCGCGGTGCCTTCCCAGACTTCCAACGAATGCGCATGACCGGTTTGGTGCAGCTGACGGTAAAGGTCGTGCAGCTGGGCGTTGATCCAGGTATCGGCCCTGTCGGCGCAGCCGTCGACGACGCCGGAAAAGTCCTGGTCGATTGAGATGTCGAACCCGCAGTTTCGAATACGGCGTGCCAGGCTTCGGGATATGTGAAATCCGTCCAGTGGAAAGACGCCCCGGAACTTGGGATCGACCCAGAACAGGTCGGGGTCATCGCGATGCTCGGCCATCGGAAAGATACCGATGGAGTACCCATGCAGCAAAAGTTCGGGGGACAAGCTCATGTCAGGTATGAGTCAACCGGAGGGTACGGGCCCTCCGGTCCTTGGTGACTACTGTTCCATATTCTCCGCAAGCCAGCGCTCCAGCCAGTGGATGTTATAGTTGCCGCTGCGCAGATCGGGTTCCTGCAACAGGGCGTGGAACAGAGGGACAGTGGTGTCTATGCCGTCGACAATCAGTTCTCCCAATGCGCGTTCCAGTCGGGCCAGCGCTTCTGCCCGGTCGCGACCCTGCACGATCAGCTTGCCGATCAGAGAGTCGTAGTAGGGTGGAATCGAGTAACCGTCATAGAGCGCCGAGTCCATTCGAACCCCCAAGCCACCAGGCGCATGATACGCGGTAATCTTGCCGGGACAGGGCGAGAAATTGGGAAGCTTTTCGGCGTTGATCCGAACCTCGATGGCGTGGCCGTTGATTTCCAGATCGTCCTGACCGAACGACATCGGTTCACCCGCGGCGACAAGGATTTGTTCGCGCACCAGGTCGACGCCAAAAATAGCTTCGGTTACCGGGTGTTCCACCTGAAGACGGGTGTTCATCTCGATGAAATAGAACTCGCCATTCTCATACAGGAACTCGATCGTTCCGGCGCCGATATAGTTGATCTTGGCGACCGCGTCGGCGCAGACCTTGCCGATCTTGGCGCGTTCTTCCGGTGTGATGGAGGGACCTGGGGCCTCTTCGAATACTTTCTGGTGCCGCCGCTGTAGAGAGCAGTCACGCTCGCCCAGATGAACGGCCTTGCCTTTACCGTCGCCAAAGACCTGAATCTCGATGTGACGCGGCGTGGTCAGGTATTTCTCTATATAAACCTCGTCATTGCCAAAGGCGGCTTTGCCCTCGGCACGCGCGGTCATAAACGCGCTTTCCATCTCATTCGCGTTCATCGCGACTTTCATGCCGCGTCCGCCGCCACCTGCAGTGGCCTTGATGATGACAGGGTAGCCGAATTCCTCACCGATCTTCTTGGCGGCCGCAAGATCAGGCACGCCACCATCAGATCCTGGAACGCAGGGCACGCCCAGAGCCTTCATCGTGTCCTTGGCTGTAATCTTGTCGCCCATGACGCGGATATGTTCCGCTGTGGGGCCGATGAAAGTAATGCCGTGATCTTCGACGATCTGCACGAACTCGGCATTCTCGGACAGGAAGCCATAGCCGGGGTGGATCGCCTGCGCACCGGTGATTTCACAGGCCGAGATGATCGCGGGCACTGACAGGTAACTCTGGGGGCTGGGCGGGGGGCCGATGCAGACCGATTCGTCAGCCATGCGCACATGCATCGCGTCGCTATCCGCGGTGGAGTGGACGGCAACCGTCTTAATCCCCATCTCGCGGGCGGCGCGGATGACGCGCAGGGCGATCTCGCCTCGGTTGGCAATCAGGATCTTGTCGAACATGGGCCCGCCTTACTCGATAATGACCAGAGGGGTGCCGAACTCCACAGCGTCGCCATCGCCGACCAGAACACGCTTGATGGTACCCGACTTGGGTGCGTGGATGTGGTTCATAGTTTTCATTGCCTCGACGATCAAAAGAGTGTCACCTTCGGAAACAGAAGCGCCGACCGAAATGAACGCAGGTGCGCCGGGCTCGGGCTGCATGTAGACGGTACCAACCATAGGGGAAGTTACAGCGCCGGGGTGGCTGGCCGGATCTTCCTGAGCGCCAGAAGCTTCCGCCACGACGGGGGCCGCTGCAGGGGCGGGTGCTGCTGCAGGTGCGGCGACCTGAACTGGCGCGGCCGCGGCTTGTGTCATACGGCTGACGCGGACGTTCAGGCTGTCTTCGTCGCCATACTCACGCTTGACCTGCAGTTCGGTCAGATCGTTATCGCGCAGCAACTCGGCCAGAGCTTTGATGAATGCCACATCCGCTTCGTGTTTGGTGTCTGTCATGAGTATCCTCGACGGTTCCCCTTTGGCCCGTCTGTTTCTTGCGGGCTCTGATCAAATTACGCAGGGTTATAGGCTAAGCGGCGGTGCATGAAAAGCATCGACTCGCACCATCACAGGCGGGAATCTCGTATAATTTAAAGGGGCGGACAGGTTACAGAGGCATCCCTGACAATTTGGCGACCAGCTCAGGTAATTTGCGAGCCCCGAATTTCTCAAGCAGGCGGGCGCGATAGGCTTCGATTGTGCGGTAGCTCAGCCCCAATTCCACGCCGATTTCCTTGGCGGACAGGCCGCGGCAGGACAGGATCGCCACTTCGCGTTCTCGGACGGTCAATTCGACAAGGGGACGTTCTTCCGAGATGTCGGAAAAGCTCCAGATTCCATGCAGGAATGGGTCATCCGGTGTCAAGGAACGGCCACGGGCGCGGCACCAGAACAGATCGCCATTGCGTCGGCGCATGACGCGCTCATCCGTGTAGTACCCGGTGTCACGCATCACTTGAAGGCTGCGTTCTCCGATCCTCTCCCAATCAGCAACCGACGGGTAAAGATGCAGCAACGGCATGTTGCGGTAATCGGTTTCTTCACCACCAAAAGTGCGGGCGAACTGCAGATTGCAGCGTTTGATGATCCGGTTTTCCAGCTCAACCAACCCGATCGGGGCATATTCAAAGGCGGGGTCACTCATTTGCCTATCGTGCCGGGAAACCACGCGGAATTGAAGGGGAGATGCGGTTTATTGTGACTGCTGATGCGCTGCTGATGTGTCATGGTTGTTGCGGTTTTTGTTAAGGGTGTAAATGCGACTTGAAAACTTGTGGGTAAACTACAGAAACACATGATATGTTCTGAAAACAGGCGACCGAACCCTGGTCAGGAGAAGCCAATCATGCGCGATATGTTGACAGGAAGCCGCATCCGGGAAAGACGGCAGATTGCCGGGCTTCGGCAGGCAGAACTTGCGCGCCTGGCCGGGATATCGGCGTCTTATCTGAACCTGATCGAACATAACCGCCGAAGGATTGGTGGCAAATTACTGGTGGACATAGCGTCTGCACTCTCTGTTGAACCTTCTGTCCTGACCCAGGGGATTGAGGCAACCCTTGTGACGGCCCTGCGGGAGGCGGCGGATGATGCCGTCGGGCAGCAGGCCGAAGTGGACGGGCTGGAGGAATTCGCCGGGCGTTTTCCCGGGTGGGCCGGGGTTCTTGCACAGATGCACCGCCGGGTTGTTTCGCTTGAGCGGAATGTCGAGGTCTTGTCAGATCGCCTGACGCATGACCCTCATCTTGCGGCATCAATGCACGAAGTGCTGTCCACAGCGGCCGCGATTCGTTCAACAGCGGCAATTCTTGCAGACACAAAGGACATCGAAGCCGAGTGGCGGGAGCGATTTCACAAAAACTTGCATCAGGATGCAGAACGACTGGCCGGCAGTTCCAAGGCGCTTGTAACCTTTCTGGACGAAAGTGATTCGTCAGTTGATCCGCGCGGTGTTCCGCTTGAAGAGGTCGAAGCCTTCTTCGAATCCCGTAGGTACAGTTTTTCGGAACTGGAACAAGGGGAAGACGTGGATGCTGTTGATCTGAGCAGTCTCAACACGTCGGCTGCCCGAATTGTGGCGCGTGAAATTCTGGAGATGTATCGCGATGATGCAACTGTGTTGCCGCTGGATGCACTCAGATCGGGTCTGCAAGAAGACGACGCGGATCCCATCGCGTTGGCCCACCGTTTTTCCGTAGACGTCGCCACCATTCTCAGACGACTGGCATTTTTGCCCGAGGATGTGTTGCCGCAACCTGTTGGTATGGTGCTGTGCGATGCGTCCGGCAGTATATTGTTCATCAAGCCGATTCCGGGTTTTGCGTTGGCGAGGCATGGTGAGGTTTGCCCCCTATGGCCGTTGTTTTCGGCTTTGAGTCGTCCGCTTGTTCCTGTTCGCAAGCAAGTTGTCCAGATGGGCCGGACACCAGCTGAATTCGAATGCTTCGCCTATGCCTGGCCTTATGCTGTATTGGGGTATGATCAGAATCCCGCCTACCGCTCGGTTATGCTGGTTCGTTCGGTCAACGAAACAACAGGTGATGCACCGGTTACGCGGGTCGGGTCGAACTGCCGCGTCTGTCCCAGCAATGCGTGCAAGGCCCGCCGCGAGCCGTCGATTTTGAGCGAAGGCTTTTGACACTTTCCCGGCAGAAGGCTTAGTCTAAAAAGGACCGGTCTCGGGATGGAGGAACGGTCTTGGGGAGGAACTGAAAATATGAGCCGCAAGGTTCTGTTGATCGAGGACGAGCCGAACATTGCCGAAGCAATCCGGTTCCTGCTGACCCGCGAGGGATGGCAGGTCGAAACGCATGGCGATGGAGCGGATGCGGTTCAGGTGATCCAGGGGGCACAACCCGACCTGGTCATTTTGGACGTCATGCTGCCGGGTAAGAGCGGCATGGATATTCTGCGGGACATCAGAGAGATGGAAGAACTGGCAGGTTTACCGGTTTTGATGCTGACCGCGCGCGGTCAATCGCGGGACAGGGAAATGGCGGAAAACGCAGGTGTCAGCCGTTTCATGACCAAACCGTTTTCCAATGCCGAAGTTCTGACGGCTGTGCGCGATCTTCACGCGCAGGCGACGCGAATATGATGACTGGCGAGGGCAACAAGGATAAACTACAGGTCACACGGCCCTCGCTTTTTCTCGAACGTCAAAGCTATCGCCGACGCAGGCTAACGGATGCAGCGCGGCTTCTACCTTTTTTGGGGGCGGCTTTGCTGGCGCTTCCGTTGCTGTGGCCCGATCAATCCAGTGGGGGTGCGGCCGTCCCTTTGTCTTCAGCGACTTATTACATTTTTGTCTGCTGGGGCGCGCTGATCCTGGTCGGGTTGGTTTTTGGCATTGCTGCCCGCCGTTTAGGCGCGCGCGAGGATCGAGACGCGGACGCTGAGTGATGGCAACCATTAACACGCTGATCCTGGTCTGCCTTGCCTATGTCGTTTTCTTGTTCGCGGTAGCTTTCGCGGCTGACCGGATGGCCGCAGCACGGCGGGGAACGTGGTTGCGGTCTCCCCTGATATATACGTTGTCACTGTCGATCTATTGCACTGCCTGGACATTTTACGGCGCGGTGGGCAATGCCGCGCGGTCCGGTTTGGAGTTTGTCACCATCTATCTCGGCCCCACTCTGGTAATGGTCAGTTGGTGGTGGGGGTTGCGCAAGCTGGTGAGAGTCGGACGTAGTCAGCGGGTGACCTCCATCGCAGACCTGCTGTCGTCACGCTATGGCAAGTCAAACACATTGGCCGTGTGTGTGACCGTTCTAGCCGTGCTCGGCGGGACGCCCTACATCGCGCTCCAGTTGCAATCGATTACCCTGTCATTTTCGATATTCGCCGAAGCCGATCCATCAGGCCTGTATCGCGAAGGGTCCAGCGTTTTCTGGGTCGCCGCGGGGCTGGCCGTGTTCGCAATTCTCTTCGGTACGCGCAATCTGGACGTGAACGAGCGTCACCACGGCGTCGTCACGGCCATTGCCGTTGAAGCCGTGGTCAAACTGTTTGCTCTTATCGCCGTGGGCGTTTTCGTAGTGTGGGGTATCGCTGGTGGCGTTGGCCCGATGATGGAACAGATCGATGCCTCGGAAATCGGACAGTGGAATGTCGATGCCGGTCGCTGGACGACTTTCATTTTTCTGTCCGCCGCGGCCTTTATCTGTCTGCCGCGCATGTTTCAGGTGATGGTGGTTGAAAACGATGACGAAAGTCATCTGAGAACGGCTGCCTGGGCGTTTCCGCTCTACCTGCTTTTGATGAGCCTGTTTGTCGTGCCAATTGCCGTCGTTGGTCTGGATCTGTTGCCAGAGGGGGCCAATCCCGACCTGTTCGTGCTGACCGTACCGTTGTCGCAGGGTAATGACTGGCTGGCGATGCTGTCCTTTATCGGTGGGTTTTCGTCCGCAACTTCGATGGTTATCGTTAGCGCAATGGCCTTGTCGACGATGGTGTCGAACCATGTGGTCATGCCGATATGGCTGAACACGCATGAAGGAACAGGGTCAGTCTCGGGCGATGTGCGAAGCATTGTTTTGATAGCGCGCCGTGTTTCCATCGCCGTGATCATGGCATTGGGTTACTTTTATTATCGGTTGTCCGGCGGTGGTGCGGCACTGGCATCGATAGGATTGATTGCCTTTGCCGGCATCTCGCAGATTCTGCCTGCTTTGGTCGGAGGGCTGTTCTGGCGCGGAGCAACCCGTACAGGGGCACTGATCGGGCTGAGCGTCGGTTTCATATTGTGGATTTATACGCTGTTGTTGCCAGGTATGGGCGCACCGTGGATGCCAGAGGCTGTAATGCAGAATGGGCTGTTCGGTCTTGCCTGGTTGCGTCCTCATGCTCTGTTCGGGATCGAAGGGATCGACCCGATGGTCCATACCGTGATGTGGTCTCTGTCCCTCAATACCATTGCATTTTGCGTGGCGTCTCTGCTGAGCTTTCCCAGCCCTCTGGAGCGTTTGCAGGGCGCGCAGTTCGTCAACGTTTTCGATCATTCGGTTTCACCGGGCGGCTGGTCCGGTTCGGTGGCGCAAAGCGAAGACCTGATGATAATGACTCAGCGTATTCTGGGCACCGCCCCGGCGCAGGAGTTCTTCCAGGCTGAGGCTGAAAAACAGGGTGGCCGGTCGCACATGCCGGAACCAACCCCGGGTTTCCTCAACCGTCTAGAGCGAGAGTTGAGCGGGTCGGTCGGAACCGCCACGGCACATGCGATGATCGCTCAGATCGTGGGCGGGTCTTCGGTTTCGGTTGAAGACCTGCTTGCGGTGGCGGATGAATCGGCGCAGCTCCTGGAGTACTCAGGGAAGTTGGAAGAGAAGTCGTCCGAATTGTCCCGCACGGCGCGCCAGCTGC
This sequence comes from Ruegeria sp. CDSC085, assembly GCF_059610465.1. Classification (NCBI taxonomy): domain Bacteria; kingdom Pseudomonadati; phylum Pseudomonadota; class Alphaproteobacteria; order Rhodobacterales; family Roseobacteraceae; genus Ruegeria; species Ruegeria sp. CDSC085. The sequence continues at coordinate 67,678 of NZ_JBXWNR010000003.1, read as the reverse complement.
GTGAAGCAAATACCAAGCTCACTCAGATTTCCGAGCAAAAAGACAGCTTCCTGAGTCAGGTCAGTCACGAATTACGTACGCCGATGACCTCGATCCGAGCTTTTTCCGAGATCATGCGGGATACAGAGGGCCTGAGCCGAGAGGAACAGACCCGCTATGCCGCAATCATTCACGATGAGGCCTTGCGCCTGACCCGGCTTCTCGACGATCTGCTGGACTTGAGCGTGCTCGAAAACGGGCAGGTCAATCTGAACCTCAGCGATGACAGTTTGCGTTCGGTTCTGGACCGCGCAGTGTCCAGTGCGCTGGCTGGAGCGGAAAGGAAAATCACGGTCCGGCGGACTCTTACGGCAGAGCGAATGTCCCTTCATACGGATCTGGACCGGTTGGGGCAGGTGTTCATCAATCTGATCTCGAACGCGCAGAAATACTGTGACGCGGAAGAACCGGTATTGGTCATATCAGCCCACGACGTCGGCGGGAGGGTTATCATCGATTTCATCGATAACGGCAGCGGCATTCCACCCGGGGCGCGGTCGATGGTGTTCGAGAAATTTGCCCGAGTCGGGGTCGACAAGGCAGGGGGTGCAGGTTTGGGGTTGGCGATTTGCCGAGAGATCATGCAGCGGTTGGGCGGCGAGATCACGTATCTGCCCGGGCAGGGCGGCGCGGCATTCCGGGTAAGCATGCCCTTGGCGTTCCAGCAGGCTGCGCAATGACCTCGTCGTAAAGAACTTCGTAACGCTCGGCGGGGTAAACCAATAGTCAGTTATTGGAACAACTGGTGATCGGGCGCCATGTCACAAACCGTCAGCGCCGCTTTGGCGCGCAAACTGTCTGTTGGACGAAAAGATTTAGGCGATCGTCCGCGTTCGGTTCTGCGGGCGCTGCGCTTGGGGTTTGCGCGGGCAGCAAGCGATCGATTGAACCTTCCCTTGGCTGTCATCGGTGCAAAGCAAGCCAGCGGCTCTCAGGATGATCTGGTGGAATCTGTCGGTCAGGATTGGCTGCTGTTGGTTTTTGATGGACAGGAGGGCCGCGCTGCGATTTGCTTGAACCCGTACGTAGTGTCCGCCATTGTACAAACCCAGACCATCGGTGAAGTACTGCCCGGAGATCCCGAACCAAGGGTGTTTACAGATACGGACGCCGCCATGGCGGCGCCATTTATCGAATCCGCGCTGACTCTATCCGCCGGCTTAATAGACGCTGCGGACGAGCAGATTTGCCTGACAGGATATGAGCTTGCCGCACGTTCGGAAGATGCGCGCGGCTTGTCTTTGGCCATGTCTGCAGACGCGCACCATGTCTTTGATCTGACGGTTGATCTGGCCAACGGGGTGCAGCAAGGACAGATATCCATTTTCCTTCCGGATCATCCTGCTGCGCCGGACAAAGTTGATGAGGTCACGGAAACGGCCGGTCCGAGGATTGCGCTATCATCGGGTGTTGTTCGGGCGGAACTGAACGCCGTTTTGTGTCGGATGTCGCTGCCATTGTCCGATCTGTCAACGATTCAACCCGGTAGTGTATTGCCACTACACGGGGCACGTCTGGACAGAACTGAGATATTGACTATCGACCGAACGCCAACGGGCATTGGTCGCCTTGGTCAGTGTGGCGGCTTGCGAGCCGTTCGATTGAACGAACATGCGGCTCTACCCGCCTTGTCTGGGGCTGATGCGCAGGAGTTTATCGAGAGCCGAGGGAGAATGCAGCCGCACGACCACCTGGCCGAATCGGTTTCCAATGCGGTGGATGTGATGCCTCCGGCAACAGGGGACGAGGGTTTGGAACTGGCAGACAACGATCAGTCACTGAACGATTCCGAACGGATGGTCGCGGAGATTTCGCAACTGGCTGGCCTTGACGCTGCCGACACAAAAACCGACGCGGAATAAGGTTTAGTCCGCCCTGTTTCGGAATTGCTCCAGTGCGGGGCGCAGATTTTCCAGTTGATACCCGGCATTTGTCGTAGCGGTCAGAATGTCGTCCGTACTCATGCGGTCGCACTGACCAAGGGCCCAGACCACCGAACACCGAGTGCCCGAGGCGCAATAAGCTAAAACCGGACCATCGCAGCTTTCTGTCAGTTCGCGTTGCCGCCTTGCATTCTCGGGCGTCATGGTCTGGTGTGTCAGTTCCAATACTTCGTATTCCATACCAGCGGCACGAACGGCTTCACCGATTGCGTCGGATTGCATGATCGCGGGAACTTCAACATCGGGCCGGTTGCAGATCACCTTAACGAAGCCCGCCTCGGCAATTGCCGGGACGTCTTCTACCGTGATCTGCGGCGAGACAGCATAGCGGGTCGTGATCGGTCGAATCTCCATATCAGATCCTTAGGCCGCGTTTGCGGCTCTGTCCAGTTGAGCGCCAAGCGTAGGCGCCATGAACATGCCGGCGACCATCGCAATCAGAAAGACCAGGCCACCCAACCCACCATAAGTCAACGAGGCCATAGCTGGTCCGGGGCAAAGCCCGGCCAAGCCCCAGCCCATCCCGAAAAGGACCGAACCAACGATAAGCCTTTGATCAACCTCGGGCCTTGCAGGAGGCGGAAAATCGTCCCCGGTCAGGGCGTTGCGACCGATTGTCAGCCTCCACGCCACAAGCATCGGCAGGATGGCGCCACCCATCACAAAGGCAAGGGTCGGGTCCCAATTTCCGAATACATCCAGCCAGCCCTGAACTTTGGTCGTGTCCGTCATACCTGAAATCAACAATCCGGCACCGAACAGGGATCCGGCAAGTAATGCAATGATAAGGCGCATCAGATCAGCTCCCAAACATGGCGCAGCAGGACGAGGGTCACTCCCCCAGCTAGGATATAGAATACGGTTGCCACGATGCCGCGCAGAGAAAACCGCGAGATGCCGCAGACCCCGTGACCCGACGTGCAGCCATTGGCGATACGCGTTCCGACGCCGACAAGAAGCCCGGCCAGAACAACAAGACCCAGATTGCTGGTAAGATGCGTTTGGGCCTCGGGAGCGATCAGTGGCCGCAGCAGGAGCGGCATACCGATCAACCCGGCAATGAAGGCCAGGCGCTCGGGCCACGTACCGCCGGCCTCACCGTCGACAAGACCGCCCAAGATACCGCTTGCACCCATGATCCTGCCATTTCCAAGTAGGTACACGGCTCCGCCCAGGCCAATCAGCAGACCGCCGCACAGCCCCCAGATCCACTCGATGTTCATGTGGAGTTATCCTTTTTGATCGGTTTGACTTGCGTCAGATTTTGTTCACCGGCAGCTTCAGAAAGACATCGCCTTGATCATCGGCCGGAGGCATTTGACCCGCCCGCATATTGACCTGCAGAGAGGGCAGGATCAGACGTGGCATGGCCAGTGTGGCGTCCCTTGCGTCACGCATTTCCACGAATTCTTCGATACTGCGCCCTTGTCCGATATGAACATTTAGCGCTTTCTGTTCACCTACCGTCGTTTCCCACGCGTATTCATCACGGCCCGGCGCTTTGTAATCATGCCCGACATAGATGCGTGTTTCGTCTGGCAGCGACAGGATTTTCTGGATCGATTCAAACAATTTCGCTGACGACCCTCCGGGAAAATCACAGCGGGCTGTGCCAAAATCGGGCATGAACAGCGTGTCTCCTACAAAGGCGGCGTCGCCTATTACGTAGGTCAGGCAGGCTGGGGTATGGCCGGGGGTGTGCAGAACATCGCTTCGCATCTGGCCGATGTGAAAACTGTCACCCTCCGAGAACAAGGCGTCGAACTGGCTGCCATCGCGCTGGAACTCGGTTCCTTCATTGAAAACTTTGCCGAATGTGTCCTGCACGGTGACGATCTGAGCGCCGATTCCGATTTTGCCACCCAGTGCCTGTTGCAGATAGGGGGCAGCTGACAGGTGATCTGCGTGAACGTGGCTTTCCAGTATCCACTCGACCTTTAAATCGTGCGCGCGCACATAGTCGATGATTGCGTCAGCCGATTTTGTCGCCGTGCGCCCCGAGGCGTGATCGAAATCCAGAACGCTGTCGATGATGGCGCAGGCACGTCCCTGCGGCTCATGAGCAACGTAGGACACCGTGAAGGTCTGATCGTCAAAAAACGCTTTCACAGCGGGTGTCATGATTTCCTCCGTATCGGTTACCATATATCATATATGCAAAATGGAATGTGATGCAACATCGAAACTGCATTTGATGCGGGTCAAGGCATTCACGATTAAATCAGATTAAACTTTAACCCATCCGCGCCGGATTGCCGAAATTACAAATGCGTTGGGCAATATCCCGCACAAGGTGAGGTTATTATTATCGGGTCTTATTCCCGTTACCTAAATCTGGAATACTGACGACACTTGGGAGGGTATTATGACAACAAAAAGTCTTTATTCCGAAGCTGAACAGCTTGAACAAAAGCTCAGAAACGCGTCCCTTGATACGCGCTTGGCGCTTCAACCAAGTGTGAGCAAGGTTATTGACCGTATGAGGCAGGAGGGGATGCAAGTGCCGTCCCGACTGCGTCGTCTGGATGCGGCCTTGTGCGAAGACGCCATCGAAGCGTTGTTCGATAACTTGCCGGTTTGAGTTGGGCGGTCATCCGAAGGATATTCCGAGGATGACCAGCATCAATCCAAGCACTGACAGGAACAAAGAAGCCAGGTTCCAGGGTAATACGCCCTGAACGACAGCGCGCAACTCGTCGTCCGACAGACCGGCCTTGCGCGCCTTCATCACGCGAAGAATGCACCAAACCAGACCGGCAAGCCCGGCCAGTGAAAGGGCCGCACCGCCCCAGGTGATGAATTCGAACATGACGCCCTGCATTTCCTCGCAAACTCCCTCTGCGCTTAGCGGATCGGATCCCATCGTACAAGTGCGCTAGTAGATTGGGTGCTTGCGACCCGGGCGGCGGCATTGTATCCGGCATCCTGCACCAGACTTCAGCCTTTGGGAGAGACGCGTATGGAAGTCATCATCGAAGATCAGGCCGCGGCCAACTATCGCTTTATGGCAGGCGAGCTGCGTCAGTTCATCGAGTGGTTTGAGTGTCTGAATGCAGAGAAAAAGCGCCGGACGGAACAACACAAAGAAGTCATGGCTGAAGCCAAGTCGCGCGGCCACACCCATCACTGGAAAACTGTTTTATATACGTGACGACAAAGACTTAAGACGAATACAAGTAGTTCAAACTGTATTCTCTTGGCGGTGATGGTCCAGAATTAGGAAGATAAAGATGAGCATGTCTGAAGAAGCAGAAGCAAGTTACAAGGTCACCTCTGGGGAACTGCGCCAATTTGTAGAGCGTATCGAGCGCCTGGAGTTGGAAAAGAAAGACATCGCGGACCAAATAAAAGAAGTGTATTCAGAGAGTAAGTCGCGTGGCTACGATGTGAAGGCCCTTCGCAGCATCATTTCTCTCAGAAAAAGAGATAAGGATGATATTGCTGAGCAAGAGGCAGTTATTGAGATGTACAAGGAAGCCTTGGGCATGAACTAATGCCGGTGCTTTTTTGAAGCACTCTTTCGGGCGCGCCGCTGAATGATCTGGTCATACTCCAAATATCAAACTGCATTTCGCATGTAGGGCCGATCAGTATCACTGACGGCTCTTACGGCATTTGGCTCGATAGTGTTCTGAACTCAGCGCTCAGTTATGAATGACAGTCCGGAAACGAGCTGTCTCAATCCAAGCGCTGCGCCTGCAAAGATCGCAGCGAATGTAACTGGTGCGCTGTAGGCCAGAAGCGAGAAGGCGGATATGCCTTGTCCGACGCTGCAACCTACTGCGATGATCGCTCCCGGTCCCATGATCGCTGCGCCCAGCATTTGTCGCTTTAGTTCACGTGGATCTTCGCATGCTTCCCAGCGAAAATGGCCTTTTGACCAAGATCCCAAAAACGCGCCGATGAGAACTCCTGAGACTGACCCGACTGCGAAAGACAAAGTGTTTCCGGACGCCGTCATAAGGTAGAACATCGTGTCCCCCAGGGGGGCAGCGAAGGTATGAGTTTGCACCGGCTCACCGTCGAAACCCTGTGTCGCCACCCAATTCGTGCCAAGCCAGCCTGAAACGATCGCCAGCCCAACCACAGATCCCCAGAACACGTGTTTCGGAGCGCGGCGGAACTGTTGGTTCGCCAAAGCGAATATCACCAAAACAACACCGACAGCAGAGCCGATGAGCCAGGCTGGAATAGAGGTCAACCGTTCACCAAGGAAGCTGATGCTCTGAGGGCCGCTGAGATCCATTTCCACCGGGAAGACCCAAACCCGCAGATAAGCCAAGGGACCTGACATTACGACATACGCTGAAAGACCCATGATCAGAACGATGACGAAGGATCGAAGGTCGCCACCTCCCAACCTTGCCAGCGCGCCATAGCCGCAGTTTCCGCTGATGGCCATTCCGTAACCAAACATGAGGCCACCCACGATCGACCCGAGTGGGTTCCAGGTCTGCGCAAGGTAGCGTGTTCCGATAGGGTCAAGCCAGCCAAACGCCATTGCGGTATGGCTTCCGACAATTGCAACACCGATCGCAATTGCCCACATGCGCAGTCGCCGGTCATCATCTGCGTAAAGATAGTCTTCGATTGCACCCAACGTGCAAAATCGGCCGACACGCGCGGCCAGTCCCAACACGATTCCACCAATCAAACCGATCAGAGCAACGGTATTTGCGTCTCCCAATGCTTCGAACATTGCCAGTCTCCTCCCAAAGCTGGCGGCGTTTTGATCGGCGTTTACTTCTGCCTGCAGAAGAGGTCGTACACAACTTCCAATATTTGTGTCGATCGATCATCAGCCAATCTGTAGTAGATTGTTTTACCTTCACGCCGTGTTTTGACCAAACCTTCGAAACGCAGTCGGGACAATTGTTGAGATACCGCAGCCTGTCTCGCTGACAGCATCTCTTCCATCTGGGTGACGGACTTTTCGCCCGAGGACAGGTAGCATAAGATCATCAGACGCCCCTCGTGGCTGATAGCCTTCAGGAAGTTTGATGCCGTTTGCGCATTCTCCATCATCTGGTCCAGATCTTCTGCGCACATGTCTTTTGTGAACACTGGCAGTTTCGATGGTTTATCCAACAAGATCGCCTCGCTTTCTCAACTTCACGCATTCAAAACAGTTTATGTAATTTGCCGTCGTTTATCCAGAGGTCTCAATCTGTACCCCTGCGTCACGTAGCAGCACGCCCAACAAACCCCAAAAAAAGTCTTCACCGGGGTACCCTTCGATCCGGCCGACTTCGCGGCCGTTGTTCAGCAAGACAAAGGTTGGAGTGTAGTACAGAGGTCTTCCCAGTTCGATTCCATCCGGCATGGATGCATGGATGTCTACGCGCTGAAGCGGGGCGGCATTTCCTTCCGGTGTTTTCGGGTAAATCCCCGAGATTTCAGCATCCCAGCGGGCACACCACATACACCCATCTTCTTCTGCCATCAGAAGTGTCATTTCCGCCCGTAGAGCCTTGGGAGACACAAACAACGTGATCGCAAGTACAAGCAGGAAAAGGTGGCGCATCTCAAGCTCCGATTGACCGCGGCGACATATCTTTATTACTTTGAATGTATGAATGATAGCTCGCCAGGACAGGTTTGACCATGCTCGACATTACATTTGCAGGAGCTCTGGTCGCAGGGCTGTTGTCATTTCTGTCCCCCTGCATCCTTCCAATTGTGCCGTTTTACCTCAGTTATCTGGCGGGTGTCGGGATGGAGCAGATTTCTGCGAATTCAGCTATTTCCGGCAACGTTCGCCGCAGAGCAACGCTTGCTGCAATCGCATTTGCAGCGGGGATCATAACGATTTTTATGGCTCTCGGAGCCACGGCTTCGATATTCGGACAACTTGTTCGCGAATATTTCGATATCCTTCGTTGGATAGCGGCAGCCATCATCGTGACGATGGGTTTGCATTTCCTTGGGCTGATTCGCATCGGGTTCCTGTATAGACAGTTTCGGGCAGACGTCGGCGAGACATCAAACGTGAGCCTGATCGGAGCATATGTTCTTGGACTGGCATTTGCTTTTGGCTGGACGCCCTGTGTCGGGCCGGTGCTCGCTTCAATCCTGTTTACAGCGGCCGGAACCGAGACGGCTTGGCGTGGAGCGGTTCTTTTGTTCGTCTACGGGGTAGGAATGACCGCGCCGTTTGTTCTGGCGGCTTTCTTGGTTCGCCCCTTCATGCAGTGGATGGCACGGTTCAGAAAGCATTTGTCTCTGATCGAGAAGGTGATGGGGGCGTTGTTGATCCTGTTCGGCGTCCTGATCGCAACCAACTCCATCAATCAAGTCGCCCAATGGATGCTGGTCCATATGCCCTGGCTTGCAGTCATTGGATAAAACGGGAGGAAAACATGAAGCGAACATTGTCAATATTGATGGCGTGCTTGGTAGGCGTGGCAGTTTCCGCTGCTGAGATTGGCGACGATGGGTTGCACAAAACGCCGTGGATGCGTGACACGTTCAAAGACCTTCGCGAGGATCTTGAAGAGGCGTCAGGTGAAGGCAAGCGGTTGGTTTTGTTTATCGAGCAACAAGGCTGCATCTATTGCAAGAAAATGCATGAAGAGGTTTTCCCCCAGCCTGACCTGGCGGCGTTCATCGAAGAGAACTTCTTTGTCGTCCAACTGGATTTGCATGGAAGCACCACCGCCACCGACTTTGATGGGGAAGAGTGCGAGCAAAGAGCGCTGATGCGCAAATGGGGGATTCTGTTTACCCCGACCCTTGTATTTCTTCCCGAAGAGGCGCCCGAGGACGTCACTGCCATTGAAGCTGCGGTTGCAGTTATGCCGGGAGCGTTCGCCAAAGGAACAACTTTGGACCTTTTCACCTGGGTCTACGAGAAGCGGTACGAACTTGATAATGGTGAAGATTTCCAGCGGTATCACGCGCGACGCATTCAGGAGCGAAACAATGTTTCGCAAGATTGAGGGTCGGGGTTATAAATAAAAAAATTCATTGTAATGAATTTAATGTTGCGACAGACCGCACTCGTCGACTACGGTACACAAATGCTTTGGGTCGCAAGGCGCCGTCGGCGTATTAGCAAATGGGAGGGATCATGAAGCTGAGACTCTTAACATTGGTCTGCGCAATGACGGGGGGTGCCGCTTTTGCAGCGGAGACAGACCCGGAAAACGTAACCTATGGTGAATATGGTGAGGTAGAGGTGTCTTTGACCGGCGCCGCCGGTGATGCGGCAAATGGCGCACTTATCGTTGGCGATAAGTCAAAAGGCAATTGCGTGGCGTGCCACGCGGTATCGGCTTTGGCCGACATTCCATTCCAGGGCGAGGTCGGTCCGACGCTGGATGGCGCTGGTGATCGTTGGTCTGAGGCCGAGCTTCGCGGATTGGTCGCAAATGCAAAAATGACGTTCGAAGGCACGGTAATGCCAGCGTTCTACAAGAATGACGGCTATATCCGCCCGGGCGATGCCTATACCGGCAAAGCCCCGACTGAACCACTGACGCCGATCCTGACAGCGCAGGATATCGAGGACGTGGTCGCGTTTCTTGCGACCCTGAAAGAGCAATAGTCGCGCTTTCATAGCGTGATTGTCGAAGATTCAAAGGAGATTGAAAATGGAACTCTCTCGCCGCGAGACTCTGGCCCTTGGGCTGGGCGCCGCGTTCCTGACAATAATGCCGCTCCGTGCAAATGCGGCCGCTGAGGATGCGATTGCCGCGTTTACCGGTGGGGCGGATGTGGCAGACGGCGGTGTGACACTGACGGCACCTGAAATTGCCGAGAACGGAAACACCGTACCGATCGAAGTAAGCGCCCCGGGTGCCACTTCGATTCTGATCGTGGCCGCAGGCAACCCCGAACCGGGCGTTGCAACGTTCAATTTCGGCCCGCTGGCTGCTGAACAAGCCGCTTCAACCCGCATCCGTCTTGCGGGAACGCAAGACGTAATTGCCGTGGCGAAAATGGCAGATGGCAGTTTTGCCAAGGCATCCGCGACCGTAAAAGTTACAATCGGCGGCTGCGGCGGCTGATAGCCACGCATGCCTCGAAGAACAGGAGACTAACCAATGGCATCCGGTGTGAAACCCCGCGTCAAGGTTCCGAAGAAAGCCGCTGCTGGCGAAACCGTCACGATCAAGACACTGATCAGCCACAAGATGGAAAGCGGACAGCGTAAGGACAAAGAAGGCAACGTCATACCTCGGTCGATCATCAACCGTTTCACCTGCGAGTTTAACGGCGAAATGGTGGTCGATGTGACGATGGAGCCGGCAATTTCAACCAATCCGTATTTCCAGTTTGAGGCAACCGTGCCTGAGGCAGGTGAGTTCGTATTCACCTGGTACGATGACGACGGCTCTGTCTACGACGAGAAAAAATCGATCGAGATCGCCTGACGGCTCGACCACTAAGGCAGATCAGCGCCGGACATGAATTTTGGCGCTGGTCCACCAAGGGAGGAACGAAATGAATACTAAGGCACTTACGGCGATCGCGGCAGTTCTGGTTTTCCCAGTGGCAGCAATGGCCGGACCGGACGAAGACAATCTGGTGATCAATGGCGAGCTGGACATGACCTCGGTCACCGAAGCTCCGGCGCATCTGGAAAACCTGGACACGATCTATTCGGGTTGGCATTTCCGTACGAATGAGACCCAGGCCCTTCAGATCGATGATTTCGACAATCCGGCGATGATCTTCGTCGACCAGGCCGCCGACCTCTTTGAGACGGTTGATGGGGCTGCCGAAAAAAGTTGTGCGTCGTGCCACGACGGGGTGGAAAGCTTCAAGGGATTGCAGGCTTCCATGCCAAAGGTTGATGACGAAACCGGCAAGCTGGTGGTCATGGAAGATCTGATCAATGAGTGCCGCACGGAGCGTATGGAAGCCGACGCCTGGAAATGGTCCGGTGGAGATATGCAGGGTATGGTCGCTTTGATCGGTCTGCAGTCACGCGGAATGCCCATGAACATTGCCATTGACGGTGATGCCGCCCCGTATTGGGAACAGGGCAAGGAAATGTATTATACCCGCTATGGTCAGTTGGAGCTGAGCTGTGCCAACTGTCATGAAGACAATTGGGGCAACATGATCCGAGCGGATCACCTGAGCCAGGGAATGATCAACGGGTTCCCGACTTACCGCTTGAAACAGGCCAAGCTGATCTCGCGACACAATCGTTTCCGCGGTTGTATTCGTGATACACGGGCGGAAACTTTTGCCGAAGGTTCGGACGAGTTCCGTGCGCTGGAGCTCTATGTTGCCTCGCGTAGCAACGGGCTTTCAGTCGAAACTCCGGCTGTGCGCCAGTAACGAATGACCCGCGTTGGCGATGCCCGGCGCGGGTTTTTCATGAAAACAACATTCACACATTTATATGTGTTATAGGAAAGCTGAAAGATGATTTCTCGACGTGACTTCTTGCAGGTTTCAATGGCGGCATCGGCTCTGTACGGGGCATCCGGGTTTGGCAACTGGGCCAGACTTGCAGCGCAGCAAAGTCTGACGCAGGATCAGCTGCTAGAGTTTGAGACCTTTGGCAATATCAGCCTGATCCATGTCACTGACATTCACGCGCAACTCAAACCGATTTTCTTCCGTGAACCTGAGATAAATCTTGGTATCGGCGAGGCAAAGGGGCAGATGCCGCACGTCACGGGGGCTGCGTTCCGCAAGGCCTACGGAATCGACGATGGCAGCCCTTCCGCCTATGCGCTGACCTACGACGACTTTGCGGCACTGGCAAAGACCTATGGTCGGGTCGGTGGCTTGGACCGGGTTTCTACCGTCATAAACGCCATCCGTGCTGACCGGCCCGATGCCCTGCTTTTGGATGGCGGCGATACCTGGCACGGGTCTTACACCTGTTACCAGACGGCCGGTCAGGACATGGTCAATGTCATGAACGCGCTGAAACCTGATGCAATGACCTTCCATTGGGAGTTCACGCTGGGCAGCGACAGAGTGAACGAAATCGTCGAAGGTTTGCCCTTTGCAGCCTTGGGCCAGAACATTTTTGATGCCGAATGGGATGAACCTGCGGAATTGTTCAAACCCTACAAGTTCTTTGACCGGGGCGGTGCAAAAGTTGCCGTTATCGGGCAGGCATTCCCATATATGCCAATCGCAAACCCGGGCTGGATGTTCCCTGAATACTCTTTCGGTATCCGGGATGAGAACATGCAGTCAATGGTTGACGAGGTACGCGATGCCGGAGCCGATGTCGTCGTCGTCCTCAGCCACAACGGCTTTGACGTAGATAAAAAAATGGCAGGCCGGGTGCAGGGGATCGACGTGATCCTCAGTGGCCACACTCATGACGCGCTGCCCGAGCCGGTTCTGGTGGGCAAAACACATATCATCGCGTCAGGCTCGAACGGAAAATTCGTCAGCCGCGTGGACCTGGATGTACGGGACGGGCAGTTGATGGGGTTGAAGCACAAGCTGATCCCGATTTTCTCTGATGTTATAGCTCCGGATCCTGCGATCACCGCTCTGATAGATGAGCAGCGCGCGCCGTATGAGGCGACGCTCAGCGAAGTGATCGGTAAAACGGACTCGTTGCTCTATCGTCGCGGCAATTTCAACGGCACTTGGGATGATCTGATCTGCGACGCCCTGCTTAAAGAACGTGAGGCAGACATTGCCATGTCGCCTGGCGTCCGATGGGGCCCGTCGATCCTGCCGGGGCAGGAGATTACGCGCGAGGACATCTGGAACGTCACCTCGATGTCTTACCCGAATGCATATCGCACAGAAATGACAGGTGAATTCATCCATGTGATCCTCGAGGATGTCGGCGACAACCTGTTCAACCCTGATCCTTACTATCAGCAGGGCGGCGACATGGTCCGTGTCGGTGGGCTTGGTTACCGCATCGACGTGACCAAGCCGCAAGGGCAGCGGATCAGCGAAATGACCCTGCTCAAGACAGGTGAAGCGATTGATCCGTCGAAAACCTACGTTGTGGCGGGGTGGGCCAGTGTCAACGAAGGTACCGAGGGCCCGCCGATCTGGGATGTCGTCGAAAACCACATTCGCAATCTAGGCACTGTAACAGTGCAAGAGAACACCAGCGTCGATGTCGTCGGCGCATGAGAAACAGATGGAGACCTAAGAGATATGGATGACGCGTTCAAACCGTCCCGCCGGGCCTTCCTGAAAGGCAGTGCCGCGGTCGCCGCGGGGTCAGTTGCAGGTGCGGCAGTGGCAGAAACACCTGACCCCCTGATAACAGAGCTTCAGGATTGGGCGTCTTACACGGGTGCAGGCGTTGACGAGGCACCCTATGGCATGCCGATAAGCTATGAATCCCATGTCGTGCGCCGCAATGTGGAATGGCTGACCGCCTCTCCGATTTCGTCGATCAACTTTACTCCGATCCACGCGCTTGATGGCACAATCACACCCCAGGGATGTGCTTTTGAACGGCATCACTCGGGCGCAATCGAGCTGCGCAAGGAAGACTATCGGCTGATGATCAACGGTCTGGTCGATCGTCCGCTTGTCTTCACGTATGACGACATCGAACGTTTCCCGCGCGAAAACCACGTGTATTTCTGCGAATGTGCGGCAAATACCGGGATGGAGTGGGCAGGCGCGCAACTCAACGGTGCGCAATTCACCCACGGCATGATTCACAATATGGAATACACCGGTGTTCCGCTGCGCACGCTGTTGCAGGAAGCGGGGGCCGATATCTCACCCGACAAATGGGTCTATGTTGAGGGCGCAGACGCGTCATCCAATGGCCGCTCCATCCCGATGGAAAAAGCACTGGATGACGTGTTGGTAGCCTTCAAGGCAAATGGTGAAGCCCTGCGGATGGAGCATGGCTATCCCGTGCGCCTGGTCGTGCCAGGCTGGGAAGGCAACATGTGGGTCAAGTGGCTACGCCGCATCGAGGTTGTCGATTGGGCAGTCGAAAGCCGCGAAGAAACTTCGAAATACACCGATGTTTATGCCGATGGCACAGCCCAGAAATGGACTTGGGTGATGGATGCGAAATCCGTCATAACCTCGCCCAGCCCGCAAATGCCGATCAAACATGGGCCCGGGCCGCTGGTGATTTCAGGGCTTGCATGGTCAGGCCACGGACAGATTACCCGTGTCGATGTATCCAAGGACGGCGGCATCACGTGGGAAACGGCACGCCTTGGCAAGCAGGGCGACTCCAAGGCTTTGTCGCGTTTCTATCTCGACACGAATTGGGACGGGGCACCCATGCTCCTACAGGCCCGAGCAATAGACGAGACCGGCTACGTACAGCCAACCAAAGACCAGCTGCGCGAAAAGCGCGGGGAAAACTCGGTCTATCACAACAACTGTATCCAGACGTGGTACGTAAGCGCAGAAGGGATCGCTGAGAATGTCGAAGTCTCTTAGTCATGTTTTCCTGCCGGTATTCGGCGGCACAGCGTTGGTGCTTGCGGGGGCGTTGGTCTTCGCCAACAGAAACTACGGCCAATCGAAAATCGAAACTTTGGAAACCCGGGTGGGTCAGATTGAGGCCCACGCAGCAGCCGCACAAACAAAAGCACAGGCAGAAGCCGACAGGGCAGCCCAACTGGATCTCAAAGTCCAGGAAATTCAGGCTGCTGCTGAGGAGCGGTTAGCAAATGGGGCGAACCTGACCGCACCTGCACCGAGCCGTGGTGGCATATATGGGATTGGACGCCCCGCCTTGGAGGAGGAGATCGCGGCCTGGGATGTTGATGTTCTGCCGGACGGACGTGGCTTGCCGGTCGGTTCGGGCGACGTTTGGACCGGGGAAGAAGTGTTTGCCGACCGCTGCGCGTCATGTCACGGCGAGTTTGCTGAAGGTGTGGACAACTGGCCCGTTCTTGCCGGCGGGTTCGACACGCTTGCAAACGAAGATCCCGTGAAGACCGTAGGGTCTTACTGGCCGCATTTGTCTACCGCCTGGGATTACATTTCCCGATCAATGCCATTTGGTGAGGCAGGCACTTTGACCGCGGATGAGACCTATGCGATTGTTGCATACATCCTGTATTCAAATGATTTGGTGGATGACGATTTCGAACTGAGCAACGAAAACTTTGCCGAATTCGAGATGTACAACAAGGACGGTTTTGTTGTCGATACGCGACCCGAGACCGAGTACGCTGAATGGCGCGAAGAACCTTGCATGAAGAACTGCAAGGCAGAGGCCGCTGTCGCGATGCGCTCTGTTTTTCTGGTCGAGACGCCGCCAGAAGGTGGGTCGAACTCGGTGATGAATGATGCCACCGTGGAGGGGCTGCCGACATTCACTGCGGACGGCCCGTCGTTCATTCCGGCCGCAGCACCAAAGCCCGAGGAAGAAGCCGCGGCGGAACCGGCCCTTCAAGAAGCCGAAAAGACTGACGACGCGACCGAACTGGTTGCCGCCGGAGAGAAAGTCTTCAAGAAGTGCAAAGCCTGCCATCAGGTGGGTGAAGGTGCAAAGCACAGCACCGGGCCGGCATTGAACGGGATTGTCGGGTCCAATGCAGGATCGGTCGAGGGGTTCAAATACTCCAAGGCAATGAAAGCCGCAGCCGAGGCCGGCCTTGTTTGGACGGATGAGGAAATGGCGGCCTTCCTGACAAAACCCAAGGACTACATGAAGGGCACGCGAATGTCTTTCGCGGGGCTAAGGAAGCCGGATGATATTGAGGCCGTGATTGTCTACCTCAAATCGTTCGGAAGCTGATCATGCGGTGGTCGAACATAGTGGCGTGCGCGGCGGTTCTGGCGGCTTTCGCCACATCGACCTACGCAACCGAAGACCTTGGTGATGCCGAGGCCGGGAAAACAGTGTTCGCCAAATGCACAGGCTGCCATCAGGTTGGCGAAGGAGCTGAAAACAAAATCGGCCCGCATCTGAATGGTGTCTTTGGGCGCAAGGCCGCAGGTCTCGATGGTTTCAATTATTCCAAGAGCCTTATGCGCGCGGGAAATTCAGGTCTGGAATGGCACGCTGACACTTTGTCGGCCTATATCGAAAATCCACGTGCATTTGCGTCGGGTACAAGGATGAGCTTTGGCGGCCTGAAAGACCCGGAAGACCGTGCCAACGTGATTGCCTATTTGCGGGCGTTTTCAGACAATCCTCGTGATATTCCCGAAGCGGACCCAACCGCGAAAGGTACGGATCATTCCGTCGATCCAGCAATCCTGGCGATTCAGGGAGATCCCGAATACGGCGCATATCTCAGCAGCGAATGTACGACGTGCCACCAGATCGAAGGGGGTGACCAAGGCATCCCATCGATCGTCTATTGGCCCGACGAGGACTTTGTTGTCGCCATGCACGCATACAAGGACAAACAGCGGCCACATCCGGTTATGCAAATGATCGCCGGAAGGCTGAGCAATGACGAGATTGCGGCTTTGGCCGCCTACTTCAATAATCCAGAGTGACTGTGCCTAAGGGGAGGAAACGCGATGACACTCAATAGACGTACATTTCTAGGAGCCACCGGGGTGGTGGCAGCCGGACTATCTGCGCCGATGGTTCTGGCTCAGGGCAGACCCCGGGTCGTTGTTGTCGGCGGCGGCGCAGGCGGCGCTACTGCAGCCCGCTATATCGCCAAGGACAGCAAAGGTGAGATCGACGTGACGCTGATCGAGCCGTCACGGACCTACTACACCTGCTTCTTCTCAAACCTGTATCTGGGAGGGTTTCAGGAACTTTCGGATATCGCCCACAGCTACGGCACGCTTGCAGCTGAATACGGGATCAACGTGGTCCACGATTGGGCCGTCGGCGTGGATCGCGATGCCAAGACTGTTTCGCTGGCGGGTGGTGGCTCAGTTCCGTACGACAAGCTAATCCTGAGCCCTGGTATCGATTTTGTCGACGGGTCAGTTGAAGGCTGGGATGTCTCGGCGCAGAACAATATGCCGCATGCGTACAAGGCGGGCTCTCAGACGGAACTTCTGAAGGCACAGATCATGGCGATGCCGGAAGGCGGTACCTTTGCGATGGTTGCTCCACCAAACCCGTACCGGTGCCCGCCCGGGCCCTATGAACGGGTCTCGATGGTTGCGCATGTTCTGAAAGCAAACAACCCAACTGCGAAAATCATCGTGGCAGATCCGAAGCCGAAGTTTTCGAAGATGGCATTGTTCCAGGAAGGCTGGGCGAATAACTATGAAGGCATGGTCGACTGGATCGGCGAAGACTTCGGTGGCGGCAATGTCTCGGTAAACCCGGACGCGATGACGGTGACCATCGACGGAGAAGAGACCAAAGTCGACGTCTGCAACGTGATCCCGGCGATGAAAGCCGGACGTATTGCGGAAATGGCCGGAGTGACCGACGGCAATTGGGCGCCGGTGAACGCCGCGGACATGTCCTCCAAGGCTGATCCGGACATCTATGTCCTTGGCGATGCCAGCCAGCAGGGTGACATGCCGAAATCCGGTTTCTCGGCCAACAGCCAGGCGAAAGTCTGTGCGAATGCAGTGCGGGGCGCGTTGACCGGATCCAAGGTGTTCCCGGCCAAGTTTTCCAACACCTGCTGGTCGCTGATCGACACAGATGATGGCGTCAAGGTTGGTGCAACCTACGAGGCGACGCCCGAAAAGATCGCCAAAGTCGACGGCTTCATCAGCCAGACCGGCGAAAATGCCGATCTGAGAAAAGCAACGTACGAAGAGTCGCTGGGTTGGTATGCCGGTATTACCTCGGACATGTTCGGATAGAAGTTTTCGGGGGTTTTGACACTGGTCAAAGCCCCTGAAGTTCAATCTGAGAAAATGCGGCTCAGGAGGAGGATCAAAACCATGAAACATTTTATCGTTACGGCCGCTTTTTTTGCAGTCTCCGCAAGTCAGGGACTCGCGGAAGAGATCATCACTGCTCCCTTTGACGGAAGTTTTGATGATGCCACCTTTGCCGTCGAATCCGCCATTGTCGGGCAGGGGCTGGTCATCGACTATGTGAGCCACGTTGGCGAAATGTTGAACCGAACGGGCGCTGATGTCGGCAGCGACAAACAGATATTCGCGGCAGCGGACATCTTTATTTTTTGCTCGGCAAAGATTTCGCGTGAGGTGATGGAAGCTGATCCGATGAATATCGGCTATTGCCCATACGGGATTTTCGTGACCGAGGGCGATGACGGGGTGAAGGTCGGATACCGAAGCTATCCGGACGGCCCAATGCAAAAGGTCCAGACCCTGTTGTCCGGAATCGTTGAAGAGGCTGTTGGGGATTGAAATGAACTACCAGCAGTATTTTCGTGATCAACTTGGTCACCTGAAAGAAGAAGGAAACTACCGGGTTTTCGCGGACCTCGAACGTCAGTGCGGCGCGTTTCCAAAGGCGCGCAGTTACTCAGGGGATGGTCCCGAAAAAGTCACTGTCTGGTGCTCGAACGACTATCTTGGAATGGGTCAGCACCCAAAAGTCCTCGCAGCCATGCACGGGGCGATTGACAAAAGTGGCGCTGGGGCAGGGGGAACGCGGAATATCTCGGGAACCACGCACGAACATGTGCTGTTGGAGCAGGAGCTTGCGGACCTTCACGGCAAGGACGCGGCATTGCTGTTCACGTCCGGTTACGTATCCAACTGGGCCGCCTTGGGAACCCTGGCGTCCCGCATTCCTGGCATCACGGTTTTGTCCGACGAATTGAATCATGCCTCGATGATCGAGGGGATTCGTCACAGTCGTTGCCAAAAGCGGATCTGGAAGCACAACGATCTTGCGGACCTTGAAAGACACCTTGCAGACTTGCCTGCAAATGCGCCCAAGCTCATTGCGTTTGAAAGCGTCTATTCCATGGACGGCGACATTGCACCGATTGCCGGGATCTGTGATCTGGCGGACCGATATGGCGCGATGACTTATCTGGATGAAGTTCACGCGGTCGGGCTTTACGGTCCGCGCGGCGGAGGCATTGCCGAGCGCGAGGGCCTGATGGACCGCCTGACCGTGATTGAAGGTACGTTGGGCAAGGCGTTCGGCGTGGTCGGAGGATACATCGCGGCGTCGAAGGAACTTGTCGACTTTGTCCGATCTTTTGCCAGCGGCTTTATTTTCACCACTGCTTTGCCTCCGGCCGTGGCAGCAGGTGCTGCGGCTTCGGTTAAGCACCTGAAGCAAAGCAATGCAGAGCGACAACAGCACAAAAAGCGGGTGCGCGAAGTCCGGGACAGGCTGGACGATCAGGGTATTCCCCATACTCCAAACCCAAGCCATATCATTCCGGTCATGGTCGGCGATCCGGTCAAGTGTCGCTTCATCTCTGATATACTGATGCGTGACTATGGGATTTACATCCAGCCCATCAATTATCCAACTGTTCCCAAAGGAACGGAGCGTCTGCGGATTACGCCGTCGCCGGTGCACACCTCTGAAGACGTCGACCGTCTGGTATCCGCATTGGGTGAGTTATGGACGCAATGCCAATTGGCGCGCAGGCCGATGGCCGCGCAATGACGAGGATAACTTGACCGAAGACAAGGACGCACACGCAACCAAGTGAGAATTTCTGTTCATGGAGAGGCTCATCGATCTACTGGGAGACCCGGGCGCCTTGGCATTTGCCGGAGTGCTCGTTGGTATCTTGTTCGGCGTGACGGCTCAGATATCTCACTTTTGTTTGCGAGCGTCGACTGTCGAAGTCGCCGAAGGTAAGTTTGGTCCCCGTTTGGCGGTTTGGCTGATCGCCTTTACCGCAGCGCTAACGCTGGTACAGGCGCTTGTCTCGCTTGAATTTATGGACCTTTCAGAAGCACGCGCCATCGCGTCAACCGGCAGTCTTAGCGGCGCGGTAATTGGTGGGGCGATGTTTGGCATAGGCATGATTCTTGCGCGCGGATGCGCATCTCGCCTGCTGGTCTTGGCCTCCTGCGGCAATCTGCGTGCCCTCGTGACAGGGCTGGTTTTGACCTTGGTGGCCCAGGCGGCCTACACAGGTGTTCTCAGCCCGGCCCGTGAAGCGATTTCCGGTCTGTGGACCATTTCAGGAGGCGCACAGCGCGATCTTTCAGAAATAATCGGACTTTCGCCACCGGCCTATGCAGCCGTTGCCGCAATTGGATTTGTTCTGGCAATTGTGTTTGCATTTCATAGGAATGTCGCACCTGCAAAGATCGTGACAGCTGCAGGAGTTGGCGGGGCAGTGGCGCTTGGGTGGTTTATGACATATTCCATCGCGCAAGCTTCTTTCGAAGTCGTACCTGTGTCTTCAGTGACGTTTACAGGCCCGGCCACAGACACGCTGATGGCGTTGGTTGCAGAGCGAAATGTCGTGCTGTCTTTCGGTATCGGCCTTGTTCCCGGCGTGGCCATTGGCGCAGCAGGATCTGCTATTGTTACTGGCGAGTGGAGGATTGAACGCTTTGGCTCGGATACCCCGATGGAACGGTACCTGGTCGGAGCTGTCCTCATGGGGTTCGGAGCGATGCTGGCCGGAGGCTGCGCCGTGGGCGCCGGACTTTCAGGCGGGTCCGCCCTGTCATTGACAGCCTGGCTTGCCGTTTTCTTCATGTGGGTTGGGGCGATAGGCACGCACAGGTTTTTGATGCGGCTACCGGTACTGCAGCATTCCTGAGTTACTCGAACTCCATCTGCTCGAAAACGCGCCCGGCATTCTTTGTTGCCAGCTCCTCGTACGTGTCCAGATGGGCATAGGGGGACTGATCGACATAGTAGGCTTCAGTCAAATCGCCGCCCGCGTCCATGTGCTCCTGGATTTTGGTTCGCAGGTATAACAGGTAATCCCGTGTATAGCGGCGCACCTGATCCATGTTCGTAGGATGACCGTGTCCCGGTACGACATATGTGGCATTCAAAGCCTCGAACTCGTTGTCCCATGTTTCAAGCCAATCCGCGGTATAGGTATTCTGAAAGATCGGCAGCATGCGCTCGTGGAACGCCATGTCACCCGCGATGACAAGGCTTTGGTTTGGCAACCAGATCGAGATATCGCCGGGACTGTGGGCCGGACCGAGGTATTTGGCTTCGATCCGGAAGTCGCCCATCTCAACCACGTATTCATCATCGAATGTCTCGGTTGGGCCTGCCAGAAACGTTCCCTCTGCCTTGTCCTGATTGTATCGTTTCATTCCCTCCAAAATTTGAGGGCCATACTCCTCGAACTCAGCTGCTGCATCCGAATGGGCGACGATTGGAACGCCGTTTTCTGACCAGTAGGCATTGCCAAGCATCGCGTGCCCCTGACCGTTCTCGTTGAAGACAAGCGTGACCGGCTGATCCGTAATCGCCTGAATTTCCTTGTGAAGCGCTTCGGCAAGGACATAGGCCGCGCCGCCGTTGACAACGACCACGCCCTCACTGGTCACGATGAAGCTCAGGTTGTTGTTGTGACCAGAGTTTTCGTAGGTCGGTGGAGCGGTTGCGCCAATGGCGGAATAGACGCCAGGGATGAATTCGACCGGCTTGGAATACAGAACACTTTGCGGATACTGGTCTGCAATATCCTCGCTTGCCCAAGCTGGTGTGACGAAAGCAACCGCAATCACGAGTGATCGAATCATGACGCCTCTCCAATGAATCTGTAGGCCGAGCCGGTCTTTTCGACGCGGCCAATTCCACCGTTCGGCAGGTGGAAGCCAACTATTCTCATTTTCTCTTCCGAAACCTGATCCAGCAATGAGTAACGCGCAGCTGCGGCGATCTGGGGATCCTGATCCGTTCCACTGTGCCAATCGGGGTGTTCAAAAGCCACGTGAGGATTTCCGAGCGCGTCGCCGACAACCATCACCGACTCATTCCCATTTCGAAGCTCAAAGGCCATGTGACCGGGCGTGTGCCCAAAGCTTGCCCGTGCAGCAATACCCGGAAGTATTTCATGCCCATCCTCAAAGAACGCGACCTGATCCTCAATTGCTTCCAATCGCCGCTTGGCACCGGCCGCGAACGCGGTGCGATCTTCGCCAATCGTGTCCACCGTTGAGGGGTTCCACCAATAATCCCATTCTTTACGCCCAATGTGGTGCGTCGCATTTGGGAAAAGAAGGTCGTCGAAATCATCCAGAACACCCCAGATATGATCAGGGTGTGCGTGGGTGAAAACCACATGCGTGACACTTTCGGGTGACAGGTCGATTTTTTCAAAAGTTTCCGCCAGTTTGCCGGACGTGGGCATGAAGTCTGGCCCCGCTCCAGCATCGAAAAGCACGGTGTTTTCATCATCTCGATAGAGCGTGAGGTTGCACTCTGGCTCGTACTTGGTGGCGTCCGCTTGACTGCGGATCAGGATTTGTTCGAGCTCTTCTTTGGGCATGGCTCCGAAAACAACATCAGGTGGCAATGACAGGTGTCCGTCTGACAGGGTTGTAATTCGGGCTGAAGGACCGAGCTGCAACTCTGCCTGTACGATCCTGGCTTGAGCTCCAAGTGCCGCGAGGCACGTGGCATTGAACATGAAACTGCGTCGAGAAAAAGAAATTCGATCCATTCACAATCATTAAAATGAATGTTATTATTTGTAAACGATGAAAGTTGTGAAATGGATGTCATTCTTCGACCCTATGGAATGTAGAATGCCTGGGTAATTTGAAGCGATTTGCAGTTGTCTCGCAGATCGTTTTTACCTGTGAGACCGCAATTGCAGAGGGCGTTTGGAAGACATATTGCAGGCGCTCATCTCCTGATCAGCCTCATTCGAATGATTCAGTTTGGTTGTTGCTTCGTGACCTTGGTCGGTCGACACGAAGGTTTCCTACGCTGGCGGGCGGTGCCCCATTGCACCGTCGGTGCGTCTTGTGTTGCCGTGTTTCCTCCGTTCTTCGATCCTGTTTCGTGCCCGGTCTGGATTGTAGAAGATTCCGCTGAGGAAAAGACGGTGTCGGATAGATCCATGAATCGCTTGGTATGTGACTTCTGATCAGAGGAGGGGCTCTGCCGCTCATTGACGGCGGCGTCAGACAGGGGGCACGGCTTTCCACCAAAAAATCCTGCCCCATCTGTGTCAAAGCGCATTGTTCTCATCCCGCTGTGCTAGTAAGGAAATTGCACGTTCTTTTGGGACTGCGCCGTGCGGGCGTGATGGAATGGTAGACATATCAGACTTAAAATCTGAAGGGCGTATGCCCGTGTGGGTTCGAGTCCCACCGCCCGCACCAAAACTTTATTTTAAACGCCTGTAAAATAAGGAAATTAAAAAGGGAAAACCTAAGCTGCCCCACATTCTGCCCCACATCTGGGTTTTCATACCCGCCGATTATGCGGCCTTTCCTTCGATCTGGTTTTCCAGATCTTCGACCTTCACCTTCTTGCAGTCCGTGCCCCGGTGAATCTTTAATTTGCAGTTTTTCTCGGTGCACAAGATCGGTTGGTCCAGTTGGTATGGCGTATAGAATATTCACTCTTTTTCCAGGGCGGACCCCTTAGCTATATTCGCCCATTCGAGCCAAGCTTTTCGCTGTTCGGGGCAAAGGGCACGGAACGCCTCGAGAAGAAGCGCCTCGTCGTCTTTGTCGGGTGCGTTGAAATCTACGATCTCATTTGGCTCCACATCAAGGGCTGCGGCAATAATAGCCTGCTTCTTGGTGGTGAGTTGACGTGTCTCCTCATCTAATTGCGCCAAATAAGATCGAGATAAATCAACCTTCACTGAAAGTTCGTCCTGAGTAAGCCCTTTGGCTTGCCGGATTTCTTTAATGCGTATCTTCATGATCGATCTTTGGAGCCATTGTGGAGCCCGCATTGGCGGTTTCTACGGGGTTTGCTGTGCGGTGAGCCGTATCTGCCTTGGAGCCTGTCAATTGGGCCTTGTGGGAGGTTGCGTAGCATCGGTTGAGAACTGCAGGTTCGACGAACTTTGTTGGGGGATGATCCGTTTGATGAGTGCCATTTCCACTGTTTGTTGCATTGGTGGATCGCAAGCTCAGGGCTAGACACTTTCTCGACCAATGGACTTTCCCATGTGCCGTTCTCCTTTGTCTCATTCACTAAGTAAACGTGTCGCAATATGCAGCAACGAAGTGAACATGACGCAAATAAAAGCGCACCATCCGAGTATTCGGTCGGGAAGTCAGATCGGAAGTCAAAAAGATGCCGAATAACCAATTGTAAATAATAAATAAAAATTAAGCCAGAAGTCAGGGTGAAGCCAGGCCGGAAGTCAGTCGGAAGTCATTAATGAAAGAACTAGACAAATACATTGGTGGTGGTGCTAGGGTATTTGCGTTTACATTTTGCTGCTTAATGCAGATTTTTTTGGCCTGTCCTGCGGGCGATCTTGAGGCGCAAGAGGCACCGCCCCCGGAATTAGCGGCCCAACAGGCAATCCAGCACTGGCAGACACCGCCTGGCTCGACAAATTCCGCCTGAATCCGCGTCAGCGGGCCTTTGTGCTTGCCTGCATCGCTGATCTAAACGCGAAACAGGCCGCAATCGACGCCGGATATGCAGAGGGATCAGCAGAGGCCCAAGGTTCGCGATTGTTAAGCAATATTAAGGTTGCCCGCGCCATCGCTGAGGGCCGCAAACAGGTCGAGAGCAAGGCCATGCTGGATGCAGAGGGCATTGCGAACCTCTGGGCCCAAATCGCCCTCGCAGACCCCAACGAGCTTACACAGCACATCATCGCGCCTTGCCGCTACTGCTACGACATCGACCATCAGTACCAGTGGAAAACAGAACGGGAGTTCACGGAGCGCAAGGCCGAAGTGATCTTCTCGATGTTCTCGGACGGCGACCTGCGAGACGCCGCCACGTCAGGTAAAATCGCAGAGCCGCGAATCCCTGACGACGCTGGCGGCTACGGTTATCGCCTCACAGATCCACCAAACCCGGCCTGTCCCGAGTGTTCCGGCATGGGGATGGAAATCACCCGCATGGCCGACACCCGCAAGTTCAGCCCAGCTGCGCGCCTCCTGTTCGATGGCGTGAAGGAAACCAAGCCGGGCGTTGAGATCAAGATGCAGGACCGTGCCGTGCCTATCTCACCTCAAGTACGATTGCTTTCGCTCCAAGTTCTGGCTCCGCCAAAAGGAATGGCCTGAAGTCCGGAGACTGCTTCACGTCGCGAACGGCTGCGGTACCTTTCGTGGCGAAGGGTCGTGCCGAGAGGAAAAAATGTTTAGAAAGAAGGCCTTTTCGTGCGAGCATTGTCCTCAATTGAACTATTGAAATCAGGCTAAGGAAATATGAACGGCGCTCAATCACTCGTAAAAACCCTTTTGAACAATGGCGTGGATACAGTCTTCGCAAATCCCGGCACCTCGGAAATGCACTTTGTTGCTGCCTTGGATGAACACCCGGAGATGAATTGCATTCTTTGCCTGTTTGAAGGCGGAACAACGGGTGCGGCGGATGGGTTTTTTCGCATGAAACGTGATGTTGCGGGCACGCTGCTGCATCTTGCGCCTGGCTTTGGCAACGCATTTGCCAATCTGCACAATGCCAGGAAAGCGGGGTCCGGGATCGTGAACATCGTGGGTGATCACGCAACGCATCACCTCCGGTACGAAAGCCCTTTGAAGGGAGACATCCTCGGTATCAGCCAAGCGGTCAGTCATTGGACGCGCGTGTCATCCAATTCCACCGACGTGGCTATGAATGGAGCGGCTGCGGTTCAGGCCGCCCGGTCGCAAAACGGCCGGGTCGCGACGCTTGTCTTGCCTGCCGACACAGCTTGGAACGAAGCGAACGCAGCGGCAAACCTTTTGGACATCGGAGAAAGCCTCCATCGACCGTCAATAGTCGACATAGAGGCCGCGGCAGCCCGTCTTGTGACGCCGAACGCCGCGCTGATGATTGGCGGATCAGCCCTGTTTGGGCTGCAGCGCGAACTGGCTGGAAAAATTTCTGCCGAGACAGGGTGCCGGTTGTTGGCCGATACTCTGATACCGCGCATTTCCAAAGGCGCAGGAACAGCAAAGCTAGACCAACTGGTCTATCCGATATCGCCCAAGATCGCTCAGCTTGATGCAACGTCTTCGATCACTCTGCTTGGCACAGACAGGCCAGTCGCCTTTTTTGCCTATCCCGGGAAACCGAGCGTGCCCGAACCGCCGAATTGCCCCATTACGGACCTGTGCACGCCCACAGATGATATCGAATGGACGCTGCAAGCGCTCGCCGACGCGGTTGGGGTCACAAGCAAAGCGGTGGCAGAAACCCATCCGCTCGATCTGCCGGACGTTCCCAGCGGGCAGTTAACCCTCGAAAAAGTTGGTTTGGCGTTGGCAGCATTGATCCCGGAAAATGCGATCATCTGCAATGAATCTGTAACGTCCGGGTTTTACGTCATTCCACCGACAGCCACCGCTCGCCCGCATGATCTGCTTGCTGGCACCGGCGGAGCGATTGGGCTGTGTTTGCCTTGCGCAACGGGTGCGGCCACCGCCTGCCCGGACCGAAAAGTCATCGCACTGACTGGGGATGGGTCGGCCATGTACACGCTACAATCACTGTGGACTATGGCGCGGGAAAATCTCGACGTCACGGTGATCGTATTTGCAAACCGCGGGTATCAAATTCTGCGGGATGAACTCACAAATGTCGGTGTGGCGAGCTATGGTCAGAATGCTCAGGCTATGTTTGACGTGGAGAACCCGACACTGGACTGGGTTTCTCTGGCGAAAGGCCACGGTGTTCCTGGGACACGCGCGGATGACATGGACAGCTTTGCGAAGGCGCTCTCTGCCGGTCTCTCCAGCGACGGTCCATCTCTGATCGAAGTTGTGTGTCCCCCGCCAGCATGAGTATTGTGACACGGAACCTGACGAGCAGATGAGACTAGGGGTGCAAAGTGCGGATCGGTATAAGTTGATGCTGTGAAAAGACTTTGCGATGGTTCAAACGGCGGTGAAATTGCCGCTTTGTCCGCGTATAACTCGTTCACGCCGAGTGCAGCGAAAGACTGCAGTGAGCCCATTTTGCCGATTGCTGCAATGTGCACGAATGACCGCTGAACAAGTGCAGGCAAGTGCCCAGCGTTCGCTTGTCAGCTAAATGCAATGCTGATGGAATAATACGGTGTCCCCGAAAGCCAAATGCTTGGCGAAAATAATCAAACTAGCGGCTGATAAAACATAGCTCCGAATCCCACTTGAAATAGGTTTAACCTAACATCGGAGACGCAATCATGACTGATTCAGATACAATTTTCTTTGGCTATCATGCTGATCCATCGCGCTCCAGCTCATTGCAGGCTGCTGCCTATACCGAGCGCAAGTGGTTTGACGCAGACCTTTGCGCCATACTCTCCAAGACTTGGCAGTGGGTATGTCATGTAGAGAAAACACGTGAGCCGGGATCTTATGTAACAGTGGATATTGCCGGCCAACCCATTGCCGTTGTGCGTGATAAAGAGGGTAAGCTTCGTGCCTTTTATAATGTCTGCAAACACCGTGCGCATGAATTGCTGTCGGGCGAAGGCAATACAACGCGGATCATGTGCCCCTATCATGCTTGGGTCTATAAACTTGATGGGCAATTGGCCCGTGCACCACATACCGAAAACCTCGAAGATTTCAGGAAAGGCGAGATTTGTCTCGATGGAGTGCAGGTCGAGGAATTTTGCGGCTTTGTTTTCGTCAATTTGGATCCAATGGCAGCTTCTTTGTCAGAACAATCCGGCAACTTGGAAACCGAAGTGCGCCATTGGGCACCGGATGTGGATCAACTCACTTTTGGCCATCGTCTGACCTATGACATCAAATCCAACTGGAAGAACGTCGTGGACAACTTCCTAGAGTGCTATCACTGTCCTACAGCGCACAAGGATTTTTGTGACCTCGTGGATATGGATACCTACAAGGTTACGACCTACGGCATTTACTCCAGCCATATGGCTGACGCGGGCACAAGTCCGAATTCCGCTTATGACGTGTCGAATGCCACCGTGAAAACCCATGCGGTTTGGTGGCTCTATCCGACCACCTGCCTGATGCGGTATCCGGGACGGTCAAGCATGATCGTGTTGAACATCATCCCTGTTGGGCCAGATCGCACGCTTGAAACTTATGACTTCTTCCTAGAGACGCCGGAACCCGACGCGATGGAGTTGGACGCAATTCGTTATCTGGACGAAGTTCTTCAGGTCGAAGATATCAGCCTTGTCGAAAGTGTGCAGCGCGGGATGAACACACCTGCGTTCACCCAAGGTCGGATCGTCAATGACCCGGATGGTTCCGGCAAGTCCGAGCACGCCGTACATCACTTCCATGGCCTGGTCCTGGATGCTTACGCAAAAGGTGCTGCGTGACGCGGCCAAACATCTTCGTGATAATGGCGGACCAATTGGCACCGCACTTTACTGGGGCATACGGGCACAAGGTTGCCAAGACACCCCACCTTGATGCGTTGGCCGCGCGCGGCATGCGCTTTGATGCGGCTTACTGCAATTCTCCACTCTGTGCACCTTCACGGTTTGCTTTTATGTCGGGCCAGCACATCAGTCGCATTGCAGCTTATGACAATGCATCTGAGTTCAGAGCCTCGGTGCCAACATTTGCGCATTACCTTAAATCGCTAGGCTACAGGACCTGCCTTTCAGGCAAGATGCATTTCGTAGGCCCAGATCAAATGCATGGGTTCGAAGACAGGGTAACAACCGATATCTACCCCGCAGATTTCGCATGGACCCCGGATTGGGAAGCGCCTGATGAGCGGATCGATAAGTGGTATCATAATATGCAGACCGTCAAGGAAAGCGGTTTGGCCCATGCGACCTTCCAGATCGACTATGACGATGAAGTTGGCTTTGCCGCCAATCGCTGGCTCTTTGATGTCGCCCGAGACAAAGCACGTGGGAACGATGCGCCCTTTGCGATGGTGGTAAGCTTCATTCACCCGCATGATCCTTACGTTGCGCGACCCGAATGGTGGAATCTCTATTCGGAAGATGAGATCGACATGCCGTCCTTTACACCCGCGACAGAGGATCAGGACCCATTCTCGCGTCGATTGATGGATGGGATCGAAGCATCATATGTGCCGCTCAGCGGCGAAGAAATCCGTCGCGCGCGTCATGCTTATCTGGCCAATGTCAGCTACTTCGACAGCAAGATCGGGGAGCTGATTCAGACCCTCGAAGAGACGGGCGAGTTGGACAACACCATAGTGTTTGTAACTGCGGATCACGGCGACATGCTGGGCGAACGTGGGCTGTGGTATAAAATGAATTTCTTTGAACACTCTGCGCGCGTTCCACAGGTCATGGCCGGGCCGGGCGTTGCAGAGGGGACAACGCAGAATGCAGTGTCGCTGGTTGATTTGCTGCCGACCTTTATCGATATTGGCGGCGGTAATGAGACGATGATCGGAGAACCGATCGACGGCCGCAGTCTAATGCCTTTGGCCCGTGGCGAATACGACCCAGTTGATGAAGCCATCGGTGAGTATTGTGCCGAGATGACGGGCTATCCCGTAATCATGATCCGGCGCGGCCCTTTAAAATACATTCATTGCGACAGCGATCCGCCGCAGCTCTACGACCTAAACGCTGACCCGCTGGAAACAAAAAATGTCGCCACAGAACCTGACTATGCTGACCCGGCAGCCCGCTTTGCAGCCGAAGTCGCGGAACGGTGGGACGGTAGTGAATTGCGAAAGAAGATTATCGCCACGCAGAGATCACGCCGCGCGTTACATGCCGCGATGGAAGCAGGTGCCAGCGAGCCATGGGATTACAACCCACCATCTGATGCAAGTCAGCAGTATGTCCGCAACAACTTGGATTGGACGGTGGCCGCGAGTCGCTACCGCTATCCGCCTTCGAAGGATTGAAGCCAATGATGCTGAACGGAAAAATTGCCCTTGTGACCGGCGCGCGCGGTGGCATCGGGCGTGCAATTGTCGCGCGGTTCCTAAAAGAAGGGGCAACAGTATTTGCAGCTGACCTCACACCGGAAGGATCGTTAGACCAGCACGACGAAGATGGCAGTCATTTTGTTAAGCTGGATGTGACTCAAGAGGCAGACTCGGTTGCGGCGATGGATCATGTGCGCGCCACACACGGAAAGTTGGACATCCTAGTAAACGCGGCCGGGATCGAGATCGAAAAAACGGTTGAAGAGACCACGCTGGAGGAATGGAACCAAAGCTTTGCGGTTAATTCCACGGGCACGTTCCTGACCTCGAAATATGCCATCCCGTTGATGCGCGCAGCGGCGAAGACAGGGAATAGCGCAAGCCTCATCAATTTTGGCTCCTACGATGGGTTCATCGCTGATCCGGGCCTTGCGGCCTATTGCGCAACCAAAGGTGCAGTACACGCTTTGACCCGCGCAATGGCTTGCGATCATGGCCCCGAAGGTATCCGCGTAAACGCCATCTGCCCCGGCTATATCGATACCCCAATGTTGCAGAGCTTCTTCAACGGAGAAGGATCTGGTGGCGGCGGCGGCAATATTGAAACGCTGCAACAGGCCGTGCGCGATGTTCATCCGATGCGGACCTACGGGACGCCACAGGACATTGCAAACCTGGTCAATTGGCTTGCTTCCGACGAAGCACGGTATGCCTCTGGCCAGTTATGGGTTTTGGATGGGGGGCTGTCTGCACAAGTGCAGCAGATGAAGCTCTGATGCCCAAATCCGTCATCATCACCTGCGCACCCACAGGGGGCATCCATACACCGTCGATGTCACCACATCTGCCGATTACGCCCGCCGAGATCGCGACAGCAAGTATTGAAGCGGCACAAGCCGGCGCGTCGATCATTCACTTGCACGCACGGCATCCAGAGACCGGCAAACCCGACCCCCGACCCGAGCTATTTCAGCAGTTCCTGCCTGTGATCAAACAGTCCACTGATGTGGTGATGAATGTCTCTACCGGCGGCGGTTTGGGTATGTCGATGGATGAGCGCCTGCTGGCGGCGACCTCAACAAGCCCAGAGATGGCATCTCTAAACATGGGTTCCATGAACTTTGGCATCTTTCCGATGCTGCAGAAATACACCGAGTTTCAGCACGATTGGGAACAGCCATTCCTGGAGATGACAGAGGACTTCATCTTTCCCAACACCTTCAAAACAATTCGTTACGCCATTGAAAAACTTGGTGGTGATCATGGCACCAAGTTCGAGTTCGAATGCTATGATCTTGGCCATCTCTACAACGTCAAATGGTTCGTGGATCAAGGCCTGATCAAACCGCCTTTTTTCATTCAGATGGTGTTCGGCATCTTGGGTGGTGTTGGCGCCGATGCAGACCATCTAACCCACATGCACAACACGGCGGACAAGCTGTTCGGGGCAGAGAATTACGAATGGTCTGTCCTTGCCGCTGGCCGTCACCAAATGCCTTTTGCAACCCAAAGTGCATTGCGCGGCGGAAACCTTCGGGTTGGTCTCGAAGACAGCCTGTTCATTGGAAAAGGTGAGTTGGCCAAATCCAACGCGGAGCAGGTCACGCGCATCCGATCAATCGTAGAAAACCTTGGCCTTACGGTCGCGACGCCAGCAGAAGCGCGCATGCGGCTCGCACTAAAAGGCGGCGATCAGGTTGGGTTTTGAGGAGACGCTTATGCAGTCGAAAATGTTGATCAATGGCGAATTGGTCGAAGGCACCGAAGGGACGTTGGAAATCCTGAACCCTGCAACAGGCGAAATCATTTGCACAGTAAATGAAGCCAGCGATGCACAGATCGAGGCCGCCGTGCGTGGCTCACAAGAGGCATTTGAGACCTTTTCGGGTACGACCCCCGCGGAACGCGCCGCGATGTTGCTTCACATAGCTGATGTTATCGAGGCGAACAGCCAGGAGTTGGCAGAACTTGAAAGCCTGGACGTGGGAAAACCCTGGCCATCGGCTCATGATGACGAAATGCCGCTGACGATTGATGTCTTTCGCTTTTTCGCTGGTGCTGCGCGGACCATGATGGGGTCTGCTGCTGGCGAATATGTTGCGGGTCATACCTCGATGATCCGGCGCGATCCAATTGGTCCCGTAGCGGCCATAGCGCCTTGGAACTATCCGCTGATGATGGCGTCCTGGAAGATTGCCGCACCAATCGCGGCGGGATGTTCTGTTGTGTTGAAACCGTCCGAGATAACGCCCCTATCTACTCTGCGTCTGGCTGAATTGTTGCAAGATATCCTGCCAAAAGGTGTGCTCAACGTGATCCACGGTCGTGGACCCAGCGTCGGGAATACCCTGATGAACAGTCCACAGATGGAAGGGATCAGCGTTACGGGATCGCCGGCGACCGGCATGGCCGCAATGCGGGCAGCGTCCCAGCAGATTAGACACGTTCATCTGGAGTTGGGCGGCAAAGCACCGGTCATTGTCTTTGATGATGCTGATCTTGACGCCGTGGCCGAGACGATCCGTTATGGCAGTTACTTCAATGCCGGTCAGGACTGCGCACAGCCTTGCCGCGTGATGGTCGCAGACAGTGCCTACGACAGGCTTGTGGCAGCCCTTGCTGATCAGGTCGCTCAGATCCAGATTGGTGCGCCGAAAGCCGAGGGAACAGAAATGGGTCCTCTGGTTTCTGCCACTCAGCGAGATCGAGTTGCAGGTTTCGTAGACCGAGCGCGAGGCAATTCTGAAGTCGTTGCAGGGGGGACGTTTGGCGAAGAATACGGGTTTTTCTACCAGCCGACAGTCATCGCCGACGTAGACAATACTGCGGAGATAGCTTGCAACGAGGTCTTTGGACCTGTTGTAACTGTCTCCCGTTTTTCTGACGCAGAAGAGGCGTTGAAGATTGCCAACAACGGGCCTTACGGGTTGGCCTCATCGGTCTGGACACGGGATGTTGGACGCGCGATGCAAATGACGTCCAAGCTGCGCTATGGGTTTACGTGGGTAAACACGCATGGGGTCGCGACCCCCGAGATGCCATGGGCCGCGATGAAAGGCTCGGGCACGGGCAGCGATATGTCGGTCTATGCATTGGACGCTTATACTGCGATCCGTCACGTCATGGTGGCACACTGATGCGGTTGGCTGGAAAACGCGCCTTTGTTTCAGGCGGCAAGCAGGGAATCGGGCGGGGTATTGTTGAGGCGTTCATGGCTGAAGGGGCCGCTGTCACTACCTGTGGGCGCGGCCCTCAACCCGATAATCTGCCGGAAAACGTAATTTGGTACACACTGGATGTGTCCGACGCCGAAGCCGTTGCACAGATCGTCAGTATAGTCGGTGGGACCGATATCCTTGTAAACAATGCCGGCGTTCAGGTCGAAAAAACAGTGACCGAAAGCACAGACGCGGATTGGGACTTAGTGATGGGCGTAAATGCGCGAGGCGTTTTTAACTGTTGTCGCGCCTTCATTCCAGAAATGTCGCAAGGTGGCTCGATCATCAACATTGGTTCGATCTCGGGCAATGCCGCGGACCCATCGATGGCGCTCTACAATGCGTCAAAAGCGTTTGTGCATGGGCTCACACGCTCTATTGCAGTGGACCACGGACCAACGGTGCGCTGCAATGCTATCTGCCCGGGATGGATTGAAACGGGCATGCTGGACGCAGCGTTCGACCTCGCGCATGACCCAGAAAAGGCCAAATCCGACGCGCTGGCCCGCCACGCGGTCAAACGCTTTGGCAAACCTGCCGATATTGCAGCGATGGCTGTGTGGCTGGCCTCTGACGACTCGTCTTTTGCAACCGGCCAGTTGTTCACAGTGGACGGTGGCCTGACGGCGGCCTCCCCACTTAATCCGGGACTGTTATGATGTCAGAAATTGAAAGAACCGCCATTCTTGGAGCCGGTGTGATAGGGGCAAGCTGGGCAGCGTTGTTTCTCGCCTCGGGCCGTAGCGTGACGGTCTTTGACCCCGATCCGAATACCGAAGCATCCGTTCGCTCTTATGTCGAAAAAGCCTGGCCGGCACTGGACGAGTTGAACCTCACAGATAGGGCCACACCGGACGCTATCACTTTCGTTTCAACCGCCGAGGCGGCTGTCCAGGGCGTGCAATTTGTTCAGGAGAACGTGCCAGAAAGACTGCCAATTAAGCATTCGACCTATGCCGGGATTGAGCCAGAGTTGAACCCTAACGCAATAGTTTCAAGCTCAACTTCCGGCCTAACGCTTGAAGCTTTGCAAGAGGGATGGCGCGATCCCAGCAAATTGATCCTAGGTCATCCATTTAACCCACCGCATCTCATCCCACTGGTCGAATTGACCGTCAACGAATCCACCGGTTCAGATGTTTTGGACCGCACAGAAGCTTTCTACAAAGACATTGGTAAAATCACGATCCGGATCAAGAAAGGCATGCCAGGACATGTCGCGAACCGTTTGCAAGCCGCGGTTTGGCGCGAGGCGGTTCATATGGCGGTCGAAGGTGTCGCCAGTGTCGAAGACATCGATAAAGCGATGTGGGCTGGCCCGGGACTGCGGTGGGCCGCGATGGGTCCGACAACCCTTTTTCACTTAGGCGCAGGCGATGGTGGCCTGCAGGCTTTCTGTGACCATTTCAAAGACACATTCAATGGCTGGTGGGACGACCTGGGCGACCCTCGTCTTGATGAGGATGTCATCAATAAACTGGTCGATGGCATTAATGATCAAACTCAGGGGCAAAGTACCGAAGAGTTATCAGCGCAACGCGACAAGATGCTTACGGCGATGCAAAAAGCTACCCAACACCTTCGGACTTGATGTCGGGATTGAACATTGGCCAAGCGCGAAACTCGAACGGGGTGCGGCCTTCAATGCGATCCGCACTGGGTGTCAATCCAAATCGTTTGCGGTACGCCCGGCTGAAATGAACCTGTCCATTAAACCCTGATGCTTCCGCAATCTCGCTGAACTTAAGCTCAGTTTGCGTCACTAATCCGCGCGCGCGATCAAGGCGAATGTCGCGGTAATACTCGATCGGCGACTTATGGACAAATTGCTGAAACAATCGGCTAAGTTGTCGTTGCGAAATCTTCAACTTCGCTGATATTTCAGGGATCGACAAAGTGGCCTCCAAATGCGCCTCCATCAAGTCGATCGCGTCCCTTACCACCCCAGAGGTGACATACCCCAGCGGCTCCACGTCTTTGGGGTTCTGTGATTGGCCTTCACCGCGCACGTTGTGATGAAAAAGGTATCGAGCAGATGCGTTGGCGATACTCTCACCAGCGACGGAATGTACAAACCGCAGTCCCAGATCTGTTGCTGCAGAACCCCCGCAACAAGTGAAAATCTTTCCATCCATAATAATCATGTTCTCTGACACGGTGGTGTCATGGGCCGTTTCGGCAAAGGCGTCGATGTGTTCATAGTGAACCGTTGCGGTCTTCCCTTTGAGTAGTCCAGCCGTCGCAAGAACAATCGCGCCAGTATCCAAACCTCCAACGATTGCTCCACCCGATTCCCATTTCTGTAGTGCTACCTTGAACTGAGGTGTCCCGTGACGCTCAGGTGTCCAACTTGTACTCACCAGAACCATCCAAGGCTTGCGCCTCACCACCTCCGCCAATGGGGCAGTGTCAACGACCAAGCCGCTGCTCGATTCAATTGGACCACCAGGGTCTGAGACATAGGTCCAAGAAAATCGAGCTGAACCCGTCAGGTAATTTGCTACTCTGAATGGATCCACGAAAGACGTTGTCGCCGAAACATTAAAATGCGAACTCACCAAAACAACTATG
The DNA here is from genome assembly GCF_059610465.1 of Ruegeria sp. CDSC085. Lineage (NCBI taxonomy): Bacteria > Pseudomonadati > Pseudomonadota > Alphaproteobacteria > Rhodobacterales > Roseobacteraceae > Ruegeria > Ruegeria sp. CDSC085. The sequence continues at coordinate 32,204 of NZ_JBXWNR010000003.1, read as the reverse complement.
TCTAACTTGCGATCTATTGGCTGCGTCATGGCCGATTTTGTAAAACAGCGTCCAAAATTGTCAATTATGTTTCGGAAATACGCAATAGACACCAAAGTGCTGAGCCAAGCACTGCCTAAGTGCTGAGGCTAGGCTGAGGGGATCAGATCTCAATCAGTTTCTGAAGCTAGAAAGCCGAGATTCGCTCCACCGCAGCGAAGGCTCACTTTGTCCGCACAGCAGACGCTCACGAGTACTTTGCGAATAACCGAACCGAGCCCACAACAGACGTCGCAGTTTCGCGCATCACGCAGGAATATCCGAGGGCGAAAGTCGCGTAGCGCGCAACAAATCGGCACCGAAGAATGTTATGGTTACGGATAGTTGTCTAGGTTGGCTAGTGCGCTTCCTATACGGACAGCCGATGAGTGAAGACAAAACATAACATCCAGACAAACGTGAAAATTATAGATTGTACCTTCGGCCTCTCCAGTCGGGTTTAGGTGCCGACAATTTGGCATCTCCGTTCTGGGAGCAAATTCACTTCTGAAATTATTACCCCACCCCGCTTCACCAAGAGGTCAACAATTGCGTCGACCCCTTTTTTGTGGCGAAGGGACGAGAACAAAAATGGCCGTCCTTTGCGCATTCTGGCTGCATCTCGTTCCATTACCTCCAGTGAAGCGCCAACATGCGGCGCCAGATCGGTCTTGTTTATGACCAGGATGTCGGATTTTGTTATTGCCGGTCCGCCTTTTCGCGGGATTTCCTCTCCAGCGGCGACGTCGATCACATAGATTGTAAGGTCTGCGAGTTCCGGGCTGAAAGTAGCCGACAGATTGTCGCCGCCGCTTTCGATCAGAACGATATCAAGATCGGGATGGCGTTCCTGCATTTCAGCGACAGCTGCAAGGTTTATCGATGCGTCCTCGCGGATTGCTGTATGTGGGCAACCGCCCGTTTCGACGCCGATAATCCGATCTTGGGGAAGGACCTGCATGCGAACCAGCGCTTCGGCATCCTCCTGCGTGTAAATGTCATTGGTGATGACGCCCACTGAACAAGCATCGCGCAGGGCTTCAGACAAGGCAGCGGTCAAAGTGGTCTTTCCGGCTCCAACCGGACCGCCGATGCCAACGCGAAGAGGGCCGTTCATAGTTCTCATGTTCGGAATATCCTTGAATACTGTATTTCGTGTCTCATCGACGCGATGTCCGTCAGGAACGCAGTCGAACTCAATTCTTCTAAACCTGCCATTTGCGCCTTTTCGGCGATATGAGCACATAGCGGTGTCAAATTACGGATTAGTTTCTGCGCGTCGGTTTGCCCCAGCGGCACAAGACGCGTTGCGCAAGCGACCAAGTTGCTTGCGAATGCTTGTAGATACATCTTCGTCGTCAGCAGTAGGGGGAGGTTTTGTAGACGCGCGGCGTGACCTACTGAAACTGGGTAGGAAAGCTGTTGGATGTCTATATCCCAGACCTCTCCTGTGACAGTCCCGAATGCCTGTCCCAGCAGTTCGGTTTCCATTTTCCTTTCGGATGACGCGCAGATAGCCCGTGCCTTGGCATCGATGCTAAAAAGTTCATCTTTGTCCCGCGCGTTGTATGCGGACACCACGAACAGAGTATCATTCCATCCAGATCCGTGTTCCAGCGCATCTGAAATCCAGGCTTCGGCGTCTTGGGAACTGGCGACCGCTCCTTCGTCAATTGCAGCTTCCAACCCATGAGAATAAGCAAATCCCCCCACAGGGTATGCCGGAGACAACCACTGGGTCAGCGTCAGGATATCGGCGTCAGTGGGCGTGGCCATGTGTCCTGCCGTGGCCATAGGCTCCGCCTTCGGGGTTGAACGGTTCGTGCACCTCGCGCACTGTGGCTCCGATTTTCAAAAGCATATCTCGGATCACATGATCGATCTGGATCAGCAGACGATCCTTTTCGATCTGGCAGGGCGTGTGGCGATTGCCAATATGCCACGCGATGCGTGTCAGGTCCGGAGCGGAAACCTCAAGCAGTGCTTCGGGTGCAGCCTGTATTTCCACTTCGCGACCGTCGTCCAGAATCAACGTGCCACCGTGGTTCAACGAGGTGGTTTGCGCCAGATCGACGAGTATTTGTTCGCCACTTTCACAGGTCAGAACCTTGCGACGCAAAAACCGATCGTCATAAGTCAGCGACAGGCAATCTGCGGAGTCGCCGTGCATATGATCCGAGTAACGGCGTGCGGTGCAGAGCAGGGCGGTCATACCGTCGCCTCCTCTGGAGCAGAAATAGTCAGAGCCAGATTGAATCCGCAAACACCCGGTGCACGATCCGTTCGCGTGATAGGCCGCGTTTTTTCAACTCTTCGTCGCTGAGCGATTGCAGGAATTCGACTTGCCGAACGCGCGATTGAGCTTCGGCCACACTGATCAGAGCCCCGTAGACTGATGCTGTGATGGACGCGACCAGACCGGGCAGCGAAAAGCGTGCGTGCGATTGTGTTGCTGAGTGTGCCATTTGGACCCTCGTAAACGTTGGTCCTCCCTTGGGCATTAATATCTGTCATATCGGCCTCACATTGAAGTGGGTGTTTGGTCATTTCTGCGTTGCGCGCTGTGCAATGCAGCATAATTTTTAGTCAGAACATAAAGTATCGCTGTGCCATGGGCAGTACTTCGGCGGGTTGGCAGGTCAGCAGTTCGCCATCTGCCCGGACTTCGTAGGTTTCTGGATCGACTTCGACATGAGGTGTCGCGTTGTTGAGCAGAAGATCCTGTTTGCCAATCTCTCGCGTGTTTTGGACAGCCACGGTCTGCTTTGCCAATCCTAGTGCATCACCGATCCCGTCCGCCAGCGCGGCTTGCGACACAAAGGTAATTGCTGAGTTTTCAACGGATCGACCATAGGCACCGAACATTGGCCGACTATAAACCGGCTGCGGGGTGGGTATCGAAGCATTGGGATCACCCATCTGTGCACAAACGATGGTGCCGCCTAGCAAAACCATCTCAGGCTTCACTCCAAAAAAGGCAGGGTCCCATAGGACCAGGTCGGCGCGTTTTCCTTCTTCGATACTGCCAATCTCGTGGCTGAGGCCATGGGCAACCGCAGGGTTAATCGTGTACTTGGCGATGTAACGGCGAACGCGCAGGTTGTCGTTGTCACCGGATTCCTCCGGCAGGCGGCCTCGCTGTTTCTTCATTTTATCAGCCGTTTGCCAGGTGCGAATTAGAACTTCGCCAACGCGCCCCATCGCCTGACTGTCAGAAGCGATGATGCTGAAGGCACCCATGTCGTGCAGGATATCTTCAGCCGCGATGGTTTCACGCCGAATGCGGCTTTCAGCAAAAGCCACATCCTCGGGGATGGATTTGTCGAGGTGATGGCAGACCATCAGCATGTCGAGATGTTCCTCTACCGTGTTCACCGTAAAGGGCCGCGTCGGGTTGGTAGAGGAGGGTAGGACATGGTCCTCACCGCAGATTTTGATGATGTCGGGGGCGTGGCCGCCGCCCGCGCCTTCGGTATGGAAAGCGTGGATAGTACGGCCCTTTATCGCGGCAACTGTATTTTCAACAAACCCGGATTCGTTGAGCGTGTCGGTGTGGATCATCACCTGAACGTCCATCGCATCAGCGACCGCAAGGCAGCAGTCGATGGCCGCCGGAGTCGTGCCCCAGTCCTCGTGCAGTTTCAGGGCACAAGCTCCGGCTTTTACCTGTTCCTCCAGAGCAGCGGGAAGCGAAGCATTTCCCTTGCCCGCGAAAGCAAGATTCATGGGAAAAGCATCTGCCGCCTGCAACATCCGGCCGATATGCCATGGGCCCGGGGTGCATGTGGTCGCCAGAGTGCCATGTGCCGGGCCAGTGCCGCCACCAAGCATGGTCGTCAGGCCAGAATGCAGCGCGTCCTCTATCTGTTGAGGGCAGATGAAGTGAATATGGCTGTCGAACCCGCCAGCCGTCAGGATGCGACCCTCGCCAGCGATGGCCTCGGTGCCGGGGCCGATGATGATGTCTACGCCGGGCTGTGTATCCGGATTTCCGGCTTTGCCAATCTTGGCGATGCGCCCGTCCTTTAGGCCGACATCCGCCTTGTAGATACCCGAGTGATCCACGATCAGAGCATTGGTGATCACCGTGTCCACGGCGCCTTCGGCACGCGTGGCCTGAGACTGCCCCATCCCATCGCGAATGACTTTACCACCACCGAACTTGACCTCTTCCCCATAGACATCTTCGCGGTGACCGGTCTCGCTGAAACGCGCAGTCGTTGCGCGCTCCACGATAAGGTCTTTTTCTAATTCGATGATCAGATCGGTATCTGCCAATCGTACTTTGTCGCCGACCGTGGGGCCGAACATGGAGGCATAGTCACTCCGGCTGATCTTGCCCGGCATCTTTCAAAGCCCCCATGATGTGCATATTGAAACCGTAGATGTGCCGGCGCCCCTCAAATGGCACCAGCATAACTTCGCGAGTTTGGCCTGGCTCAAATCGCACCGCAGTGCCCGCCGGGATGTCCAGCCGCATACCCAAAGCTGCATACCTATCAAAATCCAGAGCCGGGTTTGCTTCGGAAAAATGGTAGTGGCTGCCGACCTGTATTGGTCGGTCGCCGGTATTGGCGACAATAACAAGACGGCTGCTGCGCCCTGCGTTCAGCGTCAGTGAGCCTTCGGCCGGAATGATCTCACCCGGGATCATTTCGGCAGCTTCAAAATCACGGTAATGGCGATGACCGCGATCAAAGCCAACCCAACTGCGAGCGCGGCGTAATCACTGCCATGGGCGTGAACTTGGGTATCCGAATGGGCCATGGCCGGACCAGCCAGAATGAGAGCGGGAAACAGCATACGGTTCATGGGTGACTCCTTTGGAAATTAGCGAATGGGGTTGTGGACAGTCACAAGTTTTGTGCCATCCGGGAAAGTGGCTTCAACCTGCACCTCGTGGATCATCTCGGGCACGCCTTCCATGCATTGGCCCCGGGAGATCACTTCAGCCCCGGCTTGCATCATGTCGGCGACCGAACGGCCATCGCGCGCGCCTTCGACCACGGCGTCGGTTATCAACGCAATGGCCTCGGGGTGGTTCAGCTTGACGCCGCGGGCCAGTCGTTTTCGAGCGACCTCGGCTGCCATGGCGACCAGCAATTTGTCTTTTTCACGAGGGGTCAGGTTCATGTCAGAGCATCCAGCATCGGGGCAATGTGTCTTTGTTCAGACGGTGTAGAACTGGTATCAGCGTTCGACGCAGTGCAAAGCTGTTGTCTGCCAGAATGCGAATGACCAATAGGTCTTTCCGGATCACGGTTGCCCCTGCGGTGTCCGGTAGCATTGCCCGCACAGGTTTCAGATGACCTTCGGCAGAACTCGACGCTAAGACGATTAGCGCCATCGCCCCCGCGCCGTTTGTAATATGCGGCTTGGATACGTGCGTATGCCAATCACCAGAGAACCTAATCGTATCGAGAAACACTGGCGTGTCCTCGCGCCGAATCTCGATCCGATCGCGCAAGCGGATGCCGGTCAGCGTCTCGCCCATGGCAACGCGCCCAAAGACCAGCGGCTCGACCATCAGCATTTCAGCATTGAGCGCCAAGTCGATCCTAAGGCGTCGGTCCAAAGCGCTGCCGTTGTACAGAATGGTTTCTTGCGGCAACCAGTTCAGCCGGGCACCAGATTCAACCGTCAAATGATTTGTAATCTGGCCCCATTCTTTGGGCTGGGCTTTGTAGGCGCGCTCGCAGGCTTGTGTCGTCAAGGTCAGCGCCGTGCTTTTTGCTGCCTTGCAAGAAAACCGGAATGAATCGCCTCCGGTCACACCGCCTGCCGTGTTCAGAAGAACCGCATCAAGATCAGGTGTGATCGTTCTTGGGAATAGGCATTTAAAGGACCCAGACTGGCGAAATCTGTCCAGCACAGTCCTGTTGCCCAATTGCTTGGTACTTAAGCTGACGGTGCCTGCAGAACGTGGCGGTACCGTGCTATGCGTGGGCAATATGGCTGCAACTTGTGTAATAGGGCACCTTTAGCGCGTCGTTTGGTGCCACCTGTTTCTCTGTTGAAGTGTCGGAACACTAATCTGCAGTGTCGGAATCAGCTTATTTCCACATCGTGTGTCTAAATTTTAGACAGCAACCTTCGACTTAGATGAAAAAATATGCGCTTCTCGCCGATTTCCCAAATTGGGCTAAAGGTAAGTTGCCAACCTTGCTGCAATGCAGAAACCGTATGGGTGCCACCGCGGAAATGACCCGGGGGTGTGTGACGGCTGCGCGAATTGGACCTCGAACACAGCCGCCACACGGAACGCAACAACAGTTGCGGGGATCAGGTAGAAGAAGAGTGTGCCTTTGCGCAAGCCCTCTCTCCCGGCCCCGCCAGGAGGATTACATGAAATCGCTCAAATCCACGCTCGCCGGATCGGTTGTCTTTGCTGCCATAGCCACCGCTGCGTTGTCGGACGAAGACACGATCAAGGTCGGAGTGCTGCATTCGCTGTCGGGCACGATGGCAATCTCAGAGACTACTCTGAAAGACACCATGCTGATGCTGATCGACCAGCAAAACGCCAAAGGTGGTCTTTTAGGCAAGCAGCTTGAGGCCGTTGTTGTGGATCCCGCATCGGATTGGCCGCTGTTCGCGGAAAAAGCGCGTGAGCTGCTGACCGTCCACGAGGTGGATGTGATCTTTGGCAACTGGACTTCGGTCAGCCGCAAATCAGTACTGCCGGTGATCGAAGAGCTGAACGGACTGCTGTTCTATCCGGTTCAGTATGAGGGCGAAGAAAGCTCTAAAAATGTCTTTTACACCGGTGCGGCCCCGAACCAGCAGGCTATCCCTGCGACCGATTATTTCCTGGAGGAACTGGGGGTTGAGAAGTTCGCTCTGCTCGGGACGGATTATGTCTATCCCAGGACGACCAACAATATTTTGGAAAGCTACCTTAAGCAAAAGGGTATCGCGGATGCGGATATCTTCGTCAACTACACCCCCTTTGGCCATTCTGACTGGTCCAAAATCGTATCTGACGTCGTTGCACTAGGCGAAGATGGTAAAAAGGTTGGTGTGATCTCGACGATCAACGGAGACGCCAATATTGGTTTCTATAAAGAACTGGCCGCAGCTGGTGTTTCGGCAGATGACATTCCTGTCGTGGCCTTTTCGGTTGGTGAGGAAGAACTTTCCGGTCTCGATACCACCAACCTCGTCGGCCATTTGGCGGCTTGGAATTATTTCCAGTCGGCGGATACTGATGTGAACGCCGAATTTGTCGAAACCTGGAAAGCCACTATGGGTGACGAACGGGTGACCAACGATCCTATGGAGGCGCATTTCATCGGCTTCAACATGTGGGTGAATGCCGCGACCGAAGCCGGCTCGACCGAAGTAGACGCTGTGCGCGCCGCCATGTACGGGCAGGAATTCCCGAACCTGACCGGAGGTACTGCTGTGATGTTGCCGAACCACCATCTGGCTAAGCCGGTTCTGATTGGTGAGATTCAGGAAGACGGCCAGTTCGACATCATCAGCGAAACGGACGTTGTACCGGGCGACGCATGGACCGACTTCCTGCCTGAATCCGCAGTGCTGAAATCGGATTGGAAAGATCTCGGCTGCGGTATGTACAACACCGAGATCGAAAGCTGCGTTCAGACTTTGTCGAACTATTAAATCGTACGCAAGGCGGGTGTGATCGCCCGCCTTGCCCAAAGACACGCGGGTTTCACCACATGTTAAGACTATTCCTTGCGGGCCTGGCAATTCTCTTTGCCTGCCTGAACGCCAACGCGCAAGACGGTGGCCTGCAGCCGATCTTGCAGGATCATCAGGAGATCATTGTCAAAAGTTCGCGCAAGACGATCAAACCGGCGATTGATGCGCTTGCCGCCAGTGGGCTGCCGCAAGCGCAGTTGATGCTTGAGGCATGGGTCGCCAAAGACATGTGGATGCGCAAGTCTGACGGTCTGTTCTTTGCCGGAAAAAAGGCCGAAGGACGGTCGTACGAACTGACCGATTTCGACACAGGCAAAGTGGTCGGTACCTTTGAGAAATCAGACTTGAAGCAATTGAAGCCCAACAGCGGTGTCCGCGCTATGATCGGGACAGCTCTGGTGCAGTTTCAGTTGACCGACCCGGATCGAAAGAAGCGCCTAGCGGCACTAAAGTCCATTCAACGTGATCCCGAGGGCGCACTGCTCGAACCTCTTCGTGCCTCGATCGAGGACGAGCCAGATGTGGATTTGAAGGCGCAGAAGCAACGGCTCGAACGGCTGCTGACGATTGGATATGACGAAGACGTTGCGGCCCGCGTGGCTGCAATTGAAGAAATGTCGAACGATCTGGGTGTCGACGTCCGCGCGGCGCTGAACCCGTTACTCGTGACCTCACGAAAGACCGCTGCGGACCTGCCATCGGATGTTAACGTCGCCATCATTTTGGAACCCGGATCAGACGCTTTGTCGCGGGATGACGCATACCACCTGTTGGTCGCGAGTGACTTGGCTGCGCCCCATGTGTTGCCTGACGACATCCGCCTGGCTTTGGCTGCGAACATCGACGGTGGTCGCGTAGGGGGTGTCCCGGTCGCGCAACTGAACAACAATACTGCGCGCACGCAAGCCTACAGCATTTTGGCTGAAGCCGGACTTGTTCCTGCGCTGGTAACTGAAGCCGATATCGACACGGCGCTGGGTGCGCATGTGTTCTTTGAGACTTATGCCGAGCCGTCCATCGAAGTAACCGCCGCTGCCGAAAAAGCGCTAAAGAAGATCGAACTGAAAGTTGGCCTAAACCAGACGCTCGACCTGACGTTGGACGCGGTCTCTCTGGCCTCGATCTATTTCCTTGCCGCCATTGGGTTGGCCATCACTTTCGGAGTGATGGGGGTAATCAACATGGCCCATGGCGAATTTATCATGATGGGCGCTTATACGGGCTATGTCGTTCAGCAGTACGTCCCCGACCATACGGTATCGATCATCGTTGCCATCCCAATGGCTTTCGCCGTCACGTTTGCCATGGGCGTCGCCATGGAGCGCCTGGTGATCCGTTGGCTTTATGCCCGCCCGTTGGAAACACTGCTGGCGACTTTTGGTATCTCGATTGCCTTGCAGCAACTGGCCAAGAATATCTTTGGTACACAGGCCCGCCCTCTGACTGCTCCGGGCTGGCTGGACGGTGCCTGGGTGATGAACGATGTGGTTTCGATCAGCTATATCCGCATTGCAATCTTCGTACTGGCGCTGATCTTTCTGGGGCTGTTCCTTTACATCATGAAACGGACAAGGCTGGGACTTGAGATGCGTGCGGTCACGCAGAACCCTCGCATGGCCGGATCAATGGGTATCAACCCGGGGCGGGTGAATATGCTGACCTTCGGTCTCGGCTCCGGCATTGCTGGGATCGCGGGTGTGGCCATTGGCCTGTTCGCAAAAGTCACGTCGGATCTGGGCAACGACTACATCGTGCAAAGTTTCATGACCGTAGTTGTCGGTGGTGTCGGCAACATCTGGGGCGCGCTGGCAGGCGCGGGGATGATCGGGTTCCTGCAAAAGGGGATCGAGTGGATGAACCCGTCGAACACCCTCGCGGCGCAAACCTACATGATCATCTTCATCATCATTTTCATCCAATTTCGACCACGAGGCATTATTGCCCTCAAAGGTCGCGCGGCGGGGGATTGAGCCATGGAACGTAGTTTTGTGGTCAAGAACCCATCTGTGCTGGTCTTTCTGGCCATCCTGTCGCTGTTCACGCTGGGTGTAACTGTCCTGTCCGAAGGGTTCGGGATCGGTGTGATCTCAACCAGTTTCGTCAAAACGCTGGGCAAGACCCTGTGCCTGTGTTTGATCGCTGTCGCGATGGATCTGGTTTGGGGTTTCACCGGCATTCTATCACTAGGCCATTTCGCTTTCTTCGGGCTCGGTGGCTATATGATCGGCATGTGGCTGATGTATGAACGCACCCGGCTGATCGTGGTCGAGTCATTGTCACAAGCCGACATTCCGGCAACGCCTGCCGAAGTTGTGGACGCCATCGGCACTCAGATTTTCGGCGTAGTCGGATCATCCGAATTCCCGCTGATCTGGGCGTTTTCGCACAGCTTGACGCTGCAGTTGATACTGGTCGTTGTGGTGCCTGGCCTGCTGGCACTGATCTTTGGCTGGCTGGCCTTCCGCAGTCGAGTGACCGGCGTCTATCTGTCGATCCTGACGCAAGCAATGACGCTGGCTCTGGCGCTGTATCTGTTTCAGAACGACAGCGGTTTGCGCGGCAACAATGGCTTGTCCGGCTTGCAGAACCTGCCCGGTGTCACTGTCTCTCAGGACGTTGTTTCGCTCTGGTTCCTGTGGGCTTCGGCTTTGGCGTTGGGACTGGGTTACATGCTGGCGGCATGGATCGTGTCGGGCAAGTTCGGCTCAGTCCTGCGCGGTATTCGAGACAACGAGGCGCGGGTTCGGTTCCTCGGCTATTCGGTCGAAGCCTACAAGTTGGCTGTCTTCACCCTGACGGCTTGCATCGCCGCAATCGCGGGTGCGCTATATTATCCGCAGGCTGGCATTATCAACCCCGAGGAGATGGCCCCCATCGCCTCAATATATCTGGCCGTCTGGGTCGCTATCGGCGGCCGGGGCCGCCTGTATGGTGCGGTCATCGGCGCGGCTTTTGTCAGCCTGCTGAGCACGTGGTTCACGGGCGGGCAGGCCCCAGATATCCTGCTTGGCTTTTACACGATCAAATGGGTCGACTGGTGGCAAGTGCTGCTGGGTGTGTCCTTTGTGCTGGTCACGCTGTTTGCTCCGCAAGGTATCGGAGGTTTGTTCGACTTGTATACCAACCAGCGTCATCCTGATCGGCATGGTGCCAATCTGGGACCGGATGAAGGCGCTTTGCGTGAGAAAGAGGCCAGCCAATGAGCACCTTGTTAGAAGTAAGTGGCGTATCGGTTACCTTCGACGGGTTCCGCGCTATCAACAACTTGTCCTTCCAGATTGGTGAAGCGGAGCTACGTTCCGTGATTGGCCCGAATGGGGCTGGCAAGACTACGTTTATGGACATCATCACCGGCAAGACCCGGCCAGATGAGGGGCGGGTCATATGGGGTGAAAAGTCCGTATCTTTGTTGGATATGACCGAGGCAAAAATCGCGCAGGCGGGAATCGGGCGGAAGTTTCAGAAGCCCACGGTTTTCGAGGATCAGTCCGTGCGCGATAATCTACTAATGGCGCTAAAGAAAAATCGTGGTTGGGTTGGTGTGCTGCTTTACCGTCCGTCCAAAAGTGATTTGCAGAAGGTCGAGGACCTAGCCACCGAAATTGGGCTTTATCTGGAACTGAGCCGGAAGTCAGGTGAACTGAGCCACGGGCAGAAGCAATGGTTGGAAATTGGCATGCTGCTTGCGCAGGACCCACGTCTGCTGTTGGTTGACGAACCCGCCGCAGGCATGACCCCGCAAGAGCGCGAACATACCACAGACTTGCTGGTTCAAGCTGCAAGGACCCGCGCGGTTGTGGTCGTTGAACATGACATGGAATTTGTCAGGCGCCTGAACTGCAAAGTAACGGTTTTGCATGAAGGATCAGTATTAGCCGAGGGCAGTCTTGATCACGTGACATCAAATCAGGACGTCATCGACGTCTATCTGGGGCGCTAGAAAATGTTGAAGCTGACCGATCTGACTTTGCACTATGGGCACTCGCAAATCCTCAACGGGATTTCCATGGAAGCTTTACAGGGTGAAGTAACGTGCGTCATGGGGACCAACGGTGTCGGAAAAACCAGTCTGATGAAGGCAATCTCAGGGGCGCATCCCCGTTCCGGTGGTGAACTGGAGCTTGACGGAAAGCAGATGGGTATCTTGCCTGCTCATCAGATGGCCTGGAAAGGTGTGGCATATGTCCCTCAAGGTCGCGAAATATTCCCATTGCTCACGGTTCGAGAGAATCTGGAAACAGGCTTCTCCTGTCTGCCTGCCAGCGATCATTTCGTTCCAGATGATATTTTTGATATGTTCCCGGTCCTCAAAAAAATGCAAAACCGGCGCGGGGGCGACCTTTCCGGCGGGCAGCAGCAACAGTTGGCCATCGCACGTGCACTGATCACAAGACCGCGCCTGCTGCTGCTGGATGAGCCAACCGAAGGTATTCAGCCGAACATAATCCAACAGATTGGCGAGGTGATCCGGCACCTCAGAAAGACGAGCGGAATGGCAATTGTCTTAGTCGAGCAGTATTTCGACTTCGCATATGATCTTGCCGACAGGTTTGTTGTGTTGCGACGTGGCGAAGTCATGGTCAAAGGCACACGAGATGACCTGACGCGTGATCAAGTGTTGCGGGCCGTAACAGTTTAGCAATGCTCGATGTAGTTGGCTTTGGCATGGGTGCATCAAACCCAAATCATGTCCTGCATTAAGGCTCGGGACATGGTTTGATCCTACAAAAACGTACAATTTGAGAAGTGCTTTTTTTTGAGATACGGCCCTTCGGTACCTCTTGCCGTGATATGTGAGTACTTTCGGACAGATCGACAGGCTTGGTGTTGTATCAAGGTTCGGCTTGAGCTTGAACCTTTCCGCAACGTTGCGCTCCACGATGGTCAGTGCTGACTGCAGTGAACGGGCGGTTTGGACTTTAACGGTTTATGCCCGTGCAAACGCTCGCAAATAGGTGTCCGCTGTATTGCCGAAAACACATTGCTGCGGGCGCGAACGCTTTCTGCGTCACCAGCATGCGAAATCCCAAAAGTCCGGCTTGTCCCGCAAGGCAGACATTCACTGAATTCTGCCGAACGTCTGTACCGAGCCCAAACTCGACCATATTTATCTGGGCGTAGGGCTGTCAGAGCGAGAGACGAAAGTGGGTGCCAGTTCGTTTACAGCACAAGATGTCTCCAAACGCGCGCCCCAATCCCGGTATTGTATGAGCCTTACGGGTTATCGTAGATCAGAACTAGCTGCTTCAGACTTTTGAAACACCAGCAAGGTTATAAAAACACCGCCAATTAGCATTGTGTGAGCCGCAGCCGTTACGCCAAAAACAAAGTAGCTTCCAACCATGAGCGAAAAGATAGCGCTCCACATCCAGGCCAGCATTTGCATCAGCAAATGGGCGGTGGGAAGGGACTGGTTTTTTAGAGGATTCTTAGTTTCGTTCATTACTGAATCCCACGTTGATTTAACGTCCAACCTATTAGTCATGTTTCTACTCCCATTACCTTTATCAATGACCCAACTGGAAACGCTTAGGCGTCTCTAGAACCCGCGCTGGCGACGAGAAAAGGTATTGGCCGACAACGCGGTCCACAGTGTGTGGTAATACTGGAGATACGTGTCAAAAGCGTTAGCGGACCAATATAGGCTCAACTCCGCTGAAAAAGATTGACGCATTTGCTATGCAGCAACGCCCAAACCGTCTTGGCCCAAACGGCAGTTTTGTTCGCATTGCGGTCGCTCGCGATATTTGGGCGAACGTCTGCACCGAGCCCGGAGCAGTCGTTACAGCGGGCAGATATTTTGCCTAAGTCTTCGATCTCATGAGGTAGTGAGTACCGGTTGCGACCAAAATTTGACCGTCAATTACGGAGTTCGTATTACGATGCTGTCGCATTTGCCTCTGATGCCCTTGGCGGAACCGAGTCCACCAATCGGGCAATCAAAAAAGGAAATTTACCAGTCACCGATATTAAAACTCACCCGTTCTGTCACGGACCTTGAAACCGCTTTCCATGATAAGCGTTGTAGGCTCTTTTATCGACGACACAGCTTTCTTAACGTCAATGCTCTCAACGCTTTGGGTCAAATACGTTTTATAAAAATAACGCGCGTTGGTTGTGTCAGCTGCTGACGTCCATAGTGTGTAGTCAGTGTGTATGCCATCGCCAACTGCCTCGCGAATAGAGCCCTTTGGAATGTCAAAAACGTTCAAGATGTGGAATGCTTTAAATATTGCGTCGTCCACGTCATCAGACGGAAGAGATGTGTTCGCGAAAGCAACAGCTCGGACAAATCGAGCTGGAGATGAATGGTCACCCGGTAAGCCCAACAGGCCGCTGCCTTGTCCGAATGGCGCGATGTTTTCTGAGCCTACTGTCATCAAACCGCGATTTTCACTTTGGAGGCCAACATAATTTCTGAGATTGGTCAGGTGCCAATTGTAAGATGGGTTGTTTGTGACAGCATTAACTGTGTTGTCATAAACTGTAAGGCCGCTCTTGGTGTACTCAATAACAATTGAGGTGCCCGTTGAGTCTGTCACCGCATAGTGAAACGGCGCAAATCCGTCAATTTCGGCCACGTACGTACCCACGACGTCAATGGATGGAAGTGCCGCTTTAACTTCAGCGACTGTGGAGAACTGGCCAAGAATCCAGTTTCCCATTTCTTCGGATGAAACGGCACGGTCGCGATTTTCACCCGTCAATTCAGAGAATACCGCGTCACCGGCAAAGTAAAAAGCGCCAAAGTATAAGCCTTCTGTGTTAACGCCATCAAACACAATTGGCATGTCCAATCCGTTTGCACCAAGAAAGCCGTATTTTGCCTCGTACGCGAAGCCCGTCACATCAGGATTCAAACCGAGTGTTTCAATCGATGTCCCGGATGGAACCGCAAAAATATTTGACTGAATGTCAAAACCAAATTCCATGGTCCGCGCAGGCACTGTTGCGCCGTCTGCCGACTTAAGAACGATTCCTGTGCATGCCAAGGCGGATTGGGTCGTTATAGCCACGGCCAACAACGTCGAACTCACAAGCTTACTTAGCTTCAGAGCATTAACTCGTTTCATTGGCCTACTTCCTTTTTTAACCTTGCGCTGTTGTAGTTACGGTAGCGAAATTGAATCGGATCGAAATGACAGCTAACATGCAAGATTCAAGTTCAAAGCCATCATTCGCTGCGATGATCGTGAATGACAATGTTTTGGCCATTCGGGTGGATAAACACATTAGGTGCGAACGTCGGGCAAGTCCGTATGGCAGGCATTCATCGCAGATACAGCGAAGGTCCACTTTGAGCCCAAAGCAACTGATGCCGCGCGTTGGGTGAATGTCTGAAGTTATTAAGTAGCTTTGCACAGATTGGGTAGAAGTAGCGCTGATCGCTACTGAGTATTTGGCTTTCTAAAGTGATCCATATTCCCATTTAAGAAGTTCAGCGTGGCCTCCAGAAATGCGTTCCAATCCGGGCTTTTGGGCATGGGAACGTGATTTGCCGAATCCAGAACCAGTAGTTCAGAACTTGCGATGCCTGCGGCCAATTTGCGGGCCTGGGACAGCGGGTGGATTGAATCGTTGCGGGCATGAACGATAAACGTTGGGCATTGCACCATGGGCAAGAGGTCAGCCACCGACGCATCGCTATGCGATTTCCGCATGCGCAACATGTTTTCTGCCGGACAGGACTTTTGCAGGATCTCGACGATATCCTTGGCCAGATCCAGCGGGCCTTCTGGGAAGTAAAGCAACGAATAGGCCAATAGGAAACTACTGTCAGGCTTGTCCCACCCTTCGGAGATCATGCCCAGCATTTCTGGGGTGCCAGTGGTGTTCTGCCGCACATTCCGGCCTTCAACATAACCGCCATTCAAAACCATGGATTGAACCCGGTCTGGATAGTGCGCGGCCAGAAATACCGCGGAAAGGGCCGAGCCCGATTGGCTGAACAAGCTGAACCGGTCCAGCCCGATGGCATCGGCAACACTCAACAGATCATAGGCGACGGCCTCGACCCCTGCGGAGTCCATTTCAAGATCAGAATGGCCGCTGCCCATTTCGTCGAAGCGTACCAGCGTGTTATTCGCGCGGATTGCGTCGAGCAACGGGCGAAAAAACGGGGAATTCCAGTCGGCTTCGATACTGGTTCCGCCAAAAGTCGTGTAGATGATCGGAGGCCCTTCGCCTGTTACGGTATAGGCGAGAGACTTGTCTTCGCGGTTTTTCGTGAACTGGAGCCGTAGCGAAAGCTCTCTGGATTGGGCATCATCTGCGGTTTCAACAACCTCCACCTCGGCACAACATAAAAAGCCGCGCCGCGCCACGGTTCGGATTACTGCCTGAGATTGCCCGTCATCGCCGACCGCGCGTCGCGCTGCGGCAACGCAGGCGCTGATCGCAGATTCTGAGACAATACGCCCTTGCCAGATGCGTTCGATCAATGTGTCGCGGCTGATCAACTCACCTGCGTTTTTCACCAAAAGCAACAAGAGATCGAACACCTTCGGTTCAATCGAAACCGGTGCTCCTGAATGCATCAGACTGTGCTGCTCGGGGTCGAGAACAAAACTGCCAAACTTGTACTTTTGCATAGCTCGCACTGTGTCTTCTTTCGCAATTGGGTCAATCACAGGAGAATCCTAAGAGTTTCCCAAGGTCTTCCTCAAGCGCAAACGTAGTGGTTCGGTGACATTCCTGAGACAACTGAAGTCACAGAGGAAGTTAAGATGGACACCATGAAAATCGCGCAAATGGCACAGGATTACACAAATGCCTGGAACTCGAAATCCGCTGAGGCCGTTGCTTCATTTTATGCCCGGGACGGCGAGATCGTGATCAATCTGGGTGAGCCGTGGTCCGGTCGGGACCGGGTGCAGGATATGGCAGATGGCTTTTTCAGAGATGTGCCAGACCTGACGCTCACCTGCGATGACGTGCGCATTTCCGGGCAGCACGCGCTCTTTCTGTGGACTTTCACGGGGCATGACGCAACCAGTGGCAATCCTCTCAAAATCCATGGTTGGGAGGAATGGGATTTGAACCATGAGATGGAAGTTCAGGCTTCACGAGGATGGTTTGACGCAGATGCGTACTCACATCAAACAGGGAATGGATGACAGCCTGGCAAAAGCAGGCCTTGGCGCAGCCGCAGCGACTTGGTGCTTCGTCCGCAATTCGGTCTCAGCCAAAATTCAGCCGACCGTCCGCAATTTGGCGTGAAACTGCAGTTGAAATATGCTTGTTTCTAGGTCTAGCCCCCAGAGTGTACAAAAATTGTGTCGTAGACGAACCGAGCCGCCGCCGATCTAACCGCGAAGCTGCACGACCTTTGCCTCAGTCTGGCTCACGTAATCGGCCTACTTCTGCATGAGGATGCGCCGCTTATCCAGCAGATCCGAGCGCGCATAGGCCCGCTCGACCTTGTTGCCGACTATATGGGCCAGCGCAGTTTCAGCGACTTCGAACCCTGCCGCCTAGGTATCCTGCACCCACGTCCTGAACGACGTGTGGAAGCCATTGACACGCCCGGCTTCATTCAAATGCTTCAATACCATTGACATTGCTACGTCGCTCACACCGCCCGCAGCGCGCGGGCTGGGAAAAAGGAAGTCGTTTAGGGCCGTGGATCTGCATTGCTCGACGACGTTCAGCGCTTCGTTTGAGAGCGGAATGCGGAAATCTTGCACCTTGCCCCGTTCTCCCTTCATCCGTTCTTGCGGGACAGTCTACACGTCGCCGTCAATCTCACTGAAACGAGCCCCGCGCACCGGCATTCCCCGCGCCGCCTCAAAATCGTGAAGCGCAGATCCAGGTAAGAGGGGTGTTCTTTGTCGAGTCTCGAATATAAATCAGGAACTTCTTGCCATGGTGTCGCGGGAAGGGGCTGTGAAACCCGATCTGCATATCCGAGCATATGACGAGCTTTGTCACAGATGAGCGGTTTTACCTCGTAGTCCATAAGCTTCGCCTGACGTAGCACCATCCGTTTTCGATAGAGGGCTTTGTCTGCGGTTTCGTGTTTGATGCGCCAGATCGGTTTCAGCGCGTCGTGAATGTCACGCGCAGCTAGGGTGCTGACACGGCGCTTGCTAATCTTGACGTTACATAGAGCTTTAAGGGGGAGAACCAGCGTCCGCGTACACCATCACCGCGAAGACTTTCCTTCCGCGCCTCAAACACCATTGCCGCCACTTCCTCAAAGGTCGGGTCGTTTTGGCTGTTTTCCGCTTCAAGTCTCTGACGCTCACGCTCTGCAATCGGATCTTCGCCGCGCTCAGCATAAGCGGCCCACTTTGAACGCTCCCTGCGCGCGTCCGATAGCGACATGTCAGGATATGAACCCAACCCCATGTCCCGACGCTTGCCGTTAACTTGGAATCGGTAAAACCAGCGCCCGCCATTCTTTGACGTTTTTAGGGATAGCCCGCCGCCGTCTTGAATGACGCTGCCGGAAGGCACGTTCTTTACTTGAGTTACGGAAAGCCAGTTATCGCCTCTTGCCATATCTGCCCCACACTTGCTGTGGGTTGACTTGCAACATGTTGACACAAGTTGCTACAAGTGAAATTTGCAAAACCCAACACTAGCAACAGAGTACGTTTTTTATTTGCACCATGTTGCAACGGAAACATGGTGCTCACCGCCCGCACCACACAAGAATTCTGAAATTGTGCAATGACTTACATGTGCTTGGCCGAATGCGCGGCGGCGATCTTGCGAGTGCTGCGATGACCCCACAAAACTCCGCTGTTCAATTGTGCCATAATGGTTAGCCTAAACCGGAAACCCCAATTGTCGGATCAGTTTCCAAATGTCCCTGTTTGCGGCTGACAGCTGTTCAACGACTGCTTCGATCTGGCGCAGGGCATTCTCGTCGACGGTGTCTTCACGGCCGAGTTTTATGTCGGTTTTGCGGTCAGCAATCCGCATTAGGATTGTTTTCGGGTTTCCGCTTTCAGGGTCGAAGGAATAGATGCAATGGTTGTACTTGTTGCGAATACCAGAAAGCTTGGCCAGCCGTTGTGTATGCTCAAGGATCGGATCGCGGATCAGGGCCGGACGCCCTTCCATTTTTGCAAGTCTTTCAACCAGATCGATTCGCGCCCGGGTGGTGTTCAAAGTCAGGAAAATGATGACGGCAACGTCCTTCGACGTGTCGGTCAGCCCGGCGATCAGGTGGATCAACAGGCTCTCGGTGTTGGTCCACATATAGTTCAGCCTGCCGACCAAAAGGATCAGGCGGTCGAACCGGGCTTCAAAAGGATCAGTCAAAGGCTGTCTGCTGCGCCTCATGAGGCGCAACCTCGAAATAGAAATGAGCCGCCGCCGTCCGGTTGCTGACACCGATCTTGCCGACAACATTATGCATGTGCAGCTTGACCGTGTGTTCTGTGATGCCCAGCTTGGCCGCAATCAGTTTGTTGCTTTTGCCTTGTGAGACCAGTTGCAGAACCTGCTTTTCGCGGCGTGTCAGCTTGGAGTATTGTGCATGCCGATCCACGCCGTTCGATGCAATAGTTTCCCGGTCCCGAGGTCTATCAGTCGCTTGTTGACAGGGGGAAGAGACACAGTCAGCCAGAAAACTGGGAAGATATAGTTCTTCATGCATCAGCAATCTGAGGATGGCGCGCCACGCGTCCGGTGCGACATTCATCGGCAGAAAGCCAACATCTCCAAACTGCGCACGGTTCCAGCTTTCGAACATGTGTCTGGCCGAATCCTCCTTGCGATAGGCAAAGGCAAGGCAACCGGAACCTGTACTATTGGTATATGCCCTGGGACGCGCCAACAGGTCTTCGATCAACATCTGATCCACAACGACGATCTTGCCGCTGTCCGGAACATGTTCGCGCATGGCCTCGAGTGTTTCGAAGCGAAAAGCGCAGATCCCATATTCAGTTTGAACGCTTCTTAGAGTTTGATTTGAATAGAATAGTTCTTTTCCGAGGAAGATAATCGGAAAATCTTCTGAACAAATACCGTGACTGCCAGTTTTATTGATCAAAGACTCACTCATTACATTCCCTCACAAAGCGGGGTTAACCGGAAATTGCGTTATTGAAATCTAATTACCGGAGCAAAAGTAGTTAACTAATCAAAGAATTACGTATGTTTAATTGTAGCAGAAAGCGTGAATTTCTACAACCAGACGGTATAGTTCGTGTGTCGGGGATATAGAACTATTGGTTAGGTTTTCCTGCGCGAATTTGTGTAACTGGCGGAAACAATTGCACTTATTTTTTGTTACTTTCTTCATATAGAACTTTTGGGCGTGGTTTGGCGGTAGCCTCAAATTCTTACAAAATAAATATTAAAAACAACAAGTTAACCGTATCAGAACTTTCAGTTAGCTAGTCGCGAACGCATACCGCTGCAAACATGGGCGGGCTTTAATTGTCAAAGCGTCTGTCCCTGTCGTGTCCGTTCCTTGCGCATTTCAGCATTGATTGAGAACGGTCGCGTTTTCGGCTTAGCCGGGAAAGGAGGTGGCCTCAGGAAAACTAATGTTTACCGCATTCAGTGTGTTCGAACGCTGTGTGGGGAATTTTGTTTCAATCACGCCCGTTGCCGCTTTGTAGATGAATGGCGGTCAGGCGTTCCAGAAATGGGAATTAGTTATGAGACGCAATGTAAACAATACCAATGTAACGACCGTTGACGAAATTATTGTCGAAAACCTGGATGCTCCGGTGGATGTTGAAATTCAGGTTGATGAGGCTCTTGTCGAAGCCGACGTGACTGCGCAACAGCAGCAGCAGGACCAAAACGTAGAAAACGCCAACGAACAGGGTCAGGACCAAGGCCAGGATCAGGGTCAGGACCAGGGCCAAGACCAAGGTCAGGACCAGGGTCAGGATCAGGACCAAGGTCAGGATCAAGATCAGACGCTTAATGCCGGAGACAACACCAACGACAACTCCAACAACAACGAAATCAACATCGATTTCGGCGGCGGCGAGTGGATTCCGCGCGACGACGATCAGGTTGATCTGGATCTCGGCGACTCGGCGACAGTGGGTGACGTGATCACGGCTGGCCGCGATCTGACCTATGATCCCGGCGATGACATGAATCTGGATGTCTCGATGGATGGCGCCGGAACAGCGATGTCATCCGTGAACAGCCAGGTCGCCAGTCTGAGTGATGATGACACGTTGGATTCACCAAGCGTATCCAACAATGCCGACTTCTACCAGAACGGCGACGCCAATGGTGGCACGGCAACTGCGGCTGAAGGCATCAGTTCGGATGCTACCGGCGGTAAATCGGGTGACGGCGGAACCAGCTATGGTGGTGCGGCCGATTCATCAACGCTGGGTAGCCACGCGTGGGCTGACGGTGGTGACACCGGCAGTGCCGATGCCGATTCCAGCGGCGGCCGGGGCGGATCGACCGGTGACGCGAGCAATGCCAGCAATGGTGTTGGTATGGCGGGCGCAGGATCCGACGGTGACAGTACCGGTGGAGATGGTGGTGCCGCGGATGGCTCAGCGTCGTCTGACAACGATGGCAGCACAAGTGCAGATGGTACGGGTACTGGTGGAGCCGGCGGCAGTGCGGATTCGTTTGGTCTGGGTCTGGGGCTGGGTCTGTCCGGTTCGAATGCATCCGGTAACGCAAACGGCGGCGACAGCGACTCCGACTCGACTGGAACGGGTACCGGGACGGCGGATAACGCCGCGGACGCGTCCGGAGCGGACGGTGGTGATGGTAACGCTGCGGCAGATGGTTCGGCCTCGAACACCAGCGACAGCAACACCGACGCAAATGATGCCACTGCTGGTGACAACACAGCGGATGGCACTGCTGACAGCGGCGCGGACAGCTCGGCTGACGGCTCTGGTGGAACCGGAACCGGTGGCGACGGAACTGGCGGTGACGGAACTGGCGGTGACGGAACCGGCGGCGACGGCACCGGCGGCGACGGCGAAGGTGGCTTCGGCGCGATGGTCGAAGCTGCGATCCTGGCTCTGCAGGAAGAGCTGGGCATGATTGACGCTGAAGCAGGCGAAGGCGGTGACGGAACCGGCGGTGATGGAACCGGTGGCGACGGAACAGCCGGCGACGGTTCCGGCGGCGACGGCTCGGGCGGCGACGGTTCTGGTGGAACCGCTGACGCGAATTCCGATGCTCAGGGCGTTGGTGATCAGTCGGCAAGCGGGCCGGATATTGACCAGAGCCCGGGTGACGTGAACGGCGCAGCCAGCAATTCGCAAGATACCGACGGCAGCGGCGGTAACGGAGGGTCAAACGCGGCCGACGGCGCTGCGGATGCGGCCGGTACCGGAACGTCAGCTGCTGACGGCGACGGCGGCGCGGGCGGCAGTACAACGCCAACATCGACGTCTACCGGAAACGGAGCAGGGTCTGCCGATGCCGCAAATACCGCGGGCGATGGCGGAGCAGCGGACGTCTTCGGAGATGCCGATACAAACGGCGCGGCTGACAGCCTGGCCGAGGCAATTGCCGGATACGGTGGCGAAGGCAGTTCCGACAATGATGCTACATCGACCGGCTCCGGCGACGCGACCGGTTCTGCCGACTCGGGCTACGGTGGTGCCGGTGGCGCATCCGCCGCGGACGGCGGAACCAGCGGAGCTTCGATGGGCAGCGCAACGTCAGGCGATACCATGGGCGGCACGATCACCGGTGGTAACGGCGGCGGCGCCTATTCAGGCGACGGTGGTGCCGGCGGCAATGGTGGTGCCTGGGGCGCGAACAATGGTGGCGATGGCATCGTAACCGGAGAGTCCTATGCATCGGCTGCAGCAGTCGTTGATACGTCTGCGTTCAACCAGTCGATCATCATGGGCGCCAACGTTCTGGGCAACACGGTCGATACGACCATGGTGGGTGGTTCGATGACCATGTCCCACGCCAGCGACGACACAGACGTTTAAGTCAAACGGCAGGGCTCGCATTTTCGGGCCTTGCAACTTTCGAAAATGCCGGGGCCGCAAAACGCGGCCCCGGCCCAACTGAACCCAAAGCGGAAATTTCGAGCCGTTGCGGGCATAAAGGATAACCGACATGGCACTTGACGGTATTACAGAAACGATAGCGCATTTTGTTGGAACATTCGAAATTACGATTGAACAGGCCCGACTGAGGGATCAGTACGAGGAGTTCAGCGCGCTGAGGCGGAAAGCTGAAATAGATGGGCTTGAGGACCCGACCTCGATTCACATCAAAGCTGATCTGGATATCCCGTCGGGCGAGTATAAAGCCCTGCCATTCAATTTCCTTCCCTCTCAACCAGAATTGCCATTACCACAAGCACCTGATGGACCGGTGTATGAGTCAGCGGTCATCCTTAATGGTGACAGCGCGGTGTCTCAGCGATTTGTTCCGGACAGCATATCCGGCTCGTCTTCTGCGCCGGAGTTGATTGTTCTGCGGCCCGAGACAGTGCCATTGGGTTCGGCAATGACCTTCACTGTGCAAAAAGTGGTCATGCGCGACAACGATACGGTGGGCGAAGGAGACTTTCGTGATACCGAGGCGCTGATCGCTCAGGGCGAAGAGGTTCTGGAACTGGCGTTGTCGTTTCATGGCGTGGCAGTCCCATCGTTTTCACTCGCGGATTACAAATCAACCGAGATGATTGAGGCGCTGGCCCAGCAGATGCTGACCCCGGTGAGCGCGAACGTGGACGGCGTTACCGTGCATCAATTCCATGGCGATGACGCGTTGGGTGTGATCGTCAATGGCAAGTATGTTGACGAGGCTCCAGTCTGGACGGACATTCTGCCTGAGTTCCATCAACAGGACGAAGCAGGCGAGAACGTGGCAGAGGCCATGCTTCCGGACGAGTGGGATCAGTCGAAGGATCCTGAATTTGACGACGGACACCTTGTCGTGACCGGAGGCAACCTTGCGATCAATGCCTTCTCGGCATCCGTAGGTTGGGTTGATGCCCCCTATATCGCCGTCGGAGGGCAGGCGATCAGCCTTACCGCCATAAGCCAGGTTGCGCTTGTATCTGATTGGGATGTGGGGGCGCCGGGCGCGGGCAGTGGCACCGATGTGATTCAGTCCTCGAAGATCGAAGTCGAAGGCCGCGTTGCCCCCTGGCTTGATGACGCCGCCGGAACCTCCGGACAACCCGAATTCATCGTTGTGGATTGGGTGCACGGTGATCTGGTTGTGGCAAACTTCATCAAGCAGGTTATCGACGCCACGGATATCGACAACATTCAGACAGAGATTTCGGCCGCATCGACGTTGTACGCGATGGGCGATAACGAGATGTTCAATGTCACCGACATAGTACAGCTGGGCAGCTTTTATGACCTGATCATGATCGATGGAAACATGATTTCCGTGGATATGTTGTATCAGACCAGCGCCCTGATGGATGATGATATCATCAGCGGTGGTATGCCCGGGGCAACGACCGGAGATGATGAAAACCTGATCATGAATGACGCGTCCGTCAAAACGATAGGCGAAGATACTCATCAGGATTTGCAACAGAACCTGTCCGACGCCATGGCGCTTGAACAAACGGATATGGATGCGCTGGAGGATGCGTTGCTCAACGATCCCATGTTCGCCGGGATGGAGCAGTTGCGCGTGCTCAAGATCGACGGAGACTTGTTGCAGGTGAACATCGTTGAGCAGGTCACCATGATGCTGGATCAGGATCAGATTGACCTGTCCGGTCCAAATGCAGCCGATACCGAGGTCGTCGCTGGCAGCAACGCCCTGTTGAACGCCGCGAACCTGACCAAAATGGGTGTGGATTCAACTGTTATGGCCGCTGACGGGTCTTACTCTGACCTGCTGCTTCATCAAGCCAGCCTGATTGACGTTCCAAACAACGAAGAAATCACCGAGATGACCAATGAGGCAATCGCTGCAATCATGGACGACATGTCCATGCCGCAACCGGATGCCGCACTGGCATTGAACGCACCATCCACTGACGCAACGACACCAGATGATGGCCTGCAAACCATGCTGGCCTGACCCTCCCGAATTGTTACCGAGTGACCAGAAGGTTTGTAAATGTCGATTGTTTTTTCGTCGCGCCGTCCATTCTTATCCAGTCCATTGGACAGGCAGGGCGGTTTGGGTCCACAGCGTCAGTGCGCTGGCGATGGCCCGGATCCTACGACACGGGCACAAAAGGTCAAAGCCCGATTGCACCTGACGCAGGAGATGCGTGTGCCTGAGCCAGATCAAAATGCGACGGTTGAGACTGAAGAGTCGCAGCAATCCGTAGACCAAAAACACGCACGCGAACAACGGCGCGCTGATCCTCCCCATCAGCGTGCACAGCCGCAGCCCGCGCAAGATGAAGACCCGGTGGGTGGTGGCAATGGGGTGGCCGACGCCGACGGCCTGGATCCGACATCCGCCGGTGACTCAACTGCGCGCAAGACCCCCTCTGCGCGCGCACCCGGTGAGAGCGGCATAGGCACCACGATCGAGGCCAAGGCAAACCAGCCACTGTTGCAAACGAAGACCGGCGGCGGTGATGGGAACGGGCCACCCCAAACCTTCCACAAACGCACCCCGCCCGAGGATTTCCAGCGCACGTTACGCGTTTCGACACGGGCAATCTGGCGCAATCTTGCGTTTGTTCTGGTCCTGACCTGCGCCACGAATGTCCTGATCCTGGCGATTCCGATTTATCTGTTTCAAATCAGTGACCGGGTCCTGACCAGCCGGTCGCTGGACACGCTGATCATGCTGACGGCTATCGTTGCGGGGGCGGTGGTTTTTCAGTCTGCCTTCGATGCGGTGCGGCGGTTCATGCTTATGCGCACGGGCGTTGAGGTGGCGGCCCGGCTGGGCGCACCAGTACTTAGCGCGGCGGCCCATGCGTCGTTGCATGGAAACGGGCGCGAGTATCAGACGTTGGGCGATCTGCAACAGCTTCGTGGTTTCCTGGTGTCCGGTACGCTGATCTCGTTTCTGGACGTGCCGTTTGCGCCATTGTTCATCCTGATGATTTTTCTGGTGCATCCGGAACTGGGGATGATCGTGGTGGTTACTGCGCTGATCCTGATGACGATTGCGCTGATCAACCAAAAAATGACAGCCAAGCCGTTTGCCGAGGCAAATAAGGCGCAGTCCATGGCGAACCTGCATCTGGATTCGATGTCGCGCAACAGCCAGATCATTAACGCTTTGGCGATGATCCCCGAAGCAGTGCGAATCTGGGGGCGGGACACAGCCCAATCATTGACCTGGCAGGTACGGGCACAGGACCGAAACGTGATCTTCGCTGCAATTTCGCGCGCCGTTCGCCTGCTGACGCAGATCGGAATACTGGGCTGGGGCGCGTTTCTGGCCCTGCAGGGAGAGATCACGGGTGGTATGGTGATTGCGGCCTCGATCATTGCCGGGCGCGCCTTTGCGCCAATTGAAGGCTCGATTGAAGGGTGGAACAGCTATCTGCTGACACGCGGGTCTTATGGGCGGATCAAGGCGCTGCTATCGACCTCGGCCCTGCAATACGAAAAACTGCGCTTGCCTCGCCCCGAAGGTCGTCTGGATGTCGAACGTCTGCTCTATGTGCCGGGCGGAACCAAACGCGTGGTTCTGAACGGTATTACGTTCTCGCTGGTTCCCGGCGAAACACTGGCCATTATCGGCAATTCAGGTGCGGGGAAAACCACGCTTGGGAAAACTCTTGTCGGGTCCATTCTGCCCACATCGGGTAGTGTAAGGCTTGACCTGATGGACATCCGCAACTGGGACCCGCGCCAGTTTGGCGAAAGCATCGGCTACCTGCCACAGGATGTTCAGCTATTCCCCGGCACGATCAAGGACAATATCGGACGGATGCGGGTGGATGCCACAGACGAACAGATTCACGATGCCGCCGTTCTGGCCGATGTTCATAACATGATTGCGACCCTGCCGCAGGGATATGAGACCGTGGTGGCCGCTGATGGGTCGCCCTTATCCGGTGGTCAGAAACAACGTATCGCACTGGCGCGGGCATTCTTTGGCAACCCCAAAATGGTTGTGCTGGATGAGCCGAACTCAAACCTTGACGTCGCTGGGGACAAAGCGCTTGCGCGTGCCATTGAGCAGGCGCGTGCGAGCAAGATCACCGTGGTTGTTATCACGCAGAAACCAACGCTGTTGAATGTTGTCGACAAGATCATGCTTTTGACCGACGGGCGCGTGGCCCTGTTCGGTCAGCGAGACCAGGTTCTTCAGCAGCTCAATGGGCCGCGCAAACAGACCGGCATTGAAGGCCGGCAGGGGGGCTGACCATGAACGACCTCGTACCTGTGAACAACTCCGACAATGATCCAGATGTGTGGTATGCTGAGGTTCCACGCTCGATCAACAGGTTCATTGTGATCGGGCTGGTCATGCTTGTCGTGTGTTTCGGCGGTTTCGGGGTCTGGTCCTTCAGCGCTCCGCTGGCCGCTGCGGTCATCGCGCAAGGCAGCTTCGTCGCCACGGGTCGGAACAAGATAGTACAACACCTTGAGGGCGGCATCATCGAAGACATCAAAGTTGTGGAAGGTCAGTCGGTTCAGGCGGGTCAGGTGCTGATGACGTTGGATCAGACTTCGGCCCAGGCCAATGAGCGTGAGCTGTTTATTCGCAAGCTGCGCCTTCAGGCTATGACCGAGCGGCTGCTGGCGGAGTACGGGGAACGCGACCGCCTCGTGTTTTCGCCGGAACTGATCGAAGCCGCCAAAGATGTTGAAATAATGGCCATTCTTGACGGGCAAAAGCTCAGCTTCGATGTGTCGCGCAAGACTCTGCTGAATGACTTGGCGCTGTTGGAACGCAACATGGAAGCGCTGAAAATCCGGGCCAGCGGATTTGAGGCTCAGCTGGACAGCATGACCCGGCGAGCCGAGATATTGCAGGAGGAGTTTGAGGCCAAGAGCCAGCTGTTCGAGAAAGGCCTTGTTCGCAAAGGGGATTTGAACACCATCCGTCGTGTTCAGGCCGAAGCCGAAGGGCAGCAGGCCCGGTTGCAGGCGGAAGCCGCCGAAATCAACCAGATGCTGCTGAAATATGACGAACAGATTACGCGTACGCGGTCCGCCTATCGTGAGGCCGCGCTGGACGAACTGGGCGTTATCGAAGCCGATCTGGAAAGCGTTCGTGAAAAATCCCGTCAGGCCCGCAGCGTTCTTGACCGGGCCGTAGTGCGCGCGCCTGTGACCGGAACGGTGGTGCGATTGCACTATCATACGCCGGGCGGTGTGATTGAAACCGGGGAACCGATAGCCGAGATACTGCCCGCAGATGCGCCCCTGATCATCGAGGCACAGATTCCGCGCACCGAGATTGACAGTGTTGTTACGGGGCAGACCGCCACTGTACGCCTGATCGCATTGAATCAGCGCACGACGCCTGTTTTGTACGGAGAAGTCTTCTATATCTCGGCCGATTCACTGCTTGAGGATTCGACCGGTGTTCCGCAAGAAGTCTATCTGGCGCGGATCTCACTCACTCCGGATGAGTTGCACCGCGTCAGCGGCTTTGTTCCGACCCCGGGGATGCCCGCTGAAATCATGATTCAAACCGAAGAACGCACCTTTGCG
The DNA here is from genome assembly GCF_059610465.1 of Ruegeria sp. CDSC085. Lineage (NCBI taxonomy): Bacteria > Pseudomonadati > Pseudomonadota > Alphaproteobacteria > Rhodobacterales > Roseobacteraceae > Ruegeria > Ruegeria sp. CDSC085. The sequence goes on along the minus strand of NZ_JBXWNR010000003.1, from coordinate 3,987 downwards.
GCCTATATCGCCAAACCGGTATCAGACAGCATGTCGCGCGCGTTTCGGGAGCAATAACGCGGTCGCTCTCCTTCACGCCTACACCTTCTAATTCTCGCATGTTAACCTCTGCGCGGCGACGTAGAGGAGAACTTGCATGCCGGTGACGGTCAAAGACATGATGGAGGCCGCCAATGCGGTGGTCGAGCGTATCGATACTGCCCAGGCAAAGGCCATGATCGAACAGGGGGGGCTGCTGCTGGATATTCGCGATGCGAATGAGCTGGAAAACACTGGTCGCGCCGCCGGGGCGCATCATATACCCCGTGGCATGCTGGAATTTCGGGCAGACGATGCATTGCAATCACATGACCCCGAACTGCGCAAGGAACGCCCCATCGTGTTGTACTGCGCATCAGGTGGGCGCGCGGCTTTGGCCGGAAAGCTTCTGAAGGATATGGGATATCAGAAGGTGTATAATCTCGGTGGGTTGGCCGACTGGGTGAATGGAGGCGGTGAAACCGTCAAATCCTAGGTCCGGAACAGCCTGCATCTGACACAAATCAAAGTGCAACACATTCGAATCGTGAAACATTTGGCCGGAAGTCATCAGAAGGAAAACCCGGCCATGTTTCGTCTTGCCGCTATGTTGTATTCACTGATTGCAACTGCTCTGTCAGGTTCGGCCATTATCGCCGTGCTGTCGGCTGGAATGGTGTCTGTCAGCGCGATCGTTGGCGCCGCAGCCGCAGGGGCTGTACTCGCCGCTCCGGCATCCTGGATGGTGGCCCGGCGGCTGTATCAAGGCGCGTGATCAGGCGTTCAGGAATGTCCTGACGGCAGCTTCGAACTCACGCGGTTTTTCGGCATGCAGCCAATGTCCGGCACCGGGGATTTTGGCAAAACGCGCTCCGGGAAACAACGTGCGGATTTTATCGCGATGCTCAGGCAGGACGTAGTCTGACGCGCCCCCTGACAGGAACAGCGCGGAACCTTGCCACAGGGCGTCCAGATCTGGAAAGCCCATGATATTTGGCATCTGGTCTGCCAACACATCCAGGTTCAGCAACCAACGCTTTCCCTTGATGTCCAGCGATTGGGTGAAAAAGCTCTGCAATGCTTTTTCAACGCCCTGCTCGGCCAATTGCTGCTCGGCATCCGAGCGGCGTGCAATGCGCGAGAAGTCCACGGCACGCATGGCTTCGATAAACTGAATTTGGCTGTGCGTGTATTTCACCGGCGCAATATCTGCGATCACCATTTTGTTCACCAGGGCGCCGTGTTGCAGCGCAAGTGTCATCGCGGCCTTCCCGCCCATTGAATGCCCTAGCACATCTGCTGTCCCGCCAATCTGCTCGATGACGTCGGCAATATCCTGCGCCAGTTGGGGATAGTCATGGCAAGGATCCCACGCACTGTAGGCGTGGTTACGCATGTCGACTGCAACAACTTGCCGCTCGTCCGATAACCGTCTGGCAATCACGCCCCAATTTCGGGCCGATCCATATAGGCCATGGGCAATCACAAGAGGCGGTCGGGCGGTTGGTTCACCATGTACTATCGTGTTCAGCATGTTTCGCGTGATACAAGTCACCGCTGGAAACGACCAGCCCCATTGTAGGTCTTTGTAGCTGCCATTAGATTGCCCCCGCAGGAGGCAACATATGTCGCAGGACCCAGACATTCAAACCCGGATCGCCGAGACGGTTGTTTTGCTGCGCGCAAAAATTGGAGTGCGCGACAGGACGCTCGAGGCGTCGATCCGCAAGGCCAAACGCCGACTGCCGCGCCGCGTCTACAAGCAGGCGCTGTTTCTGGCCCGGGCCGAGGCGATGGCATCTCATCCCAAGCTGAGGCTGGTTCTGGATAATCCCAAGCTGATCAAGGCGTCCGATGTGGTGCAGGATCATCTGGGGTCCATCAACCTTGCCGACCGCAGATGGGGCTGGTTCCTCGGCCTGTTGGGAGGGCTGGCTTTCAACATGCTGGCATTGGCGACACTGCTGCTGGTCTTTCTGTGGTGGCGCGGCTTGATCTGACCTTGCATTCTGGACTATGCGCTGAGTTCTGAACGTGGTTCAATCCCGAGGGCGCGATGTCAACGAAAGCACAGATCCGGCGTGAACTGCTCCGCGAAAAGCTGGTCGAGGCGGCAGAAACCCGCATTGACCAGAATGGCCTGAGCGACCTTCGGGCACGGGATCTGGCCAAAGATGCCGGATGTGCGCTGGGCGCGATTTACAACGTATTCGAGGATCTCAACGCAATTGTCATGGCCGTGAACGGGCGTACGTTCAAACGTCTGGGGCAGGCAGTCGGTACGTCTTTTGACGGCAGTGAACCTCCGGTGCAGCGGTTGATTGTCATGAGCACGGCTTATCTGTATTTCGCCGATGAAAACGCGAACCTGTGGCGGGCCTTGTTCGACTTGCAGATGTCCGATGATGGCCCTGTGCCCGACTGGTATCGCAACGCGTTGAAAGAGTTGTTTTCCTTCATTGCTGAGCCGGTCAGCGAACTGTTTCCCGAACTGGATCGGGTTGAGATGGATCTGATGACGCGCGCGCTGTTCTCGTCGGTTCACGGGATCGTCACCCTTGGGCTTGAAAACCGCATTTCAGGTGTGCCGCCAGAACAGATCGAACGCATGATCGCGCAGGTTCTTTCACGTATTGGAAACAAATAGTTTCCTGAACGGTGTTCACAAAAATACTTGAACGGCGTTCATTGGGTTGTTATCTCCATGATGTGAACGATGTTCATGAAATGGAGGAACACATGTTCAGTACCCTGAAGACCTTGATTGATGGTGCAAACGCCAAGGCCGAAAACCGCTTGAGGGACAGTTTTTCTATTGAACTGATTGATCAGAAAATCCGCGAAGCAGAACAGAACCTCAAGGCGGCAAAGCTGACGCTGGCCAGCCTGATTCAGAAGCAGCGTAGTGAAATCCGACAGGTCGAGACCCTGCAAGCCCGTATTGACGACCTGATGGCGCGGGCGTGTCAGGCGTTGGAGGACGATCGACAGGATCTTGCCCAAACCGCGGCGCAGGCGGTTGCAGATCTGGAAAACGAATTGGCGCTGCGCAAACAGACCGAGGGCCGACTCGAAGCGCGCATCCTGCAATTGCGCCATTCAGTTCAGGCGGCGAGCCGCCGCATTCTGGATCTCAAGCAAGGTGCAATCTCTGCACGCGCCGTAAAACGAGAGCAAGGGCTGCAAAAGTTGCTGAACCGACATCTGGGCGGCGACAGCCCGATAGACGAAGCTGAGGCGCTGATTGCTCGCGTGATGAAACAGGATGACCCGTTCGAGCAATCCGAAATCTTGCAAGAGATTGACGCCGGGATGGACCACTTAAACCTTACTGCCCGAATGGAAGAAGCCGGATATGGCCCCAAAACGCGGGCAACCGCATCAGATGTTCTGAAGCGTCTCAAGGCGCAAACAGACAATTGAAAATCGACCAATATCAACATGCTTTGACAACAGGAGACTTCCAATGATCAATCGAAACGAAAATGCCCCTATTCTCATGTTGAACGGCGCAGGCGTTGCTGTTGCCTACGCTTTGCTGGCTATTTCACTGTACCTGTCGACCGATGTTCCGCTGGCTACCAAGGGCTATTGGGGCATGGGTATCGTTCTGCTGACGCTTAGCCTGATAAACGTGGTCAAATATCGCTTCGACGCGCGCTCGGCCGAGGATCGCATCAATCGGATTGAAGAGGCGCGAAATGAAAAATTGTTGGAGGATGTACTTAAAGAGCCGTCATCTGACGGTTGATCAAAGCCGCGCCGTGTAACCACGGCGCTTGGCCCAACGGTATCTCTGACGCCAGCATTCAGTTGTATGGGCAAGTGGTCTGAAAAAAAGAACGGCGCCGCCGGGACGCCGTTTTATGTTGGAAGATGGGCCGATTACAAGTTCGGATAGATCGGGAATTTGGCGCAGAGGTCTGCGACTTCGGCCTTGACCTTGGCTTCGACGGCTCTGTTGCCGTC